>JAUNBK010000005.1:0-84284 GCA_030527105.1 Planctomycetia bacterium
AATCAATTCCAAGTTTTTTCATTGTTGATTCCTCTTGGGGTTAGTTGTTCAAATTTTGTTGTTCTCCGATATCATCCTGTAGCGGGATATCAAGCTCAACGGAGACTTTCGAGAATGTCCTCCTTCGAGTCCAGATTTTCTTGTTTGAAGGTGTTTACATCTCGCAACAACCCCATTGTACACCGAAAAAGGTTTTTTGCAAGTGGCGTAGGGAATATTTTGGGGATTTAGGAGGGAATTTTTATAGAAACTCCCCCCAACCACCGAGGTTTCACGACTGTCCCTCCCTATTTTTTCTGACCGTTGTGGTAAGATGGGGGCGCTATGTTGGTCTTGCAATTAACAGCCCATCCCCCCTGTAGATTTTTCGTTAGGGTTTCTACGTGGTTTTTTGTGTCTTTAAGCAAAAGGTTTTAAACTTTGACACCCAAGCGCCCCCTTTACTCCTCCCTCTTTCCTTCCGTCACCTTAACGCAAGCGGCGGCGGCTTTCGCCCTCTCGCGGAGCGTCTCGAGGTCGGTGCAAGGCTGGTCGTAAGTGACGACAACACCCATGCGGCGCTTCTTGCGAGTGCCGGGCTTCGCGAAAATTCGAACATAGGTGTTTGGGAAACGCAATGCGTCTTCTACTCCCTCATAGTCTGGTTCAACAATGCCACCCTCGCTTGCGAGAATGACGGCGGAAGCACCCGATTTTTCCTGCGTAATCTGGAGAATAGGCAGCCCCAAGACGGCATACAAATGAAGCTCAAACTCGCTCAGGTTTTGTGTGTTAGCGAGCGTAACCATGCCAGTGTCGTGCGGGCGAGGAGAGAGTTCCGAGAAATAGACGCCTTTTTCGTTCGAGATGAAGAATTCGACGCCCCAAATTCCGCTCCCCGTGAGTTCGCGCGTGACGGCATCCGCCATCCGCTGCGCCTCGGCAAGATGCTCTGGCTTCATCGGCATTGGTTGAAAGCTCTCTTGGTAGTCGCCACCTTTTTGAACGTGTCCAATCGGTGGGCAAAAGAGCGTGGGTCCCTCGTTTTGCGTCACGGTGAGAAGCGTGATTTCATAATCGAACGGGATGTACTCCTCGACGATCAATTCGCAAATATCGCCACGACTTCCAGAGATGCCATACTCCCACGCGGCATCGACTTCGTCTTGGCTTCGGACGCAAGATTGTCCCTTGCCCGAGGAGGACATGAGAGGTTTGACGACGCAAGGCAAGCCGATTTTCTCAACAGCGTCGACAAATTCCTCTTTCGTGGCGGCATAGAAGTATTTTGCCGTTTGAAGCCCGAGTTTTAGGGCGGCGAGGTCTCGAATTGCGCGGCGATTCATCGTATAATTCACGGCTTTGGCGCTCGGAATGACGCGCACGCCCGCTTCTTCGAATTTGTACAACCGTTCTGTTCGAATCGCCTCGATCTCGGGCACAATGATGTCGGGACGGTGTTTCTCGACGACCGCCTCGAGAGCGTCCCCGTCGAGCATATTAATCACTTCGAACTCGTCGGCAACCTGCATGGCTGGCGCGCGTTCGTACGAGTCGCAGGCGACGACGTATTGCCCCATCCTTTTCGCGGCAATGACGAATTCTTTCCCAAGCTCACCCGAGCCAAGAAGGAGGATTTTTTTGATCATGATTTGTTCTCCGAGAGTGTGCGGACTGTTTGTGTTATTTTGTGACGTTGAAACGCTACCTTCCGCCATATTTTAATCGAATCGGAGAAAAAAAGACAGGGGGAGGGGGAAATTTATTGAGAAAAAGACTCTTATGCGGGACAAAAAGGTCTCTTGAGCCGTTTTTTGAGGACGCTCGATGGTTTGTGTTTGGGGTTGTGTTCTGGTTATGTTCGGGGTATGTTCGGGGTAGTGTCCACGATTTGGTTCGTTGTTTGGCACCGCTTTTGGTGAGTAGGGGGCTTTACAAAAGGCGCGATTGTCGGTATAATGGGAGGTGTGAAGGTCTCGTGAGTTCAAAATGGGGGGGCGTCCCATGGAAAATGTCGGCATTGTTTGTTTCGCGTCGTGCTACGCAATTGCGCTTGCGCTTGAGGTTTTTCGACTTCGGGCAGGGCTTTCGCAAAGCGGTGGGGCGTTTTGGAGAACCATCGAGATTGGCGTGGTCGGTCTCGGGTTATACGCGCACTCTGCCTACATTTATTATCGAGCCGTGTCGGTGGAGCGCTTGCCGCTTTCGAGTCCGCAGGATTGGCTTCTCGTCGCGGCATGGACGTTGTGCGCGATTGCGCTTGCTTTTGTGTCGACGTATCGGGAGAAGAATCTTGGTTTGGTGCTGCTTCCGCCGGTGTTGGGAGTGATTATTCTTGCGTCATTTTTGCCGAACGATAAGATTTATGCGATGGCATCTCCCTCTCGGATGTGGGGCGCGCTTCATGGGGGGAGCATGTTGCTTGCGGCAGTTGCGACGTTGTTTGGTTTTTTGGCAGGGGGGCTCTATTTGCGGCAGGCGCGGTGTCTTAAGAATCCCCGCTGCGGCGCGTTTGCCCATGGGAAATCGTGGATCAAAATGCCCTCCCTTGAGTGGTTGTATAATGTCGGCAGAATCGCGACGAAATTCACGGCGACCATGCTCGGGCTTGGTGTTCTCTCGGGTTTCGTTCTCAATCAAATGAATCCTCAAAATCTCGGTTTGTGGAGCGATTGGACGGTCTGGGGAACGATCCTCCTCTTCCTCTGGTTCGTTATTTCGCTCACGATTGGCTTCTTTTGGAGACGCGCGCAAGGGGGAGACCTCGTCGCGTACCGGACGATTGCGAGTTTCGTCGCGCTCTGCGTCCTCTTTGGAATCGTCATTTTTTCCGAGCATCGACATCGACAAACTTGGGACGCTCACGAGGGAGAAAAAAACCTGCCCGAGGTGGAATATTCTGACGAAGCACAACGTCCAGGAGGCGGCTTATGATTTGGATGGCGATCGGCTGCCGGCATAAAGAGTCCAACGTGTCGCTTCGTGAGCGCCTTGCGTTCTCGGAGGGGCAGATTCGTGAGGCGCTCGCCCTCCTGAAGGAACGATACCCGCGTTTGGAAGTCGTGATTCTCTCCACGTGCAACCGGGTCGAAATCTATGCCGCGTATGAGATTATGACTCCACAATCGACGGAGGCTGAGGGCGTGCCGCAAGCGCTTGAGTTTCCGCAGAATGCCGAGTTGGGGTGCGATATTCTGTTGGATTTTCTTGCCGAGTTTCATCAGCTCCCGGCGAAAGTGGTGCGGAAAAATTGCTTTCGCTTCACGTCGCACGAGGCGCTGCGGCATCTTTTCTTGGTCGCTTCTTCGCTCGACAGCATGATTGTTGGCGAGGCGCAAATTGGTGGGCAGGTGCGAGCCGCTTATGAGCTTGCGGTGGAGTGTGGCTCCGTGGGACCGCTCCTCCATGCGGCGTTTCAACGGGCGGTCGGTGCCTCGAAAAAAGTCGCAGCGCAAACCGCTGTTCGGCAGTTGCGCACGAGTGTGCCGAGCGTGGCGGTGTCGTGCTTCGCGAAGCAGATTTTCGAATCGTTCGAAGACAAACAAACTCTCGTCATTGGTGCGGGAAAAATGGCGGAGGAAACGTTGCTCTACTTGCGCGAGGAGGGGGCGCAAAAGATCGTCGTGGTGAATCGGAATTTCGAGAATGCGCGTCGCACGGCAGAAAAATTCGGCGGCGTCGCGCGTCCTTGGGAGGAGTTGAGCGACGCGTTGAGTATGGCGGATTTGGTCGTGAGTGCCACGGGCGCGACGCTCCCCGTCGTGACGCTCGAGGCGTTTCGTGAGATTGAGCGACGGAGGGATTTTCGCCCGCTTTTCGTGCTCGATTTGGCGGTGCCGCGCGATATTGACGAGCGAATCGGCAAGATTCCGAACGTCTATTTATACACCGTGGACGACCTCCAAGCCGTGTGCGATCAGAATCAGGAAGTGAGAAATCAGGATTATCCCAAAGCCGTTGCGCTCGTTGATGAGCAGCTTGATACGTTTATTATGGACATTCGCCACCACAAATCTGGGCGCGTTATTGCTGCGCTGCGTCAGAAGTGGGAGGAGCAAAAGCGCGCGGAGTTGGAGCGTCTGTGGCACAAAACCCCCGATCTCTCCGACGAGGAGCGCAAACTCATCGCGGGGGCATTCGATCGTTTGATGAACAAATTTCTACACGTGCCAATGGACGCGCTCCGCAGAGAGGCTGCCGATAGCCCGATCTTGCAAAGGACGCTACTCGACGCGATTCGAAAATTGTTTCATATTCAATAGACTGCAAGAAAAAATAGCGAGGAACAATGTCTTATCGAACGTTGCGCGATTGCGTGGAGGATTTGAGCCGGACGAAGCAGCTTGTGCGGATTGATGAGCCGATCGATGCGAATTTAGAGGTCGGCGCGATTCAACGCCGTGTGTTTGAGTCGGGCGGACCTGCGTTGCTCTTCACGAACATAAAAGGTTGTCGATTCCCGATGTTGGGGAATATCTTCGGCACAATGGAGCGTATACACTACATTTTTCGAGACTCGATAGACCTTCTGCGTCGCGCGCTTCGGCTTGGAGTGGATCCGACGGACGTTATGCGTCGCCCGGGTTTGTATCTTTCGTGGAAGACGCCGTTGGCGGGGTGGTGCTCGCGTCCGAAGTGGGTGCGACACGCACCGGTGTTGAAAAATGAGTGTCGACTCGAAGACTTGCCGCAGCTCAAAAGCTGGCCGAAGGATGGCGGAGCATACATCACACTGCCGCAGGTGTATTCCGAGGAGCCGGAGAATCCGGGGGTGATGCGTTCTAATTTGGGTATGTATCGCGTGCAAATTTCGGGGAACGATTACGCCCCCAACGAAGCGGGTCTTCATTATCAAATTCATCGAGGAATCGGCATCCACCACGCGCAAGCGCTTGCGCGGGGGGAGAATCTTCGCGTGAACGTTTTTGTCGGTGGACCGCCGGCAATGTCGATAGCCGCCGTGATGCCGCTGCCAGAGGGAATGTCGGAGTTGCTTTTCGCGGGGATTCTCAACCGACGTCGCGTCGGAATGAAGCGTGTGGAGGGTTTTGCGCCGATCCTTGCTGAGGCGGACTTCTGCCTCTGTGGGTATCTTGACTCCCGTCTTCTTAAACGCGAGGGGCCCTTTGGAGACCACTTGGGATACTACAGTTTGGGGCACGATTTCCCCGTTCTGCGGGTCGAAAAGGTGTATCATCGACAGGACGCAATCTGGCCCTTCACGACGGTCGGACGCCCTCCGCAGGAAGATTCCATGATTGGCGCGTTTATTCACGAAATCTCTGGAGAGATTATCCCACACACGCTCCCAGGCGTGAAAGAAGTCCATGCGGTCGACGATTGCGGCGTCCACCCACTTCTTTTGGCGCTCGGGTCGGAACGCTACACGCCGTACCTCAACGTCCGACGCCCTCAAGAACTCCTCACGCTCTCCCACGCCATCCTCGGCACGGGACAGCTTTCGCTCGCAAAGTACCTTTTTATCGCGGCGGCAGAAGACGATCCCACACTCCGCGCGGCAGAGACGGAGCGTTTTTTTGCGCACATCCTCAGGCGTGTCGATTGGGCGCGCGACCTCCACTTCCAAACGAACACCACCATGGACACCCTCGATTATACGGGCGGAGAGCTAAATTCCGGCTCGAAAGTCGTCGTTTCCGCAGTGGGCGCGCCCCGGAGAACGCTCCCGACGGAGTTGCCAAGTGGATTCTCTTTTCCTTCGGACTTAGCGATAAAACGCTGCACAATACCAATCCCGGGCGTGTTGGCGCTCGAGATCGACCTCGAGGCGGATCGTTTTTGTGGGTTTTTCTCCGAATCGCACCCAATTAATGCGTTTCCTCTCGTCGTGTTGGTGGACGACGCGCGAAAAACAAGCGCTTCACTACGCGACTTTTTATGGACGATTTTCACCAAAAGTGACCCGGCACAAGATATCCACGGCATCGCACCTTTCGTCCACAATAAACACTGGGGGTGCCGTGGTTCTTTGGTTATCGACGCGCGAAACAAACCCTTTCACGCACCCGAGTTGGAGGAAGACCCCCAAATTGCCGAGCGAGCCGACGCCTGCTTGCGAAAATGGGGGCTTTTGTGAATGGGGGGCGGCAATCAGGGAGTTTCCCCTTCCACGGCACAGCGGACAGTGACCATCGCGCTCAGGATGTCGTCCCACGTCTGCGGGTTTTTCATGAGATCGTTCGCGAACATGCAGCCGTCCCAACAGATGTGCTCCACGGCATTCGTGAAGTTACCCGCGTCGTCGCACAGCCAGAACTTCGCGTGTCTCGGAATGTCGAGCTTCCCATTCGGATCCGTTGCGAGGCAATGTCGTCCCGTTTTGTCGTGGTCGCCTGACCCTTTGACGGAGCCGTCGTTTTGCGCGACGTGGAAGTCGATAAGCCACGGGCGTAGGTGCGTCGTGAGTTGGAAGAGTGCCTCATCCAATACGATCGGGTCGCTCCAGTCGTAATTTTCGGGGAGAATCCGATCTTCCGGCGCGTTGTATCCCATGAGGTAGAGTAGGGTGTGCGCCATATCGGCTTGGAAGCCGAAGATTTCGGGCCACGCGACGCCCTCGAGGACGCGGAGCATCCATCTCCAAGAGTGCATTCCGCCCCAGCAAATTTCTCCTTCCGCCGCCAGACGTTCGCCATAATCAGCGGCGATTTTCGCGGCTTCCGAGAACGTATCGATAATTTTCGTCGTGTTTCCGATGGGGTCTTGGCTCCACTCCTCAACGCCGCACGCGGAGTCGATTCGAATGATGCCGTGGGGACGGACGCCGAGTTCGCGAAGTTTCGCACCGATTCTGCACGCTTTTTGGACTTGCGTGCAGAATTTTTGGCGTTCCTCGAGAGTTCCCATCGCGCTTCCCCCACCGACGCCGGACCAGATAGGAGCGACGCAGGAGCCGATATTCAAGCCGAGGTCACGCACTTTATCCGCCAAGCGTTCCAAGTCGGCATCGGAGCTATCAATATCAACGTGCGGGGCGGCAAGAAACAAGTCTACGCCGTCGAATTTTGCGCCCTGCGCGTTTGCGTTGGAGGTCATTTGGATCATCTCATCCAAGCTAATACACGGCTCCGTGCCGGGCTGTCCTTTGCCCACCACGCCGGGCCACGACGCGTTGTGAAGTTTCAACATAAATCTTCCCCTTTCAAAAAAACAGACCAGAATGGTACTTTGGACACCGATACAATACGACAACCCTAATATAGTTTTTTCCCCCACCGTTGTCGAGGGGGAGAGGCAGGTAATTTCGCATATTTTCAGAAAAAGCCCCATATGTCCCACATGCGACCCGGCATTTCGACAAAAAAAACGCCCGCCAAAGTTTCCTCCGACGGGCGTCCTTCCCATTAAGCTCTATAGAATAGAGTACGTTTGAACTTATTTCTCTTTAAGAGTCAAATAAGTTTTTGTGCTTTTCTCCGCCGGAAAGCTCGCGGGCGTGGCTTGCGTCGGCGCGGTCGCTTGGGTTCGTTTGGCAGGCGGCGCGGGAATCTCTTCAAACTGAATCTCTTCTGGTCCGTAGTTCAGCACCGAGGGGGCGGGAGCGCTGCTCGGCACGTCCTCGAGAACGCTAATGTCCGGCAGTCCGTTGGGATACACACTCCCGTTCGATTCGATAATCGCACCCTCAGGCATCGGCTGTCCCTGCATCTGCGCTGCGGCGGCTTCCGCTTTGCGCTGCTGCGTAATCGGGCTGGCGGGATCCACCATGCCGGTGTGCTGACGATACGCACCTTCCGAGATAACGTTAGGACGCGTGAAACCGTAGTTGAAATAGTGTCCCTTTTCGCGCATCTTGGCTCGTTTCTGCGCATCAAAGTACGCTTTCGACGCCCAAGGTCCTTCGGTGAGTGTGACGCCGTCGTATTCCAACAACGAACCTTTTTGCACGTGAATGTCCACAATCGCAAGGTTGTAGTCGATCACGGAGCGGAAGAAATCAATCTCCGCCTCCGCCAGTCGTCGCTGCGCGTCCAATACGATATTGAGCGTGATCGTTCCGGTCTCGTACGCAGAGGTCGTTGCTTCTACTTCCTTCTGCGCCGCGACTCGTCGATTGAAGTACGTTTGACTCAAGACATAGTTGTCCTCCAAATCTCGTACGGCATGGGCGAGTTTGTGCGTGACTTCCAACTCTTGCTCCTGAAGGAGTGCGCGGTTGCGTGCCAGAACGAGTTCGGCATTTCGCACAGCCGATCGCTCGCGACGAAATCCGATTGGCACCGTGAATTCCGCGCCAATGAGTCCGCTCCAAAGACCATCGTGCGTCATTTGTCCGAAAGCGCTGTTCGCGCCGCCAGAGGGATTGAGGAAAGTTTCGTCCGCGCCGCCGACTCCGCCGCGCCCCACAAGGTCGAGCGTGGGAAGGAGGAAGTTTTTCGACGCGAGAAGCTCCAACTCGGACTGCTTAATGACCCACTTCTGACGACGAAGCTCGATGTTTCGCGACATTGCCTCACAATGGACTTCCGTCCAATCGAAGTCGATTTTCGCCACGCTCGGCTCGTCGCTCGGTCGGAACAAACGTCCGTCGGCACTCGTGAGACCAATGATGTACCGGAAGTTTGCTTCCGCTTTGTACAAGGCGTTGAGCGCGGACTCGACGGAACCCTTGAAGAGGAAGTACTGCTGCTGCGCCTGCGCGCGTTCCTGAGCACTACCACCGCGGATGCCCGCCTCGTATTTTGCCTGCGCCTGACGCCACGTTTGAAGGGCGCTGTCTCGTCCAACGACGACAGAGTCCAAACGACGATAAGCGAAGTAGAGTTCCCAATACGCGCGCTCGATGTCCGCCGTCAAATTGCGAATCGAAGACTCAAAATCGACAAGCGACATGTCGGTTCTCAATCGCGCAATCATCACACCATTGTAGAAACCAGGGATTGCTCCCGGACCGGCAATGCGATTGAATTGCGCGCCCGCGCCACGCAGCAACGGCTGACGAAACTCGGTCTGGATGCCGACATTGTAGTACCCATCCACCGCAACAGTCGAGGAGTTGGACCAAATGTAGTCCGCGTTGAAGCGTGTCGTCCAAGTACCACCAGTCGCGTTTGTTTTTTGGAGTTGGGTTTGAAAGTTTCCGCCTTGGGTTTTGATTCTCGCCAAACCACCGTTGCTCGCGAGGTTTTCGATCGTGTTGTTCTCTTGGAAGTACAACGTGCTCGACCACTGCGTGTCGAAATCAGCAAGGACCGCCTCAACGCCGTATCGTCCGTCGGACTCCGTGATGGCGGGATTATAAATGCTCGACGCGCCCGTCGGATTGGAGGTGAGAGCGCTCGGTGCTCCGTTCGCGCCATTCGCTCCATAGGAAATTCCTCCAAGATTGCGGATAATCGTACTGTTGTACAACCCGCAGCGGATCGCTTCTTCGAGCGAAATGTTGACGATTTCCTTGTCCTTGGAGTTGTTGATCGTCAAAGGAGCTTGCGTGCCTTTGACTTCGTCAATCGTCTCCGTCTCTGTGTCTGGATACTCGATCTGCGTCGCCATATCCAACAATGGATCAATCGGCAACGGGTCATTGTGTTTTCCTAAGAACAATGGCAGCTGCGGATTGCAGCCCGCGCCAAGCAGAATGAATACTGCCAAGGCGGTGCGCCAAAGTCTCGAGGAAAGGGTGAAAATGGATTCTCGTTTCATTGTTCTTATCCTAATTGAACTTAATGGGGAAGTCAATTGGTAAGCGAAGTCCGTTTCGCTTCGTCTCTCTCGCCCCTCGCACTTCGAAAATCAGCGTGCCGGAAGGGAATCAACGCGCGGAAACTTCTTCCGCTGGTCTCCTCTCATGGTCGTTTCGTGTTCTTTCGTATACATGAACTCCCACTCTGAGAAAACGCTCTTATCCTCTTATCGGCAAGATCGGCGTTAAATCTTGAAAAAATGTCAAACTTTTTTTAATCGAAAGAGTTTTTGCAATAGGAAAAGTTTGCTCACTCACCCCATCTTAAAGATTGGTGGGGGTTTTGACGCGCAATGAGTCTCCATCATACTGGCGCTCAAACGAATTGGAGTCGTGCTTTTCCGCGAAAATTCTGATCTGCCCCCTTACAAAGAATGCGGTCTTGTGTATAATAGTGTAACGGCTCGTTTTTTCACGGGACGTATGTTCCAGATTCACGACGTTTCGCGATCCGCCGCGAAGACTGGAATTTTATAATACTTCGCGTTGAAATTTCCCGTTCCGTCCGCCGTTGGAGCTTGCGCACCACGGCTCGCAAAACGTCGCGCAAAACGGGAATTTTAAACGACGATGAGTATAAAGAAAGATGGGTACAAGTACATTAGTGTATATGATTTATTGGCAAGCAGAAGAGCCGTTGCCGCGCGAGTTTTCCCATTGCGCAGCGACGATTGGAAATTTCGACGGTGTTCATAAAGGGCACGCAGCAATCGTGTCGCGCCTTAAAATACGCACGCGCCCCAGCGTTGTTTTTACGTTTTCGCCTCATCCGCGCCAGATTCTTCGTCCCGAAAGCGCACCCCCTCTTTTGACGCGGGACGAGAGAAAGGTCGAACTCCTCAAATCTTTGGGCGTCGATTTGGTGGTGATTTGCAAGCCCCAGCGTCTTTTGGAGTGGTCGCCTGAGGAGTTTTTTCGTCGAATCGTGGTGGAGTATCTCCACGCTGAGATGCTTTCGGAGGGTGAAAATTTCCACTTCGGCAAAAATCGTTCCGGCAACACGCAAGTCCTCAAGAGATTGTGCCACGATGCGGGCGTGGTGCTCCACATCGCGCCGTCGTTTAGGATGCCGTCGGGGGAGAAAGTTTCTAGCACGAAAATTCGCGAGCTGCTCGAAGCTGGGGACGTGGAGCGTGCCAACGCGATGTTGATTCAGCCGTATCGAATTGAGGGCGTCGTGGGGCATGGTCTGGCGCGAGGGAGGACGCTCGGGTTTCGCACCGCCAATCTCGTGGACGTCGAGACGCTCGTTCCGGGGTCGGGCGCGTATGCGTGCTGGGCGTATTTTGAGGGGAAGCGCCACGCCGCCGCGATTAGCGTGGGACCAAACGTGACTTTTGGCGAGAATCAAACTAAAATCGAAATCCACCTGCTCGACTTTGAGGGGGACATTTATGGGAAGCGCATGGAAGTTGAATTCATCGCGAAGCTGCGCGACCTCGTTGTTTTCGACTCGAAAGAGGCGCTGTCGGCGCAAATCGAGAAGGATATCCAAACGACAAGAACCCTCTTGCAGCAGGAGACGCAATGAACAAAGGCGAAATTGACAAATTGGATCGGCTTTTCGACTTTTTGGGGGCGTATTCGCGCGTTGCGATTGCGTTTTCGGGGGGGACGGACAGCCTCTTTTTGACGTGGGCGGCGGCGCAAGCACTCGGGGGGCAAAACGTCGTGGCTCTCACGGCGTATTCCGACCTGGCTCCTCTCCCGGACGCAAAGGAGCGCGACTTCATGGCGGCAACGCTCGTGGCGTTTGGCGTCGAGAGGACATTTTGCGAGACGCGACCGCTTGAAATTCCCGAGGTGCGCGAAAATTCCTTGCGGCGTTGCTACCATTGCAAAAAAGCAATCTTTCTCACGCTATGGGCTGCCGCTCGACAGCGTGGGATCGAAACGCTGATGGATGGCACCAACGCGGACGACTCAGGGGTTTTTCGACCGGGAGCCGAGGCACTTCGTGAGCTGCGCGTCGAGAGTCCGCTGCGCGAGTGCGGCTTTTCGAAAAAGGAGATTTGCGAGACGGCGTTGAAAAACGGGCTGCTGGTCGCCAATCGACGTGCCGATTCGTGTTTGGCGACGCGTTTTCCCTATGGAGTTTCGCTTTCGCACGAACTTTTGCGCTTCGCGTTGCGTGCGGAGGAGATATACAATGCGGAGTTTCACCCTCGTGGGAATTATCGCGTGCGCGTCCATGTCGAAAACGACGGGCTGCTCGCGAGAGTCGAGGTTGCGCTCGTCGATTGGCGTGAGGTTTTGGGCGACCCGCAGAGGGTGCGTGAGTTTGCTCATAAACTTCGCGAGTTGGGCGCGCGGTTCGTCACGTTCGACGCGGAGGGTTTTCGGAGCGGAAGTTTTGATACTAACACAACAAAAGGATGAACGATGGACACTGAGAAAAAGGACAAGCCTGAGTGCATTTCGATTCGCGACTTTCAAGAGTTGATTCGGGTGATGTATTTCGAGAAGGACGCGGCGCGAGGAGCGGAGGCGACCTTTTTGTGGCTGATGGAGGAAGTGGGCGAGTTGGCGGCAGCCCTGAGAGAAGGGACGAAAGAGGAGTTAGCGCTCGAATTTGCCGACGTCCTCGCGTGGCTTGCCACCATTGCCAACGTGAAAGGGATTGATCTCACGGCAGCGGTTCGCGCTAAATATGGCGACGGCTGCCCCGGCTGCGGGCAATTCGTTTGCATCTGCCCGGATGAAGAAAAACCTTGAGACGCCCTCAATGCTGGCGCTCAAGGTGAAATATACTCGCCGTCGTTTAAATTCCCGTTTTGCGCGACGCTTTGCGAGCCGTGGTGCGTAGCTCCAACGGCGGACGGAGCAGGAAATTTCAACGCGAAGTATTATAACACTCGGGGTAAAAATCCTAACGCAGTCCTATAAATCGGTTTTTCCCGTCAGCTTTTGGATCCAATACAACGCCAACGGGGTCTGGCGGAACTTCTGGGTAAAATCTTTCCCGGAGCCACGCCCCTCGCGGGAGAACGCGCCCAAAGGCTGCCCGGCGGTGCGAACGACAAAATCAAGGTACCGGCGGTCTCCCGAAATCGCGGAGGTGTGCGCCAGTCCGTCGATCACGAGAATTGAGTACCACGCATGGTCGGCATACTTCGGGCAGCCGGTCTTGTAGCGGAACCCACCCTTCCCCTCGTTCCAGGCGCTATCCAGAAGCCAGTCGGCGCAGCGTACCATCACCGTTTCAATCCGTTCCCGGCGGGCTGGGTCGGGTTCCTGCTCGTAGTAACGCCCCAGTCCGTGCAGGAGCATTCCCACCGCAAACGCCTTCCCGCCACGATGTTCTTTTTTATCCGGACAGTCGCATTCCGTCTGATCCTGCGGCAAATCAAAACAGCCGGTTTCGGGATTCTGCTGGGCTTCCACCTTCTCAAAATAAATCCGGGCCGCGTTGAGATACACCGGGTCGTTCGTGAACTGGTAGGCGGCCGACGCGTTGATCATCGGCCAGGCCGCAGCACGCTCAATCGAGATACGGAAGTTGGGCGTCATGTACTTCGCCTGCGCGGAACAGGCGATGCGTCCCACATCCAAAAGCGACGTGTCACCAGTGAGGTACCCGATGTAGAAATTCCCCGGCTGCGTATCATGTCCGCCCGAACCGTCCGATTCCGAACGGAACCACCACGACGACTTGCCAATCTGTCCGGTAAGCTCTTGCAAACGCGGATCGTCCGGAGTGAAAAAACCGTTGACGTGTCCCATGCAGTGCAGGTACTGCCGTTCCCTGTCGGGGTTCTTCCATGTGTAACGGCGAAAATCGACCGTCGAGTAGTGCTTTGCCATCTCCACGCCACGCCACAAAATCGCCAAATCCCCCGACCTCGCGAACTGAAGGGCGCAGAGAAACGACAGGTCGTACTCGTTGTTGCCCCAGTTGTACGTCCTTTCACCAAACCAGTCGCCGAAATTCATCCAGCCATACTCGCCCCGCTGTTCGCGTCCCTGGAGGTGGTTGTTCCACGATTTGCGGAACGCGCTCTCGTATTTCTCAAAGACGCCCGGACGAACCGGGTTGACCGGCGGGAAAACGCCCACCGCGCAATAATACTCCGGCTCGCAGGCGGCAAAAAGCGGATGTTTCAGATGTTCCCGCAGATTCGGATCACTTTTCACCCGTTCCTCCGACGCGAACCAGAACTCGGTCGTGATTTCCATGCCGCGTTTGAATTGGTAGCCATCGTCCCTGAGCCAATAATACGACTGAATCAGCGTATCGCGTTCGTTCTTTTTCGGGTCGTCGCCGTACCCTTGCGGCAATTCGGGCAGGATGCCAAAGGTGCATTTCGTCCGCTCCGCTTCCTGCGTTACGGTGAGGCTTTTCGGCCAGGTCTGCCAACATTTATCCAACAGAACCGCCCCGTTCGGGAACGCCACATAGCCATCGAATCGCTCGCATGCCTCTTTCTTCCCATTTTCCTCCACCGTCGCGTGGTCGGGCAAATCCTGAAATGCGCAGAAGGAATACGGCGTCGAATCCGCGTTCTCCAAAACTTCGTTGACCACCGCCGATTTTATCAGGGCAAACGGTTCTTCCAACTGGGCGTTGCCGATCGTCCAGCGAACGCGGTTCAACCCGGAGGATAGCCAGCTGTCCCCCTCCATACGCCAACGAAAACCAGGAACGCTTGAATCTGCCTGGGCGTCGGGCGATTCCGTATAATCCCCCTCCTTACGATACGTGAGAAAGAACGCATCCTCGCCGTTTCTCCTCACCATCGTCGTCTGCACGTCGCCCACTTTGGCGTAACGTTTGGAGCCGTCGGCCAGCGTGATTTCCGAAGTCAGCGGCGAACGGAGGTCTCCCCCGCCCACACTTTTCCGCGCGTGATATTCCGGGTCCAGCACCAGCGTATAGACCGCCGGGGCCGCAGACGGAGCGTTCGTGTCGGCCAAAAAATCGACCGTCATCCACTGAATCGAGCCATCCTGCCAGTACGCCGTGGGAGTGAACCGGGCCGGCACTTTCTCTCCCTTCGCATTTTCCAGCCGCACGTTCGCCTCCGACGCCAACACCCCCCTGGCAAACGGCACGCCCGACGTCACGGGCCAATCCTTCCGCGCATGTTCCGTCGGTTCCGCCACCGTCAAACGGAGCCATGTTTTCTGCGTTGGTTGCTCCGCCCGCTTTCTCCCCGCCACGAACGAAATCGTCTGCGAGATTTTCTCCCCCGAACGATTCAGCGGCACGAGAACCTCCGCGACATATTCCCGCCCCGGTTCCAGATTTTCGAGCGTCACCGTATGATTCCGCATTCCGGTATCCACTTCCGAGAACGTTGCTGCCGGCAAGCGACCATCCTTCGGCATGACCGTTACCAACGCCGTCATCGACACAGGCCCCGGAGTCGTCCATGAAATCTGCGTCGAACGCTCCGCAAACGGGAACGTGAACGCCTGAAGGTCTTGTATTTCCGGGAGTTTTCCCTCCACCGGCACAAATCGAAGATAATCGTAATACGCCCAGCCGGGTGTCGAATCGGAAGCGTATCGATCATCCAGCCAAAGCTCGAACACGCCGTCGTTGATCGTGTAAATTCCGAATTTCTCCTCGCCGCGATTCTCCGTTTTCGACCACGTTTTCCCGCCGTCAAACGACAATGCCAGCGGACGGTTCGTGGGATTCATAAAGACCTGATACGTTCCCTTCGGAATCCCGGTAATTCGCGTGTGCAGCACCGGCGCCCCATCCTCCGGCGTCTCGCGATCGACGTCCGGCAACTTCGGCGTCGTCACCGAAGCGCCGCGCGAACGCTTTTTCTCCACGCTCTCTTCCTTCGTCCAGATTTGCCAGTTCCCCTTCCCCGGTTGGTTGAGCTTCATAGCGTCTTTCGGCTCCGACCAGTCCTCCGCTTCATAAACAAGCCCTTCGACATACTTTTTCTCCTGCCCACACGCCAAGTTCGCGCAGAAAACCAACAGAATCAACAACAAACGCTTCATGGTAGAAACTCCTTCTATACCAGCACTCAAATTTATTGGGGCGTCAGTGTAAAGGTATAATATAATACTTCTCGTTGAAATTTCCGGTACCGTCCGCCGTTGGAGCTACGCATCACGGCTCGCAAAGCGTCGCATAAAACGGGAATTTTAAAGGAGAACGAGTATAAATGCAAAAACTCCTCCGCAGAGGTTTGACCACAGACTTTATTGTATCATCGCTCGTCCTCGTTGTCAAGCAATAGTACGGCGGGGAGGGACAAACTCTTGGAAAATTTGGGAATTCTTTTGTTTTTTTGCAAGGAGACCCACGAAAAATGAAAAATCGGGCGAAATTTTCTCCTCTTCCTCTTGACAACGCGATTTTGCAAGGTACAATGAGTGGACGTTGGGGAGGTCTCAGCGGGTTGAAATTTCCGGTTCCGTCCGCCGTGGAACTGCGCATCACGGAGCCAGAAACTTCGTATATACTGATATTTATGGTACGAGGAGCACAGTAGTTGCCTTAAGCCAACAACGAGGGTCGTATGAATCACGTGCGCCGAATCTCTTTTGAGTCTCTCTTTTGGGCTGCCGCTATCGTGTCGCTCCTCGTGTGCGCGCACGCATGGGCGTCGAGCGTTTCAACAGAGGTGTGTCGGGTCGAGACGCGCGTCGGCATCGGGCAGAGTCCGAATTCTCCCGTGTGGAAGCCCGGGAGGTGGACGAAAATGGAGATTCGCCTCGAGTCGCTCGGGAACCAAAAATCGTTCTCCGGCACGGCACGCGTAACGATGCCCGACCCGGACGGAACGCCTGTCGTGTTCGAGGCGCCGCTCGAGGGGGAAATTCCTTGTCGTGCGGAGGTTGTTGTTCGATTCGGGCACGCATCGGGGCGCCATAGCGTCGAGTTGGAGGATTCTCAAGGTCGAATCGTCTGGGCGCAGCGGGATTTGACGTCGGGAGACCCAACGGGTGAGCCTCGGCGCGTCGTGGGAGTGGTTGGAGAATCTCCCGCCTACACGCAGCAGGCGCTTGAGTTCGTGCGTCTCCCCGGCAAGTTGCGCCCTTGTGTCGTGCATTTGAAGAGCGCCTCGGAGCTTCCGGACGACGTGCGCGCGTGGGAAATCTTCGATTCGATTCTCATCACCACGGCGGATCGATCGGCGCTTGATTCGTGGAGCGATCGAAAAATTGCCCTGCTCGAGACTTGGGTGCGACGCGGAGGAAGGGTCGTTTTGAGCGTGGGCGTGAATGCCCCTCTCCTTGCGAAAAACCCGCGGTGGAGTCCGTTTTTCCCAGGCGAGTTCACGAAAATGGTCTCCATCAATCAGGCGTCCGCAATCGAAAAATTCGCGAAAAGTGCGCTCCCCATTCCGATGATTGGAGTGATGGACGAATACAATATCGACGTGGCGCAATGCTCTCATTTAGGCTCGCAAGTCGAAATTCTCGCGAAACAATACGAAGATCTCCCTCTCGTGACGCGAAGCGCGTTGGATTTTGGCGTAACGACGTTTGTGGCGTTTGATTTGGACGCCAAGGCGATCGCGCAGTGGAAGGAGTCTGCGGCGCTCTCCGCCTCGCTTTTGAATTTCTCCGACATGTCGGAACATTATCGTCAGACGCAAAGTGCCGGGATGCATTATGGATACGATGATATGAGTGGGCAGCTTCGAAGCGCGCTGGACGATTTCGACGGGCTGAGGAACGTTTCGTTTCCACTTCTGATCCTCTTTTTCGCGCTCTACGTCGTGGCGATCGGTCCCGGCTGCTACTACGCGTGCCGAAAGCTGCCATTTGGCGAGGTCGTGTCGTGGAGTTTGTTCCTTCTTTTCGTGGCGGTTGGGACGTGCGGATTGTTCCTTTTCGCCAAAGGTCGGAGCGAAGAATTGCGCATGAATCGCATTTTTGTCACCGACTTTCGACAAGAAACGGGGCTGGTTCGACAAAACGCCTGGGGGAATTTTTGGTCGCCTTGGACGGGGAAATACGATGTTCGTCTCTCGCAAAACAAGGGAATTTTCGCCGCAGCGGAAGAATCGGCGACAAACCCAACGACGGAATCCACCGCGTGGTTTGGTCTGCCGGGGGCGTTTCTCGGCGGGATGGAGTCGCGCATTGCGACCGCGTCCGTCTCGGGAGGGAATGCGGATGAGGTTTATCGACTGGGCGAGCGAGTCGACGCACTTCCAATGAGGGCGTATTCGACGCGATGTCTCACGGCAACGCGTTGGGGGCACGTCGAACCTGTGGAATTTGGTCGACTGCGCGATGTGGATGGTCTGCCGTTTGGTACGATTCAGAACCCACTCGACCAGAGGCTTGAAAAATGTCTCCTCATTTATGGTGGTTGGGCTTATGAGTTGGGCGCACTCCAGCCGGGCGAGGTGGTGGATGTGGACGAACGTTTGCGTCGATACGATGTGGCGTCCGTCCTTATTGACGAGGAGTTGGTCGAGGACACGTCGCTGGACAAGAAGAAAAAGCACTATCGACGCGTCAATTTGCCTTACGATCGCACGTCCCACGATCTGGAGTACATCATGAAAACGATGCTCTTCTACGCCTCGGCAGGAGGGCGATCCTATACGGGTTTGGAAAATCGATACCAATTTTGGACGGACGCGACGTCCGTCTTGCAGACCCGTACAGCAGTGCTTTATGGCGTGCTTGCGGAGAATCAAAAGAGTGCGTGGTCGTTTGATTTTCTCATCACGCCGCATTCTTCCGAAGCGTCCGCAGAATCCGCAGAATCCGCAGAGGGGCGAGAGCCTGCCGAGAGGGTGTTGAAGAACGAGAAGGACGCGAAAATCCACGTCATTCGCGCGTTTATGCCAGTTTCGAGTAGCAAATAAGGAGGAGCAAAACATGATTCAAACGCGAGATTTAACGAAAGTCTACGGAGAGTTGCGCGCGATTGATTCGCTCGACATTTCGCTCGGGGAGCGCGATGTGTTTGGATTCATCGGTCCAAACGGAGCGGGGAAAACAACAACTATGAAGATTCTCACCACGCTTCTGGAGCCGAGTTGGGGGGAGGCGTCGGTCTGTGGCTATTCGATATACACCCACGCTGCTGAGTTGAGGCGCGTGATTGGCTACATGCCCGATTTTTTTGGTGTGTACGAAGACATGCAGGTGATTGAGTATTTGGAGTTTTTTGCCGCCGCCTATAGAATTCGGGGGGAGAAGAGGAAAAAACGTTGCGAAGAGATGCTCGAAATGGTCGACCTTGGCTACAAACGCAATGCGCTCGTCACGAGTTTGTCGCGAGGAATGACGCAGCGGCTCGGCTTGGCGCGCGTCCTTCTCCACGACCCGCAGGTGCTTCTTCTTGATGAGCCGGCAAGCGGATTGGATCCGAGAGCGAGAATCGAAATCCGATCCATCCTGAAGGAACTCGGGAGGATGGGGAAAACGATTATGGTTTCGAGCCACATTTTGCCAGAGCTTGCGGACGTCTGCAACAAAATCGGCATCATCGAGCGTGGCAGACTCCTCGTGAACGCCCAAGTTGAGGACGTCCTGCGTCAAGTGCGTCGAAGCGGCTTGCTTCATATCACACTCGCGCCAGAGTCGAAGGAGTCCTCCAGCGCAGAGAATTGCGACCGTGCGGCAAAAATTTTGGAGGAGTTGGACATTGTCGAGAGTGTCGCGTCGGTGGAACCCACCCGGATTGCTATTCAGCTCAAAGAGGGAATCGAAGATTTTAGCGATATCCCTCTGGTGCTCGCGGAGGCAGGAATTCGATTTTTGACGCTCCGCGAGGAAGAAGTCAATCTCGAAACTGCGTTCATGACCCTCACGAAGGGTATCACGTCGTAGGGCGTGCCATACTCGTCGTCGTTTAAAATTCCCGTTTTGCGTGAGGTTTTGCGAGCCGTGGTGCGTAGCTCCGACGGCGGACGGAACGGGAAATTTCAACGCGAAGTATTATAAAATACAAAATACAATACGGGAGAATTCAAAAATGAGACATAAAATTCCTGGAGCAAGAATCATAATCACGGGTGCCAGCAGTGGAATCGGGAGACAATTGGCGCTCCAGCTTGCCAACTTGGGGGCGAAGTTGGTCATTAACGCGCGCAGAACGGAGCTTTTGAACGAGTTGGCGAACGAAATCCGGGAGAAAAACGACAAAAAGGGGGTTCCTACGTTCCTCGAGATCGTGCCGGGGGACATCACGCTTCCCGAGACGCGCCAGGCGATTATTGATCGTGTGTTGGGCGCCTACGGAGGTTTGGACATTCTCATCAACAACGCGGGCGGCGCCGCCACGGGCTTGTTTGAGGGGAATTCTCCCGAGCGACTGAAGAAGGTGTTGGATTTGAACCTCGTTTCTCTCGTCGAAATGACGCGCCTTGCGCTTCCGCTCTTGAAGCGAGAGGGACAAACGCAAACGAGCGAGACGGCACCCATGATCGTCAATTTAAGCTCCGTCGTCGGCTTGCGCGGCGTCACGCACTATAGCGAGTATTGCGCGGCAAAATTTGCTGTGCGTGGGTTTAGCGAATCGTTGCGGACGGAGATTCATCGATACGGAATCGACGTTCTCGTCGTTTGTCCCGGCTCGACGGACACGGAATTCTTCACGCGCTATTTAGAAAACACTGGCGAACCCAAATGGCCGCACCATAGTCGAGTGTCGCCAGAGTACGTCGCGCGAAAAATCATCCAGGCGATTCGATCTGGCAAACATGAAATCATCCCGTTTTTTCTTGGTCGCGTGCTGAATTGGTTGAACAAATTCTGCCCACGTTTCCTCGATTGGGCGATGCTGTGGTATACCTGAAACATCAAAAAAAGGAACACAAAAATGACATTTTCACAAAAAGTATCGGCAGCCGTTCGCGCCAAGAAATCTCCGGTCGTGGTGGGGATTGACCCTCGTTTCGCTTTGATTCCCGAGTCGCTGCGTGCGGGCGTTGTGGAGGGCGATTGGCAAGGAATGGCTCGCGTCTACCAAGATTTCTCATGCAAGATATTGGATATCGTCGCGCCGTACGCGCCATGCGTCAAGCCGCAACTCGCGTTTTTCGAGATGCTGGGCCCCCACGGAATGTTCGCCCTCGCAAACGTGATCGAACACGCGCGGAGTTTGAATCTCGTCGTTATTCTCGATGGGAAGCGCAACGACATTGGAAGCACGGCGGAAGGCTACGCGGCGGCGTATTTGGGCGAGCGCTCACCATGGCGCGGAGATGCCCTCACGATCAACCCATATTTGGGCGACGACAGCCTTGCGCCATTCGTCAAAACGGCGGAAGATTGCGGCGCAGGAATCTTCGTCCTCGTCAAAACCTCCAACCCCGGCGGCGGAATGCTTCAGGACCTCGAAGCCAACGGGAAAACGATCTACCAACATTCTGCCGACTGGGTCGAAAGCGCTGCGGCAAAATTCGCCAACCTGCGGGGCGATCAATACGGAGCCGTTGGCGCGGTTGTGGGAGCCACCTATCCCGAGCAGCTCGCGCATCTTCGCACAAGAATGCCGCACGCATGGATTCTCGTGCCGGGATTTGGTGCCCAAGGCGGCGGCGTGAAGGACGTTCTCCCCGCTTTCGATGACCAAGGACTTGGCGCGCTTATCAACAATTCCCGAGGGATTATTTTTTCGTACATTCGACCAGAAATGAAGGAGCGCTACTCGGAGAACGAGTGGGAGGCTGCGGTCGAGGACGCTGCGCGCACTATGCGTGAATTGTTTATCGACGTCGTGAAATGAAGAACGAAACGATATATACTCAATCGCATTAAAATTCCGTTTTTGCGCCGAGAATTTGGAAATTCTCGGCGCAAAAACGTACGCATGTCGGGCAAATACCGTTTTCGACGTCGAAAAAAGTTTCGGCACTCCCTGAAAAAGTCGAAAAATCAGAAAAATATCGATTATACAGTACTTTTTTCTTGAAAAATCGCCATAATCGCTCGATCGGATTCAGGTTTGGCAAATACGCAAACAAAAAACAAATGCGCACGTTGGTTTTGATTAAGAATTCGCGCAAAAGTTTGGAATGATAATACCTTACGTTGCTTACGAATATGCGAATGATTGTTTTTTTGGATCGTGGCGCTAAATCAATTTTTTGAAAAGCTCAATCGTCGTCTGCGCGTTGATCGTCTTGGAAAAAGTGACGCAAGTCGCCAGCGTGTCGACTTTTCCTTCGCCTTTTTGTGTGCGTAGCGCAATTCGTTCAAATTTTTTCTGATAATCGATAATTTTCCATCTTCCGACCTTGACTCCCTTCACAAAGTGTGGTATACTGGCTTCACCGTCAAAGAGTCGGTGTGACTTTTGCGGGAATTTTGTTGACGAGGGAGTATCAGGGCTGTTCCGAAACGGTGTCGACAACATGGAGCAGACAATTAATATGGAAGAAACAAAATATACAAAAATTACAAAGACGCCGATAGTGCTGAACGAGTCGATAATTATAGAAAGCGATGCAATTCTTGCACTGCAAAAACTCCCATCGCTTTCTATTCAATGTATTGTGACGTCTCCTCCATACTGGGGACTGCGTGACTACGGGATCGAGGGGCAAATAGGCTTAGAGGAAAAATTGCAGCAATACATAAACAAGTTAGTTTCTATTTTTGCAGAAGCAAAAAGAGTTCTTAAAAATGATGGCATTCTGTGGCTGAATATTGGTGATGGTTATACTAGTGGAAACCGGGGATATCGTGCCCCTGATAAAAAAAATCCAGCCAGAGCAATGAATGTTCGGCCAGATACCCCTGAAGGATTGAAGCCAAAAGATTTACTTGGAATCCCTTGGCGATTAGCATTAGCATTACAGGCTGATGGCTGGTATCTAAGAAGCGATATAATTTGGAACAAGCCAAATGCCATGCCAGAAAGTGTGAAAGATAGACCGACACGTTCCCATGAGTACATCTTTATGCTAACAAAAAAAGAGAAGTATTATTATGATTATCAAGCAATTAGGGAGGATAACGGACGCAATAAGCGCACGGTATGGAGCATCAACACAGCCCCGTTTGCCGAAGCGCATTTCGCTACATTCCCGCCTACGCTGATAGAACCCTGTATCTTATCGTCGACACATGAAGATGATTTTGTCCTTGATCCTTTTTTTGGTTCCGGGACGGTTGGGGTTGTTTGCCAAGAATACGGTAGGAAGTTTGTTGGGATCGAACTTAATGATGAGTATGTAAAAATCGCAAAGGAACGGTTGGACAATGTAGACAACCTTCCAGTTTTGAAAGTAGTAGGTGAGTAATATGCCGAGTATATGTTTTGAGCAGCCCAACACTCAAATTGACTTTGCAAATGCACTGAAAGAAATACGAGCTGTGTATCTTCAAGACGCATTATCGTCAACTGTAGCATCAATGGATATTGATAAAATTGACCATGAACTCCATACGTATGCTGATAAAAACTCATTAAAAGCACTTGCTGCTCATGGCATGAGAGGTGAACTGCTCTTTGCAGTACCTGCCCTTTTTGTCGCGAACCCTTATTTGCTCGGATATTACCGCCTTTTACTTGGTTATAGCCAAAAGGGGTTTTATACTGCGGTTACCGGTGCCGGGATGTTTAAGTCATTAGAAGAAAGAGGCACTATTTCTAAACGACAGTTAGAAGCTCTACCTGATTTATGCAAAGCCCTAAACATAAGCGCGAAGTATATGCTTGACCGATTTGATTCTGACTTAGTTTCGGCTACCTTTTTTGACCAACTAACACTGCTTACATTAGGACCGCAACTGCGCGGTGGAGCTAATGTTCAACGAGGGACAACAGCAATATCGCAAGTGTTCGATGTGATTTTTAAGATTGTCAAGCCTGCTGTTATTCATTCAGAACCACGATGCATTGTACTTAAGAATAAATCGGGGCGTACAGTTAATATTCAATTTGCGGCTGACCCTGATATTGTTATTCGAGAAGAACTGGCAACAGATTTTTTCAAGAACCTGGTTGCAATTGAAGTTAAGGGTGGTCAAGATTATTCCAATATACACAATCGCGTTGGCGAAGCCGAAAAGAGTCATCAGAAGGCAAAAAAAGATGGATATGTTGAATGTTGGACAGTCGTTAATGTAGATAGAATAGATATGGCAATGGCGCGGAAAGAATCTCCTACCACAAACAGGTTTTATCGAATATCAGAGTTGATAGATAGTACGAGTTTGGAACACAGAGATTTTTCCTTGCAAATTCTGTCAATCGTTGGTATTTAGCGTTGATCGTCTTGGAAAAAGTGACGCAAGTCGTCAGCGTGTCGATGTTTATGACGCCGTTGATATTCACGTGTTGGCGCGAACAATTCGACTTGAGTTAGCGCCCCTCGCCCCGACGAATCCAGCCGTACGCCGGAAGGCTATTGTGTCGCGGATGGCAGCCATCGCCGAAGTAAAAAACCTCGTTTTCGTCCGTATTTTCACGGAGTTGGCGATATTCCGCCACAAATTCTTCCTGCTTTTCGACGTCCGCCTTTCCCAAGGGAATGATTCCGACCGAAAGACCCAAAACGTCCGCGTATTCCCTTGACAAACACTCCTCATGCGGATACAATATCCAAGTAGAAAGTCCATGTGGACATTGTTCGTTCTTGCGACACATCAAAACAGACCGAGCCCAAGTAGGTAAAAAGAGGAACCAATCATGAAAAAAGACACGACATTACGCCTGATTTTTCCCGAATGGCAGGGTGGCATTAACAAGAATTATCATTTCGGCGCTTCGGTGTTGTCGTTCATCGCGCCTCAGGGAGAGAATTGTGAGACGGCAGAAGTGCCCGTCGATACCGATTTTGCCGCCGCGCTGGAAACGGAGGACGGCGTTTTCGCGCAGACTGCCATCATCCGGCAGCAGTTGGTCGCACGAAAAATTCTGATGGAGAAACAGCCTGCCCGCGTCATTACTTTCGGCGGCGACTGTTCCGTTTCACAAGCGCCTTTTGATTATCTGCACGAACGCTATCCGGGGTTGGGAATTTTGTGGATCGACGCGCATCCCGACATCTCCACGCCGGAGATTTTCCCGAACGAACACGCGATGGTTCTCGGAAACCTCCTCGGCGACGGCGCGCCACGTCTGAGCGAAATCGTCGAGCGTCCTTTTTCGCCCGAGAAAATCCTCTATGTTGGGTTGATTGCCGACAAAATGCTCCCTCACGAGAAGGATTATGTGGCACGACGCGCACTTGCCTACATGACTCCCGAAGAGTTGAGCGAGAACCGCGAGAAACTCCACCGTTGGCTGGAGTCGAATCATATCCAAAAGCTGGCGGTGCACTTCGACGTGGACGTTCTCACGGCAACCGATTTTCGCTCTGTTCTCTACAACGAGCCAGGCTTGGGCCCCGTCGACTACGCCACGGGAACAATGACGCTAGCGCAGGTGGCGGAAATTCTCGTCGAAGTGCAAAAGATCGCCGAGATCGTCGGCTTCACCCTTGCGGAGTACATGCCCTGGGACCTCATCCGCCTGCGTGCCGCTCTGGAGAAAATGGATATTTTCAAGTAACTCACACCCTCACAAACACAAAACGTGGAGAAACCATGCCCGCTTCAGGAACCATCAAAAATCTGGTACTCAAATTCAAGCGAAACATCGCGCAGTACAAATCCCCCTCATACAACGAAACGGAGACGCGAATCGAGTTTCTCAACCCGTTCTGGAAGGAGTTAGGCTGGGACGTCGACAACGAGGCGGGTTATGCGCTTCATTATCGCGATGTGGTTCACGAGGATTCGATTCGTTTGAAGGGGGTCGGTGTGAGACGCGCAAACAGCAAATCGCCCGACTATGCATTCCGAATCGGTGGCGAGCGGAAGTTTTTCTTGGAGGCGAAAAAGCCATCCGTCGCCATTAAAACGGACTTTTCGCCTGCGTATCAACTGCGGTGTTACGGCTGGTCGTGTGGGCTGGCGCTGTCGGTTTTGAGTGATTTTGAGGAGTTCGCCGTTTATGATTGCCGCATTCGTCCGAAAAGTACCGACCGTGCGGACACGGCGCGAATCAAGTACCTCACTTACGAGGATTACGTCGATCGGTGGGATGAAATTGCCGAGATTTTTCATCGAGAGAGCATTCTTCAGGGGAGTTTCGATCGGTTCATCGCCTCCCGAAAGTCGAAAACTGGCACGTCGGAGGTAGACGAGGAATTCCTGCGGGAAATTGAACAGTGGCGGCTTATTCTGGCCAAAGACATTGCCCGGAACAATCTCGACCTGGACGCGCGGAATCTGAATTTTGTCGTGCAGCGGACGATCGACCGAATTCTCTTCCTGCGCATGGCGGAGGATCGGGGTATTGAGCCGGAAGACCAGCTTTTTTCGCTCCTGAGTGCCCCGGATGTTTACCTGCGTTTACAGGCAATTTACCAGAAGGCGGACGACAAGTACAACTCCGGTTTCTTTCATTTTTCCGACGAAGACGACCAAACGGAGGCTCCCGACACGCTCACGCCGACGCTCAACATTTCCGACCGAACGTTTGCGGAGATTTTTCGGCGTATTTATCCCCCCGTGTCGCCGTACCGGTTCGACGTGCTGCCAGTGGAGATTCTGGGGAACGTTTACGAGCGATTCCTTGGAAAAGTCATCCGCCTGACCCCTGCCCGACAGGTGAAAGTCGAGGAGAAACCGGAAGTCAAAAAGTCCAACGGCGTCTTTTACACCCCATCTTACATCGTCGATTACATCGTGAAAAACACGGTCGGAACGCTCTGTGCCGGCAAAACGCCGCGTGAGGTTTCTGCCCTGAAAATCCTCGATCCGGCATGTGGCAGCGGTTCGTTTCTCCTCGGCGCGTATCAATTCCTCCTCAACTGGCACTTGGAGTATTACCTTGCCGAAAAGACCAAAACGGGCAAAATCCCTCAGTCGCCTCCGTCGCCCGGCCAGCGGAAAAAGAAAAGTGACCCCAACGCACTGGCACAAACCAGCACGGGCGAGTGGAAACTCACCCTTTCCGAACGTAAACGGATTCTGCTGAACAACATTTACGGCGTGGACATCGACGCGCAGGCGGTGGAAGTGACGAAGCTATCCCTCTCCCTCTGCGTGCTGGAAGGGTTCAACGACGAAACGATCCAGTCCAACCTCCGCCTTTTCTACGATCGTGCCCTGCCGAACCTCTCCCGGAACATTCTCTGCGGCAATTCGCTCATCGCCCCTGATTTTTACGATACCGACCAGTCCACCCTTTTCGACCTCGACGAACGCCTGACCATCAATGCCTTCGACTGGCACGACCCCCACCATGGCTTCGGCAAAATCATGAAACAGGGCGGTTTCGATGCCGTGATCGGAAACCCGCCGTACACCTATATGATCGACGAAAAGTCGCAGGCGTATTTTTCTGAACATTTCCAGTTTCAGGACTACCAGAAAGATTTGTACCTGCTTTTTTTGGAGAGGTATCAATTTTTGTTAAAAAATGCCGGTTTGTTAGGTGTGATTGTCTCGAACACCTGGTTGTCGTCTTTGACTTATATCCGTATCCGTCAATATTTATCGCAACAATACCGGTGGAAACGGATACTCCATTTGCCGGACAAAGTTTTCAAGAATGCGGTCGTCGATACCCATGTTTTGATTTTTGAGAAAGAACGTCCTCAAAAAACCGATTCCTTTGTAGTAGACATTCGTCAAGAGGGAGAAATTCATCTCCTGCACACGCTGCGTTCCGGCGATATACCCCAGGACGGTTCGCCCATTAACGTCATTTCCAACCCCCAAAAGCAGGCTTTGTACCGTCGAATCATGGAGCAGTTTCCACCGTTGAAAAGTCTGTGCCAAATTTTTAATGGGGTAAAGCCTTTTGAAAAGGGAAAAGGAACGCCTCCACAAACCGCTAAAACCATGCAAGAGAAACCGTTTGTTTTTGAGGGGGAAAATCCCGGTAAAAATTGGTCGCCGCTTTTGCGTGGGAGTTTAATTCAGCGTTACACGATGTTGTGGAATCAAAATTACTGGATTCAATATGGTCCATGGCTTGCCGCCCCACGCGACCCCGCTATTTTTGAAGCCCCAGAAAAAATTGTCATTCGCCAGACGGGAGATTCCCTCATCGCAACGTTGATTGAGGGGGGAGTTATCGCGAGAGATAATTTACATCTCATCCTCAACAACTCAGAATGCGACATAAAATATTTTTTAGGATTGATCAATTCTCGATTCATGAATTTTATTTATTCCGTCATGAATCCTGAGCAGGGCGAAGCGTTGGCTCAAGTCAAGAAAAAACATGTGGAACAACTCCCTGTCCGCCCCATCGACTTTTCCAACCCGTCAGACATCGCCATGCACGACAAGATCGTTCGGCGCGTGGAGCAAATCCTGACGTTAAATCGTCGGCTCCAAACCGAAACGTTCGTCAATTCACGTGAACGGGAAATGTTGGAGCGTGAAGTATTTTCCCTCGACCAGCAAATCGACACCCTCGTTTACGACCTCTATGGTCTGACGGAGGAAGAAATTCGGTTGGTTGAACAGGAACTTTAACTATTGTGGCGATTTTTTTCATTGGCATAAAATTTGCGGTATATATCATTTAGCGTTTTTTTCTGACAAAATGTCAGTATGAAGTACAACTTTGATGTTCTAAAACGAGGTTTGCCAATCATTGTGTTTCATGTCAGTATGTTGAATAGGACACTTCAGAAAGAATTTTGCGAAGTACTTGGCTTTTTTTCCACACTTTTGGTTTTTGTTCCGTTTTTCGATTTTTCAACGTTCTCGCCTTGTGGCAAAGCATTCGTGTCTGTACTTTTGATAATTTTGGGGGTTGGGCTTTACGCTTACCTGTGGGTTCGGGCAAATAGAATACAAAAGGTCAAATTTCGAATCAATAACTCGCAAATAATTGTTCGTTACGGTGACATTTTCCAGTGTGATGGATGGAAGGTAATACCTTTCAACGAATATTTTGACACCGTGGTTGATGATGTCGTGATTTCTCAAAATTCATTGCATGGAATATTCCTTAGTCAGTATGCTGATTCAGAAAAATTGTCCGAGGTTTTGTTGACAATCAAAAAACAAAAAAAATTGAGCAGGCAGAATAAAAGATGCCCCTTTCCTTTGGGAACAATAGTGCCTTATGAAGGTTATTTTCTGCTCGCATTTTCAAGGTTCGATGAAAATAACCGTGCAAATTTGAGTATGTTGGATTATTGGCAGTGTTTATTAAATTTCTGGAATGAGGCAGACATTGCTTATGCTGGGAAAGATATCCATATTCCCTTAATAGGATCGGGTATCACACGTTTTGATAGACCCCTTAATCCGCAAGACCTTTTGGAACTGTTGATCGTTTCTTTTAAGACAAGCGGTTGGCAGATTTCGCATGGCAGTACGATTAACATCGTATTGTCACCTCGTGTTCGGGATCAGATTAATTTGTTTCGATTGAAGGAGTTTTTTAATGGCCTATAGAAATGGAACATACGTGGCCTTTGATGGTGGCGGTACGAGCGACCCTACGGTTGGGGATATGAAATATTACGCCATGCTTCAGGCTTGGAACAAGGACAAAAAACATGACTTTCATTTTAATGACAGTCACAAAAAAACGTATTCTGTTAGAGACTCTAGCCAGATGGAAGCAACACTTAAGCCACGATTACTCGAACGTATGAAAAACTCAAAGAATATGTTGCTCATCCTTTCAGAAAATACAAACTGGGATCGTGGATTGCTGAATTATGAAATTGAAATGGCTGTTGATCGCTATAAAATCCCTATCATAGCAGCCTATCCTGGAAAAACCAATATTATTTACCAAGAGGGAATATGGTATAAACTTTACTATAAGCAGGAGTTTTACCCTTTTCCTGTACTTTCTGGTAGAACTATTGATATTTCCAGCCGTTGGCCCCAAGCCCTACGGTCACGAATAATTAATGGTACAGCTCGATGTATTCATATTCCATTTAAAATGGAACCGATTGTTAACGCACTGGAACAATTTACTTGTTTTACGAATAAATTGTCTTCATCCCGCAATACTTATGATCAAAAAACATATCAGAAATGGGGAATGATCGAATTTCTTGAATAACCAATAACATTGAAAGGAGCGACTTATGAGCTTATCTACGATTCAATCTTCATTAGATTCCCTTAATAGGGAACTTGTACAACTTCAAAAGTCCTTACAAGACAATACGAAGAAAATCGAGGAAGAGTATAAAAAAATCGAAAGGATTCAAAGAAGTTTTACCTCCTCAACGATTTCACATTCCATGATGAAATCGAAAGCATCAGAGTTGGAACGATACCAGAAATCCATTTTGGAATTCCAGAAAAAAGGGAAGAATTTGGAAAAAAAGATTGCCGATAAAAAAGCTCAGATTGCCCGAAAAAATGCGGAATTTCAGGCAGAACAACGGATACAGTTCAAACGGGTTACCAAGCTCGAGCAAGAAGAACAAAAAAGACAGCAAGAAAACAACGCCCAAACTCAAAAGCTACTTCAATCAATGCGATCACCAGGAGTGCGTGTTTCACAACACTTTTTGCCGGGTACACCAGGTCAGATTCATTTAGAAATGTCAATTCCTGTGGGAACTCAACAAGATTCAAAGACTACAGAAGAAAATACGGTACTTCCGCAATATGATTTTTTTATTTCTCATGCTTCCGAAGATAAGGAAAGTATAGCCAAGCCGTTATATGAATTTTTGACGAAAAAAGGAGCAAAAGTTTGGTATGACGATTTTACCTTGACTATAGGGGACAGCCTGAGAAAGTCTATTGATAAAGGATTAATTTCCTCACGTTTTGGAATTGTCATTTTTTCAGAGCATTTTTTCAAGAAATCTTGGCCTCAATATGAGTTGGATGGATTAGTACAAAAACGAATGAAGGAAGATAAAGCGATTTTACCTATTTGGCATAACATCTCTTTGGATACGATGCAAAGATACTCTCCTTCACTTTGTGATATTATAGCATTAAAAACAAGTGATTTACCAGTCGAAGAAATTGGAACCCAATTAATGGGACTTCTTCAAGAGGATGAATAAAGTAAGCCGCACACGACAAGATTGTTCGGCGCGTGGAGCAAATCCTGTCGTTAAATCGTCGGCTCCAAACCGAAACGTTCGTCAATTCACGTGAACGGGAAATGTTGGAGCGTGAAGTATTTTCCCTCGACCAGCAAATCGATACCCTCGTTTACGACATTTACGCCCTGACCCCGGAGGAACGCAAACTCATCGAATCCTAATGGAACCGTCGGAGCCATCAGCCCCCCTCCAGAGCCGTGAATGAAGGACGTAGCCCTGAGTTCCAGAAAGCTGCCGAATAATTCACCACCCAGCGTGACTTTTCCGGGACTACGCTACGCTTCGTCCCCGACCCTCATTTTGATTTAGCGGCATTTCTCACGGGGATTCGGCTCCGACGCTGCGCGTGTAGGCGTCGAAATGCTCGCGCCAAGCCTCTGGTGGTGCGTATTGGCGCGCGTTGCGTATCGTCGGACGGGAGCGTGCGCCAGAGGCGTCTTGCCCATAGCGGAGTGAGCGTGGCGTGAGTCCCAAACCCGAAAATCGTTGCTCCGCGCGCCGCTTCTCCTCAGGTGTGGCGTCGGAGCGTTCAATATCTGCGTGCAGCTTGTGCCACTCGCGCCAAAACGCCTCCGCTTCCTCGCGCGTCCAACCCAACTCACGAAGCAGCGCGTCGTCGTCTCGATCAAGTATGTCGCGCAAATGCTCGAGCGCCAAAATCGTCTGCTTCTGCGCAAACTCCACATTCGCCCGGTCGGCAGACGCGGGTGTGTCGAAATTCCCATCCGCCCCGCTTTCTTGGGAGGCTTCATGCCCCATGCCGGACGCGCCGCGCTGGTGGGAGGAACCCGAGCGCGAGGAGGAGTGCCCCGTCCCTTGGCGCCCACTCTCGGCTGGTTTGGTGGAAGACCCCGCGCCAGAGTGCTGGTTCGGGTCGTTCACGCCCGTGGGGCGGTCGGCAAGTTGGCTATTTCCCCCGCGCGAGCCTGTCGGACCGTCCCCGCCGCTCCCCGTGGGGTCTCCATGCGTGTCGGGCGTGTTGCTTCCGTCGCGACCGGTTCCCTGCTGATTCGATTGCTCGTCGGCACCCGATCGATTGCCGCCTTGGTGTCGATCGTCCGAAGAGCCTCCGTCCGTCGATTGGTCGGGCTTGAAGTTGGAGCTTGAATCGTTTTGCTTCCCCGACGAATTTTGAGACCCAGAGCGTGTGGATGATTGCCCTTTTTCCTCTCCCTTTTGTTCGGAAGTTTTGCCGGGACTCTCTCCGCCCGCGCCGTCGTTGAGGTCGATCGGCTCTCCTTCTGCGGAAGACTCCGACGCCTCCGAGGATGCCGAGCCTTCCGCGTCTGACGAGCGGGGCGAATTCTGATTGGCAGGGTCGTCCGACGCTTGAGACTGCGTTTTTTCCCGATGTTTAAGGAGTTGCTCGATCGCCTCGCCGGGCTGCGTTTGAGGGTGCGTGGGAGAGGAGTTTTCCCCCGATTCCGCGCCACCTTGATCGTCTTGCGCGCCTTGCATTGCGCTAGATTCGCCCGCGCCATCATCCGAGCCATCATCCATTATCGACTCTCGATTTGGCGAGCGCCCGTCGGACTCGCGAAGTCCAGAGCCGTCCGATGTTTCCTTCTGCTCGGCGGCAGGCGGCGTCTCTTCCGTCGAATCCATGCCCCCCTCCTCCGAGTCACTCCCCGAGGCGGGCGCTTGCGGCGGCGCGTCGGAACGCTCCCCCTCCGACCCGCCTTGGCTCGATTGCGCGTCACTCGAGTCGCTCTTGGCGGAATCGCTCTTGTTGGAGCCGCTCTCCGCGCCACTTTCGTCTGATTTTTTCGCACCCGACTTGGGTTTCTCGGTATTCTCTCCTTGAGGTTTCTCGGAGGTACCCTCCCCGACCCCATCGTTGGCATCCTCCCCCTTTTCCTCCCCCTTCGGCTTGCTTTTTGAGCCACCCTTCGTGTCGTCTTTGGAGTCGGTCTCCGAGGAGCTTTCCCTCTCGTTTTCCCCTTTTTTCTCGTCGTTTTTCTCTCCCTCATTCGGCGCGAGTGGATCGAAATCCGGCTTCGCGAGTTTGGGGACCGAAGAATCCGAACCCGCATCAGATCCCGACTCTCCTCCAGCGTCTTGTTCCGACTCTGAGCCACCCTTGTTTTTCTCCCCCTCGTTTTTCTCACCTTGGGCGCCAGATTTCCCCTCCGAGGACGTGTCTTGCGGCGTTTCTTGCGAAGGTTGGGGGGCGTCGGTCGCTTCGGACGAATCCTCGTGCGCTGCGTCTGGATCGCTCCCCGAATCGCTCCCCGGCTGCGCGTTTTGCGATGCGTTCTGCTGCGGGTTTTGTTGTGGGTTGTTCGAAAGTGCGGCACCGGGCGCGGCAACGTCCGGCGCAATGTTCGACGGCGTCTCACCCTCCATTGGGCGCGGCACATCGTCCTCCGAAAGATACCCACCCGGGATGCGTAGCGTGCGTGGTGGCGTCGCGACGCGATTCGGCTGCGGGCGCTTCGAGTCTGCCGCCTCAAGATACCACACAATTTCGTCGCCACCTTTCAAACGATAATCCGACGCGCGAAACTTCCAAACTCGATGAAGCGGCGTTTTGAGCGGATTCTGCGTCTCCAGAATGTTCATTATCGCCGGGATTTCGAGAGGCTGCCCGTTCCAAAAGGCACGAAACGCAACGCCACGAAGCCCAAAATCCGGGTCGTGCGCCTCGAACTCAATCGTCGCCTCCCCCTTCGCGTCCGTCTCCGCCCCATCCTCTGGCGCGTCCAATATTTTGAGGAGCGGAGCCTCGTCGCTCAATACTTCGATTTGGCGCTCCAGCGGATTTTCGCTCCACACGCCGACCGGATTTTGAAATCGAAGCGTATATTTCCACACGTCGGTCGTGAGATTCGAATTGGAGCGCGGCAGCGAAAATTGAAGCTGAACCGTGTCGTTCGAGATTTTTTTGAGCGTGAAATTTTCCCTCGCGCCCGTTTGAAGCGAACGCGCACTCAGCTCGGCGTGTCGAATCGTTTCGTTCGCGCGTGCCAAGAGAAGAACCTCGGAGCCTTCGTAAATTTTGAGGTCGCCTGAATTTTGTTCAAACGGCGGAATATCGAGATATACGGGGGGCGTCACGACGATTTTCTCCACCTGAATATCCAACGGCGGAAGGACTTCGATGCGAAAAACCCGCGAGGAAGCGTCGCCCGCCTCGATGCGCCAGGTGGAGTTTTGTTGGATGCCGCCCGCCGGAGCGATTCGGCACGAGTAGAGATTTTGTCCACTTTCGCGCAACACGATCGGCTCGTCCAAAATCAGTTCGTCGGCGGTCGAATAAAGCACCTCGGCGCGCTCATTCTCTCGAAGATTTTCGATTCTCGCGTTTATTTCGACGCTTTGATTTTGATAAATGACGCAATCGTTTGGGTCAATTTGAGAAATAATAACACGAGTTGGCGCAGCCGTCTGACTCCAAGGAAAAAGGATGCGCGCGGCAGAAGAGATGGTACTTTTGGGAGAAAAAACCCCATAAAGTGCAAATCCTACGCACAAGACGCACAATATTGCGATTTTGCGCAGCATGGGCGTATAATCGATCGTCTCCTCGTCCGTGATATGCGCGAGTTGGAGCGTCGTTTGATACGACAACGATTTTAGCACAACTTGTGAGTGGTTTTTCACGTCGCTTGGGTCGGTTTTGGTGAAAAAAAGGAGGTTGAGCAGGTTGTTTTTTAGGCGCGGATGGTGTTCCTCAATCACGCGCGCAGCGTAAAATGGATGGATGCGAAACAAAAAATAGGGCAAAATCGACTTCCATGCGATCCACCCCCAGAACGCCAGAAGTGTTGCGAAAATACCAAGCCGACCGAGGCGTCCGACGCCCGTTGTGAGTTGGTGGTCGAGAATCGCGGCGCCCCACAAAATAAGCGCCGTCCCGCAGAGGAGATTGAGTGCCGCATGGATGATATCGACGTTTCGTATTTGGGCTTGCGCACTCTCCACTGTTTTTCGGACGATATCCGAGATCGGCAGCGTCTCTTGCGATTTCTCCTGAGTGGTCGTGGGCGTCGGAGAAGGCGGCGGTGGCGGAACTGGCGCGGGGCGTGATGTGTGGGACAAATTGGACATGAGTGATATAATATTGGCAACGTGGTTAGTTTTTTGACGAGGCAACGTTGGTGTAACGCTGGCGTTTTGCAGCGGACTTGAAAAACTCAAGACCTCCGACGAGTATACATCAAAAATCGACAAAAAACTACCCCAACCTTCCCCAAAAGGGGGAAAAAATGACAAAATGTCAGGCAGAAAAAGGGGGTGCTCGAAATGCGCGAGTCGTTTCGATGCCGAAATTATGGGAGTCAAACGCATTTCACGCTGAGCGGAAGTTTTTTTGGCACACTTTGTGCATAAGTTTATTTCAACGCCGCCATTGTGGCGGGCTTTCAAAGAACTAGAATAAATTTAATATAAATAAAAAGGAGAACTCATTATGGCACAGGGCGAAAAGATCATTGGAATAGACTTGGGCACCACAAACTCCGTTGTCGCGGTGATGGAAGGAAGCGAAGCGAAAGTCATTCCCAATGCGGAAGGAAATCGTTTGACTCAAAGCGTCGTCGCTTTCGCCAACAATGGAGAGGTGCTTGTCGGCGAGTTGGCGCATCGTCAAGCTGTCACGAACCCCTTGCGAACGATCAGCTCGATCAAGCGTTTTATGGGTCGGCGACATTGCGAAGTTGGAGACGAAGAGAAGACCGTGCCGTACAAAGTCGTCGGTGGAGCGGAGGACTACGTCAAAGTCGACGTCGATGGGAAAGAGTACACCCCCTCGGAAATCTCCGCGAAAATCCTGCGAAAACTCAAGGAATCGGCTGAAGCCTACTTGGGTCACAAAGTGAACAAAGCTGTTATCACGGTGCCTGCGTACTTCAACGACGCGCAGCGCCAGGCGACAAAGGATGCGGGGCAAATCGCGGGACTTGAGGTGATGCGTATCATCAACGAGCCGACCGCAGCCTCGCTCGCCTACGGGCTGGACAAGAAAAACGAAGAAAAAATCGTCGTGTTCGACTTGGGTGGCGGCACGTTCGACGTCTCCATTCTCACGGTGGCGGACAGCGTTTGCCAAGTGATTAGCACGAGTGGCGACGGACACCTCGGCGGAGACGATTTCGACAACGCCCTCGTCAATTACGTGGCGGATCGATTCAAGAGCCAAAATGGCATCGACCTCCGCGCCGACGCGATGGCGCTCCAGAGACTTCAAGAGGCGTGCGAAAAGGCAAAGAAAGAGTTGAGTTCCGCGCAAACGACCGACATCAATCTTCCCTTTATCACGGCAGACGCGAGCGGTCCGAAGCACCTGATGGAGACGATCACGCGCGCCCAATTCGAGCAACTGGTCGACGATTTGATCGAGCGGTGCCGTGGTCCCGTGAATCAGTGTCTGAAGGATGCGGGCTTGTCCCCCTCCGACATTGATGAGGTGGTGCTTGTCGGTGGTTCGACTCGAATTCCCAAGGTGCAGGAACTTGTCAAGAAGATTTTTGGCAAAGAGCCTCACAAGGGAGTGAATCCAGACGAGGTCGTGGCGGTCGGCGCTGCCATTCAGGGTGGTGTTTTGAGCGGCGAGGTGAAAGACATCCTCCTCTTGGACGTGACGCCTCTTTCGCTTGGAATCGAGACGCTTGGTGGAATTATGACTCGTTTGGTCGAGCGCAACACGACGATTCCTACCACGAAAAAGCAGGTCTTTAGCACGGCTGAGGACAATCAAAACGCCGTCACAGTGAAAGTTTATCAAGGCGAGCGTGAAATGGCTGCCGACAATCGACTTCTCGGAGAGTTCAACCTCGATGGGATTCCGATGGCGCCCCGCGGGATGCCGCAAATTGAGGTTTGTTTCGATATCGACCAGAACGGTATTTTGAACGTCTCCGCGAAAGACCTTGGAACGCAGCGCGAGCAGCATATTCGCATTGAGAAGCCCTCTGGACTTTCGGAGGACGACATCAAACGAATGCAGCGCGACGCGGAAGCCCACGCCGCTGAGGACAAGAAAAAGAGGGAGTTGGCGGAGGCGCGAAACCATGTCGACTCGATTTGTTGGCAGTTGGAAAAAATGATAAAGGAGAACGCTGATACGATCTCCGATTCCGACAAAACCGCGATCAACGGCGCGATCGAGAAAGCTCGAGCCGCCGCGAAAGGCGAGGATTTGGACGTGATTAAGAACGCGCTCACGAATTTGGAGCAAACGTCGCACGCATTCGCGCAATCGATTTATTCGAAGGCGCAGGCAGCGGGCGCTTCCCAACCCGGCGCACAGCCCGAGGCGCCAAATGAAACGACAAAGTCGCAAGACGACGATACGATCGACGCAGAGTTCGAAGTGAAATGATTCTTCGATCTGTTTGATTCAAAAAAACGGCGGGCTTTGGAAAAAGGGCGCCGTTTTTTTTCGGACTTATACTCATCGTACTTTAAAATTTCGATCTTCACGAAGTTTCGGAAGCCATGGTGCGCAGCTCCAGCGGCGGGCAAAACCGGAAATTTCAACGCGAAGTATCATAAAAAAGGAAGAGTGAAAAAATGATTCTGGACATGAATAAATACACGACAAAATCCCAAGAGGCGATTGTCGGAGCGCAGGAGATAGCGAAATCTCACGGCAACCCGGAAATTACGCCGACGCACCTCCTCTGCGCGCTCCTTCAGGAGAACGACGGCATTATCGAAACCCTGCTCGACCACCTCGGCGCGCGCAAGGACCTCCTCCGCAAAGTGTGCGAGGCGGAAATCAAAAACCTTCCAAGCGCAAGCGGAGCGATTAATCTCGGTTTGAGTCGCGACTTGCAGAACGTTCTCGAGAGTGCGCAAAAAGCTGCCGAGAGCATGAAAGACGAATTCATTTCGACCGAACACATGCTGCTTGCGCTTGCGAAAATCCCCTCTGCCGCGAAGAATATCCTTCAAACGGCACAGCTTTCTGAGGACAAAATCCTCCGCGTCCTCGCACCCCTGCGGGGGTCAAACCGAGTTACGGATCAGGATCCGGAGTCGAAATTTGCCGCGCTCGAGCGTTATGGAATCGACTTGGTTCAGCGTGCACGTAAGGGAAAGTTGGATCCCGTGGTGGGACGAGACAACGAAATTCGGCGCGTGATTCAGGTTTTGTCGCGTCGAACGAAAAACAATCCCGTCCTTATTGGTGAGCCGGGCGTCGGAAAAACTGCTATTGCAGAAGGTCTGGCGTTGCGTATCGTCGAGGGAGACGTTCCGCAAAGTTTGAAAAATCGGAGAATCATCGCGCTCGACATGGGAGCGCTCGTGGCGGGCGCAAAATTCCGAGGCGATTTTGAGGAGCGCCTGAAGGCAGTGTTGCGCGATGTGGAGGCTGCGCAAGGTGGCGTCGTCCTTTTTATCGACGAATTACACACCGTTGTTGGTGCAGGAAAAAGTGAGGGAGGAAGCGATGCCGCGAACCTGCTCAAACCCGCGCTCGCGAGGGGCGATTTGCGTTGCATCGGAGCGACAACGTTGGACGAATATCGAAAATACATCGAAAAAGACCCCGCCTTGGAGCGTCGATTTCAACCCGTCTACGTCGGCGAGCCAAGCGTAGAGGACACGATTTCGATCCTCCGTGGGTTGAAGCCGCGATACGAAGCGCATCACAAAGGCGTTAAAATCAAGGACTCCGCGCTCGTGGCAGCAGCAAAATTGTCCTATAGATACATTGCGGACAGATTTTTGCCCGACAAGGCAATCGACCTTATGGACGAAGCGACCAGTCGGCTCGCCATGGAGTTGGAGAGCGTGCCAGAGCCGATCGACAAAATCCAAAGGAAGCTCGTGCAATTGGAGCTAGCGGCACGGCAACTCGCCGACGAGACGGAAGAGCACGCAGTTTCTCGACTTCGTGAAATTGAGGAAGAAATGCGCGAAAAGCGCGAAGAGCTTGCCACGCTCCGCAAGCAGTGGGAGTTGGAGAAAGCGGGAGTTGTCGACGTTCAGCAACTCCAGAATCAACTCTCCGCCGCGCAGCACGAACGCGACATGCTCTACGCCGCCATTCGTGACAATCAGTCCCAAGGGCGCATGACGAGCGAGGAGGAATTCCAGAAACTATACGAGTTGGACCTCCATTGTCGCCAGCTTCAGGAGCAGCTCGAGAGCAGCTCGCAATCGAACGAAGAGGCGGAATTGAGCGTGGGAAAAAATCGCCTCCTTCGAAAAGAAGTGGGACCGGAGGAAATTGCCGAGGTCGTGAGTGCGTGGACGGGGATTCCGGTATCCAGAATGATGGAGACCGAAAAAGAGAAGCTGCTCAACCTCGAGGCGCGCCTCCATGAACGTGTCGTGGGGCAGAACGACGCTGTAGAAGCGGTCGCAAATGCCGTGCGTCGAAGTCGAGCCGGCATCCAATCCGAGAATCGACCGATTGGATCGTTCATCTTTCTCGGTCCGACGGGCGTGGGAAAAACTGAGTTGTGCAAGGCGCTTGCCGAGATTATGTTCGACAATGAGAACGCTATGGTGCGTCTCGACATGAGCGAATTCATGGAGCGTCATACCGTGAGTCGTTTGATTGGCGCGCCCCCTGGATACATCGGATACGAAGAGGGTGGGCGTCTCACGGAAGCGGTGCGGCGGAGACCTTATTGTGTCATTCTCCTCGACGAAATAGAGAAGGCGCATCGGGATGTGTTCAATATCCTCCTGCAAGTTTTGGACGACGGAAGGCTTTCCGACAATCAAGGACACACGGTCGATTTCACCAATACGATCGTCGTCATGACCTCGAACATCGGAAGTCGTGAGATTCAGGAACTAACGCAGCAAAATGCGCCAGAAATTGAAGTCGAAGCGGTGGCGAAAGGCGCATTGCGCGAGGTGTTTTTGCCAGAATTCCTCAATCGTGTGGACGAAACGATTATCTTCCACCCGCTCAAGAAGGAGCAGATATTCGACATTGTGAAAATTCAGGTCGAACTTCTTCAGAAGCGCCTGCTCGAGCATGGTTGGTCGCTTGAAGTGACACCAGCGGCGATTCAGGCGGTGGCGGACGAGGGATACGATCCCATTTATGGCGCGCGTCCGTTGAAGAGGGTGATTCAGCAAAGAATCGAAAATCCCATGGCGACCGACATTTTGAAGAACAATTATCCAGAGGGAACCATTTTGCGCGTCGATTTTCGAGGAGAGCGCTACGTCATTTCGAGCGAAAAAATGGCGTAATTTTTCGAAAAGGGAGATTTTCTCATTTTTTTTGAGAAATTTTCCCTTTTTTAGTGCCTATTCACTTGTTATTTTCCATTTTCGGATTATAATTGTAGGGAGTAGAGTATCTTGCGTATTTTAACCAAACTTAAATGAGGAGTGTAATGAGAAAGATAAGTCGAGCTTTGTTTTCGTGTTTAGTCGTGTTCGGTGCGGTTTCTGCTCTCTATGCAGACGACGCAGTGGTCGATGATGCCGCGCCAGCAGTCGAAGCGGTTGCGGAAGAGGCGGCTCCTGCCGAGGCGTTGCCAGCGGAATTGCCTGCTGAACTGCCCGCAGAACTGCCCGCGGAAGAGGCGCCCGAAGAGATCGTGTTGGAAGAAGCCCCTGCGGCGGAAGAAGCTGCACCCGAAGCGGAAGCCGAGGAACTCGTGCTGGAAGATGTGCCGGTCGTTGAAGCCCCCGCTGTCGAAGCTCCCGCCGAGGAAGCCGCCCCTGCTGAAGAACCCGTCGTGGTTGAAGAACCCGCCGTCGAAGCTCCTGCCGAGGAAGCTGCCCCTGCTGAAGAAGCCGTCGTGGTTGAAGCTCCCGCTGTCGAAGCGCCCGCCGAGGAAGCCGCCCCTGCTGAAGAACCCGTCGTTGTCGAAGCCCCCGTCGAGGAGGTCGCTCCAGTTGAAACCCCCGCGCCATCCCAAGAAGCCGCAGTCGTCGAAGATGCTGGTCACGCGTGTGTTCCGGCTCAAAAGTGCGTTCGCCCGGTGTATCGTCCGCGATACTATCGTTGCCACTAAACTCTGAGAAAGACGCTGTTGCTTGAATTCAGGCGGCTTGGGACATCCTTTCGTGATGCTTCAAGCCGCCTTTTCTTTTGGTGATAGGCTATTGAAGAGGGCGATCCACACGACCACCCTCGCGCGAGAAAACCTATTTCGTCTCGAGGACAAAATTCAAATCGTACTCCTTTCCCAACATCTTAAACTGCTGGAGCGGATGCGCGCCCCAAGAGTCATTGCCACCAACGCCCGTCTGCTGCGCGTCGATATGGACGAACGTTTCGCTGCGCTTCGGCATTTGGAACGGATGCTTGAACGACTGAAGATCCGACGTGCTGCTGTGGAGGAAATTGAACGCAAACACATCTTTCTCCGTCGCGAAGATACCAATATTCGCTGGAGCGCCTTCGATGAGCGCAAAGTAGGTGTCCGTATGATTCCCCGTTTCTTGCGGTTCCGAGTAGGGGAAGAAATTCTCCGTCACGGTGGAATTCCAATACCCAAACAGCACCCCATTTTTGCGGTCCCAATACGTCTCCTGCGGTCCGCGTCCGAACCATTGGAAGTCTTCAAAACCGGGCACGAGCGCGAAACTCATCCCAAAACGCGGCATCTCGGGGAGCTTATTGTTGCCCGTGTGTCGATATTTGGCACTGACGAGGAGTTTGCCCCCGTCGCCAAGAGTGTAGGAAACGACGAGCTGCGCCTGAATTTCGGGGAGCGTTCCCACAAATTCAACGGTCGCGCCGTCCGTTTTGACGGAGTCGATTTTCCACGACGCCCCGGCATTCTTCCACACTCCACAACGTCTCGGCTCGCCATTTCCACGGTCGTTGTCCGTCGGCGCGCGCCAAAAATCAGGCACCATCGGCTCCGCCAAAAGCTCCGTGCCGTTCTTCTTCCACGAGACAAGATTGCCGGTGGCTTTAGAGAAACGGAACTCAACGCCGCCATTTTTGAGAACCAACGCATCGTCGGACTCTTCCGCCTTGGCGTTCGCGCACGCAAGGAACTGGGGCGAGACGAAATCGCGCACCTTGAATTGATCGAACGCGACAACGTGTCCCGCCTTCGCCCACGAGGCATCCTCCTTCAAGACGAATTCCACCGTCACGAAACACGCCGCGTCCGACGCCTTGGAGAGATCAATCTGCACCTGAGTCGTCTCTTGAGGCTTCAACGCAGGCAGATCCAACGCCATCGGCTTCGCCAAATTCGACTCGCGCCATTGCAATTGGACGTACGACAAGTCCGCGAAATCGTGGCGATTCTTTACCTCGAGCGTCAGAATGTCGTTTTCGAGCGAGACGAACGTCGTTTTGATCGGCTGCTGGCAGAATTTGACATGCTCAAGCCCGGGATGCTCCGTTCTGTCGGAGGAGATCAACCCGTTGCAGCAAAAATTGTCGTCCGAGGGGACACCTCGATATCCGAAATCTCCGCCATAAGCCATGAACCACGGCTCGCCATCTTTCGCGGGGATGTGTTTCGGCATCGGCATCACGCCGTCCGCAGGTACTGCCGTGCGAATTCCCTGGTCGACCCAGTCCCAAATGTAGCCGCCTTGGTAGTGTTTGATGTTGGTGTCGTATGCGAAATCCATGAAGAAATCGAAATTCCCAGTCGAATTCCCCATCGCGTGGGCGTATTCGCACATAATGAGCGGCTTCGTCTGCGGGCGTGAGCCATAGTCGCGGCAATAGTACGGGTTTGGATACATTGGACATTGAATATCCGTATTCGCTCCCCCTTGCGCGCGCTCATAATGGAGCGGACGGCTTCGGTCGCGTCCGCGTACTTCTTTGGCGCAGGCGTCAAAATTCACGCCGTCCCCCGCCTCGTTTCCCATCGACCAGACGACAACGCACGCGTGGTTTTTGTCCCGCTCGACCATATTCATGTTTCGATCGACGTGCGCCTCCATCCACTCAGGATTTTTGGCGAGAGAACGATTGCCGTAGCCCATTCCATGGCTCTCGACATTCGCCTCGTCCGTCACGAAAAGTCCGTACTCGTCGCACAATTCGTACCACCTCGGGCTGTCGGGATAGTGGCACGTGCGGACGGCGTTGAAGTTGTGTTGCTTCATGAGCAAAATGTCCGCAATCATCGTGTCGTCGCGAACATAATGCGCCGTGTCGGGGTCGTGCTCGTGACGATTGACGCCGCGAATCACCACCGGGACGCCGTTCACGAGAAACTGCCCATCCTTGATTTCCACTTTTCGGAAACCAACTTTGATAGCCGAGACGTCTATCGTTTGGTTCTTGTCGTCGAGCAATTTCACGACGAGCGGATAGAGATTCGGCGTCTCTGCCGTCCATTTCTTGGGATTCTCAACCGGGATTTTGAGCGTGATGAGTCGCGACTTTTCGACGCTCACGAGTTCGGACGTCTCTTTCATCTTGCCGTCGAACACGATCTGCGCGCGAACTGCCGATACCGCCTCGCCAAGGTTGCGAATGTCGATGTCCACTTCGAGAACCGCATCCTTATAGTCCTTGTCCAGATTCGTCTTTGCCCAAAAGTCCCTCATGTGCGTTTGGGGAAGCGAGATGAGATTCACGTTTCGGAAGATTCCGGACAGACGCCAAAAATCCTGGCACTCGAGATAGGAACCATCGCTATATCGATAAACCTCGACGGCAAGCGTGTTTTTGCCCGCCTTAACGTAGGGCGTCAGTCGGAATTCCGCCGTCGTTCGGCTATCCTGCGTGTACCCCACTTTTTGACCATTCACCCAAATATACGCGGCACTTCCCACACCTTCAAATTGGATAAAGACCTCGCGCCCCGCCCAATCTGCCGGCACTTCGAAATCGACGCGATACGACCCCACGGGGTTATAATCTCGCGGCACGATAGGAGGATTCGCACGGAACGGATACGGAACATTCGTATAAATGGGGTAATCGTATCCCTGAACCTGCCAATTGCCCGGAACAGAGATATTGTCCCACTGCGCGACGTCGAAATTCTCCTTATAGAAATCGACCGGGCGCTCGTCGGGATTCTTCGCGAAATGGAATTTCCACTCGCCATTGAGCGAACGGAAGAACGGCGACGCATTCTTATCGAACGTGAGAGCCTGTTCCTCCGTAGCGAACGGGAAAAACGTGGCGCGCGGCGCTTCTTTATTGATCCGGAAGACCTTGGGATTCTCCCAATCCGGAGCCGTCTGCGCCCATGCCGAAACCGCAACGCAGTTCAGGCACAGAATAAATAACGACATCTTCTTCATAAAACTAGTCCTTGAAAATGGAATCTGTCCAACTTGAGAACAACAAAACACAACCCCCAGTTTAACACACTTGGCACGTAGAGTAAAGCCCCCCCGGGGAGACATTTGGCTGGCGCCTCCAAATTTAGTGGGTTCTCCATCAGGGCTTTTTCGGAAAAAGAAATCTCAATTTTTCTCCTCGACCAAAATCATAAATTCAAAAAACTGCCCATTTCGAGACATTTTTTCGCATTTTCCCAGAGAAAAAACTTCTCATTTCGCAATCGAGACCACGAAACACGCATCCTAAAGATTGTTGTCCAAGAAGCCTGATGTTTTAGTCCGCTTTCCGTACAAATGCGTTTGAGTGCGTTAAAACAAATGTGAAACGAACGTCAAAAACACCTCAAAAACAATTAAATTAACGAATATCAACTCTGCTGCGTAAATTCTGTATTGAAACCCGCTTTTGCAAAAAACATTCGATTGCAAAAAACACCAAAAAAACGCATTTTTTCACTAAAGAGAATCCAAAAGTGCAAAAGTGTGAAACGCGTCAGACCCCTATTTTTACGTAACATAGCATTTTTTACGAATCGCGGACTAAAATATTTTGAAAAAACCCATAATCATACGCCCCAGTAAAAATAGGCATATCGCAAGACGCCCACAAAGCATCCCCCAATTTTTTGATTTCTCAATATACCGCACAAAAACCAAATTCCCCTTCTCTGAAGGGGTACGCCCGTAGGGCGGGGGGTAGTTTTGAAGTGAGAGACGGGTTCCCCCGACCAAACACTCCGTCAGCCTTCGGCTCTGGCGGGTACGTCGTTCGAGCCGTGGACGGGTGAGGCTGTGCCGTATTAACGAACAAAGTGAGCGCTCACTGCGTCGGCTAATTCCGCTCATCTTTTCGACCCAGCCCCAAGGGGAAAATTTCACGCAGAGTCGGAATAATTTCTCTCAATCGTGTGAGTGGGTCTTGACCAACCCTCCGCCATCTGATACAATGGCTTGGAGTTGCGCACCACGGCTCTTCGCTTTTTTGCGAAAACTCAAATTCCTTTGAGCGCCAGATAATGTAGAATCACTATAGACCTTTTGGAGAACCATATGAAAAATTTTTACACCCACGCCCTTTTATTGTGGACGTTTTTTCTCTGCGCGACGGTCGTTGCCCAAGAGAAAAGTCATGAGTATTGGATTTCGCCTGTTCCTTTCACGGAAGTGCAGGTCGAGACGGGATTTTGGAAGCCTCGATTGGATGCGTGTCGCGAGACGACGATTCCGTTCTCATTCAAAAAGTGTGAGGAAACGGGGCGAATTAGCAACTTTGCCAAGGCTGGCGGGTTGGAGCCGGGAAGGTTTCAAGGGATTTATTTCGATGACTCCGACCTCTACAAGGTGATAGAGGGTGCTGCGTATGTGTTGGCACTCCAGAAAGACGAAAAACTCGATGCGTATTTGGACGAAATCATCGCCAAAATCGCTGCCGCGCAGGAGGACGATGGGTATCTCTATACCATTCGAACCATTTATCAAAAAGCGGCGCAAAAAGAGGGGCAAGCGGTTCCGCCCGGTGGCGAGAAACGTTGGTCGAACACTGGCGGACACGAACTCTACTGCGTTGGGCACCTCTATGAGGCGGCGTACGCCCACTATCTCGCGACGGGGAAGCGCAACCTTCTCGACGTCGCGCTCAAGTCGGCAGACCTGATTTGCGCCACGTTTGGTGTGGACAAGTCGCAGAATTGGCCTCCGGGACACCAGGAAATCGAGATCGGTCTGGCGAAATTGTATCGACTCACGGGCGAGAAGAAATATTTGGACACGGCACGATATTTTCTCGACATCCGCGGACCGCACGAGGGGCGAACGTATCCTGCCTACGGCGGGTACAGCCAGGATCATCTTCCCGTTTTGGAGCAAAAAGAGGCGGTGGGGCACGCCGTCCGCGCACTCTATTTGTATAGCGGAATGGCAGACATTGCCGCGCTCACAGGAGACGAAGAGTATTTGCGAGCGATTCGCACCATTTGGGACGACGTGATGGAGCGCAAACTCTACGTCACGGGCGGACTCGGCGCGAGACCTCACGGCGAAGCATTCGGCGACGCGTACGAACTCCCCAACGATACGGCTTATTGCGAAACGTGCGCCCAAATCGCTGGCATTTTTTGGGCACACCGCATGTTTCTCACCTCGGGGGAAAGCGACTTTATCGACGCGCTTGAGAAAATCCTCTACAACGGAATGCTCTCTGGCGTCAGCATGGAGGGGGATCGATTCTTCTATCCAAACGTCCTTGAAGTCCACAATCGGCGCGAGCGCAGCCCGTGGTTTGGGTGCTCGTGCTGCCCGAGCAACGTTTGTCGATTCCTTGCTTCCATGCCGGGGTATATTTATGCGGTGCGAGAGGATGTCGTGTACGTGAATTTGTACACCGATTCGCGCGTGGAGTTGGATGGGGTAGTCGATGGTAAGGCGTCTAAAATTGTCTTGGAACAAAAAACCGACTATCCGTGGGACGGTGCCATTGTCGTCACAACGCAGACGCCGGGGACTTACACGCTCAAATTCCGCGTTCCTGGCTGGGCGAAGGATGAAGCCGCACCGGGAAAGGAAAAATTGTACACCTTCCTCCCCGGCTGCGCGACCGATAGCGTCCAGACTGCGCAAGAAAACTCCGCTCACTCGGAGTCGCTGACGGAGGATGGGTATATCACCATCACGAAAACATGGAAGGTGGGCGACACGGTGGAGTTGTATTTTCCCATGCCGATTCGCAGGGTGATTGCGGACGAGCGTGTCGATGCGACGCGGGGGAAGGTCGCTCTCCAACGCGGTCCGATGGTCTTCTGCATGGAGCAGCAAGACGTGCCAGCGCAGAGCCTTTTCGCTCTCGTTTTGGACGATTCCGCTCCAATCGAGGCGACGTGGGAGCCTGATTTGCTCAATGGAGTGGTGGTCCTCAAGGGTGAGTTGGAGGAGTACTCCATGGCGCGTTCCGATAATGCACAAGAGGCGGTTGCGACCAGAAAGGTGAAATTCCAGGCGATTCCGTATTATGCGTGGGCGCATCGTGAGGCGCGTCAAATGTGTGTCTGGATCGCGCGCACGCCCGAGGCGGCTCGCCCCTTGAGTTGGATGGACTCCGTTGAAATCCGAACGCCTGAGTTCGTCCAAACCCCCGAAATCATGAAGGATGGCAAAATCCCAACCGGTCCGGAAGACCACCAGCACGCGCGTATGCATTGGTGGCCCAAGTTGGGCGTCGCGTTGTGGATGGAGTACCATTTCCCAACGCCGACGCAAGTCTCGGGAGTCGAAATCTACTGGTTTGACGACACGGGGCGCGGGCATTGCCGAACGCCAGAGTCGTGGAAGTTGTTGTATCAAAGCGAAAATGGGGACTGGCTGCCGGTCGAGAATCCGTCCGAATTCGGCGTGAAGGTGAATCAGTTTAACGTTGTCACGTTTAAACCAGTCGAAACGAAGGCGTTGCGCGTTGAGATTCAGTCTCAAAAGGATTGGGCGGGCGGCGTCTATGAGTGGAGAGTGACGAGAATTCAACCTGAGAAATAGTCTCTTGTTGCTCTCGGTAGTGTCTCCAAATTTGCGCAAGTGTAAATCTGGAGACACTTTTTTTCTCATTTTCTTGGTCTTTTTTGTGTTTTTTCCAATTTTTTGCTTGCAAAGAACATGAAGTGGAGTATAATGATCAGCATGTGAGTGGTCCTGAGATATGTCCACTCTCGGGAGAAATGATCCTCGGTCGATTTAGGAGAATATCATGCAGAAAACAATGAAATATATATATATATATATATATACTGGCGCTGATTCCTTGTGTTGCATTCGCACAAGATCCATACGTTACTAACACCGAAACACTGAATCCCGGTGGCGACGGCGTCGTTGGCACGCTGCGGTACGGACGCTACGTCAATTACGCGCAGGGGAAAACAACGTCTCAGAGCTCCACGTTGGGCAGCTATTCGTCTGATTTCGCAGTCGATGGCGTGATCCCTTCTGCGAATCCTAACAACTTTTCTCATACTGCCGTAGACCGCAGCACTACCCACTGGTGGCAGGTGAATTACTCCACCACGGCACTGGGGCTTGCGGAAATATACATCTTTAATCGCTCAGGTTTTGAGTCTCGTCTGGATGATTTCACCATTGATATATGGAATGGGGATCCCAGTAACGGCGGGACGCTCGTTCAATATTGGGCGGACAACGCATCTTTTTCTGGAGGGAAGTCCTTCACTCTCGACACGTCGGCGAAGGGCACCTATCTGCGGATCACCGATGGTGCCGGGACGGAGTGCCTCACACTTCCGGAAGTGCTTCTCTTTGTTGACAAAACGGATGTCGGTGGATACGGAAGCACTGCGACTCAGGACGGAAACTACTACTGGGCGACGCCTTTCACGCAAAGCTCGACGGGCACGCTCGTCATGGACTGGGATTTGAGCGGTACCGCGCCCACTCACGACGTCCTCGACGTTGCGGGTTCTTTCACGGCAGGCGGAACCATTCAGATGAACGTCATTAGTGGCGCAACGCTTACGGCAGGCGAGTATGAATTGCTCAAGGCAGACTCCTTCAGTGGTACGTTCGCTTCTGTCGTTTACTCTAACGACTTCAGAAACGCGCTCGAAAATGCGAGCTTGCTCAGCGACTCCTCCACTCTTGCAACCTCGGGAAAATTAACGCTCCAGAGCATGGCGTCTGACGATGCTTATTGGAAAAACACTGCGGCGGCGGGGGCGGATTTTGCCACCGCAGGCAATTGGGTCGGAACTCCCTCTGGAAGCACGCTCTATATGGGCGTTTATGCTGGTGACGATGATTCCGCAGTTTTAAGCACCACAGTGGATGCCGCTGCGCTTGTAATGGGGCGCGAGGCATCGACCACCGCGCTCACGATCAACACGGGTGGAACGCTGACGACGACTGGCAACGTCTTGGTTGGAAATGTTGCAAACTCCACCGCAACGCTCACCGTCAATGGAGGAACTCTCGACGCGACTGGTATTTTGAGAGTCGATTACGGCGGCACGCTCCGGATCGACAGCGGAAGCGTCTCGGCAGCGGGCGGTTCTGGGGCGGGCCATCAAGCCAACGCCGTGGGACAGATTGCCGTCAATGGTGGATCCTTGACATTTGGAAACGGGTTAAACTATTTCGGATACGGTGGCGGCTCAAAAGGAAGTCTCACCGTGAGCGATGGTACCGTGTCGATCAATCAACTGCAATTGGGATACAATGGGAATTCTACCGGAAGCGTTACGATAGACGGAGGGAAAACAACCTTCACGGGCAACGCGCGCATCGGAAATAGCGGCACAGGAACAATTACCCAAACGAACGGAGAAGTAACGAGCACTGGGACGATGTACATCGGCGACAATTCTAGCGGCACGGGAACGATTTCTATCTCTGGCGGGACATGGAATGCCACACAATTCGTCGTCGGAACTCGTGGGACGGGCAACCTCAATATCTCTGGGAACGCAAGTGTGACAATGTCAAGTAGTCTCGTGGTGGCGTACGCAGCGACGAGCGGCGCACGAGGAACCGTCTCTCAAACGGGCGGCACCGTGAACGTGCAGGGAGAAGGAATTCAGTATGGACTTGGAACGGACAGCAATACCGGAACGGGGGTCTATAATCTCTCCGGCGGAACCCTCACCGCGAATCGCGTTTGGAGAACGAAAGATGGCGTGACGGCAGAGTTCAACGTGAGCGGCACAGGAAAAGCGACCATAACGGGAGACATTTCCGTCCCCACAACCGTGAGCGGTGGTTCTTTGACGGCGGGATCAATCAGCGGCTCCGACTTCACACAATCGGGCGGAACGACAGACCTCGCGACGCTATCCGCCACCAACAGCGCTCTCAAGGGTGGAACCATGACAGTCGGTTCCATCACGACGGACTTCGTTCAGAGCGGTTCCTCCACACTTGCTCCTGGCGGAGTTGGTACGATTGGCACCACGGAAGTCTCCGGCGCGTACACAATCGAACGCGGTCCGGGAACGGAGAATGTTGCGCTCGGTAAAGCTGCTTCTATGTCGACTGTGTATAATGCAGCTTTCCCCGCATCGAAAGCCGTCGACGGCATAACGATAACGGGAGAAACCCCAGACACCTACAATTTTGCTCACACAAGCGGGAGTTCGGGAACCGATCAATGGTGGCAGGTCGACTTGGGAGAGACGACTACGTTGGGAGCAATCAAACTGTACAATCGATATGCCAACGGCAGTCGACTTACCAATAACGGTTCTACTTACCATTTCGAGTTGTACAGCGGAACCCTTGATGATTTGGGAGAGCGGGTTTGGACTTCGCCATCTTACAGCACGTACACACCTGGCATCGAATTTAACTATACCGATGCGGACGGCGCGCAGGGACGAGTTCTTCGCATCGTGCGCGATTTCGCAGACCCCGTTCCCTCGGGGGACGAGGTGACGCTGAATCTTGTCGAGCTTGAGGCGTATGCCATGGTGAATCCGACGCTTTCCTTCGATATCGCGGCAGACGCAAACGACACGATAGCCCTTTTGTCTGGCGCCTCACTCGACCTCGACAATGCAATTTTGTCGCTCAATTTCCTCGACGGAGTGACTCCCGAGGCGGGCGACTCATGGCAGCTTTTCGATATTCAGGACGGCGCGACGCTCGCGGGCGATTTTGCGGAAATCCTTTCGAATATCGCTCTCGCACCGGGTTTGAGTTGGGACACATCCCGGCTCCATGAGACCGGCGTGTTGAGTTTTGGTGCCGAGTCTGTGCCGGAGCCATCGACGTGGGTGCTCCTCCTGATCGGCGCGACGTTCGTTGGCATGAGAGTGCGGCGACGAAAGTAGACGTCTTTGGTACTGCGCTCAAAGGAATTTGAGTTTTCGCTTTTGGTGTTGAGAGGTTTTGATGTTGGGTGAGTTGGCAATGTCCGATTCACCCAACTTTATCATTCGACACCATTCTCGCGCTCGATTTTCACGGACTCGATTTTCCTCGCGCTCGCTTTGAGCACCGTGAGTCGGATCTTTTGCTTGTCGAGAGAAATAGAGGCATTCTCCTTCGGAATGCAGCCGAGTAGCGTGAGAATAAGCCCACCGATCGTTTCATAGTCCCCGTCGTCAGGGATGTCCCACTGGAGTTGGGAATTCAGCTCGTCGATGCGCGTCCGCCCCAAGACGTTGAAAGACCCATCGGGGTTGGGGATAATCTCTTTTTGCGGCTCTTCGTCCGTTTCGTCCGTGATTTCTCCCACGATTTCTTCTAAAATATCCTCAAGCGTCACGACGCCCGCCACACCGCCGTATTCGTCCAAAACGATGGCAAAATGGCTTCGATTTCTGAGGAATTCCTGGAGCAACATCTGCACGGGCTTCGTCTCCGGCACAAAAACCGGGGCGTGCATCATCGATATCCAATCCACACTCCCACTTTCTGCCGCATTTTTCCATTTCGCGAGCAAATCTTTGCTAAAAAGGACGCCAATGATATCGTCGCGACTTCCGTTGTAAACGGGGATTCGGGATAGCTGGGTTGAATTGACAAAATCGAGCATTTCGTCCCACGTCGCGTCCTTGGAGAGGCACTCCATCTCCGTGCGCGGGGTCATCACGGCAGACGCCGTCACTTCGTCGAGTTGCATAATCCGCTCAATCATCACTCGCGCGTTGTCGGCAATCACGCCCTCCTTGTGCCCCTCCGTCACGATGGAGCGAATCTCCTCTTCAAGATCGACTTCGTCCTGCTCCGCGATGTTTGAGATGCCCGCCAAGCGATAAAAGAAGAATTTGAAGAATTTCGAACACGCCGAGAGCGGGAGCGCGAGGAACGAGAGGAAGCGGAAACAGCAGAATCCGTGATAAACGATGTGCGTCGCGAACAGGTCGGCAATCGGGATCGGGAGCCAATAGCCTGCGGCAACGTAGAGAAGAAAGCATCCGCCGCATTGCGCCCACATGGACGCGCTGTCCCACAAGAGCGCGTTGGGAGAAGTGAGACCCCCGGAGACGAAACACAACGCAGCCGCCGGCGTCGCGAAAAGGAGGAGCGCGCGCAGCATCTCGATCCCCTCTTGCGTCGATTCGTACGAATTGATTATGACGTCAAAATACGCCCCAGTATTTTTGTTCGAACACTTTTTCTTGAGGTCGTGCCGCGTGAACTCCACGAGTGCGCGCGAAGCAATGGAAAGAAGGAACAAAACCAAACACAAAAGACAATAGAAAGCAAAAGCGTTAGTCATTGTTTGCCTCTCCGTCAGCCTCCCCATCAGCCTCCCCATCGTTGTCGTGCAGCCCCTCTGGCGGAAGGATGCCGATGCGCGATAAGCACTCACACTCCGCAAATCTCATCTCACGAATGTCCTCGTCCTCATGATCATCGTACCCGAGCAGGTGGAGCGCACCATGGATAACGTAGAGGAGAATCTCTTTCTGCACGTCCCACGCTCCAGCGACTTTTTCGGCTTCGCGCCGCGCCGTATCGACACTCAGAACGATTTCCCCCTCGAGAATCTGCGGGGAGTCGGACAGGGGGAACGTCACGACGTCGGTGGGATAGTCGTGGTGGAGAAATTTCCGATTGATCTCGTGAATCGCCTCGTCATTCAGGAGAGCGACGCTGATTTCCGCGGTCGCGACCCCACCCAGCTTCAGCGTCTCCTCGACAGCCAGGCACACGAGAGCCTCGTCTATGTCGACCGAATCTTGGTCGTTGGCAATTTCAACTTGAATCATGCGTAAGAATCTTCCAATCGTCCCTCAACGTTTAAGCTCACCTCAATGCTTGCTACACTTTATAACACTTCGCGTTGAAATTTCCGATTCCGCCCGCCGCTGGAGCTACGCAGCACGGCTCCCCAAACGTTGTGCAGAAACGGGAATTAAAACACGACGAGTATGACCAAATTATAGCGCATTCGGGCAAAAAGTCAAGCCGAAAGAGGCATAAAGAGACAAAAATCTTTATATTTCGCCAGAAATCTCGTCAAAAAACAAGTGGATAAAAATTCTCGCCAACAGCCTTGTGGGGTATTTCTTTTTTTGCAAAAACGTGTATAATGGTGGGTAAGTCGTTTTGATACCGTTCTGTTTTCACAAAACAAGCAAGTTATGATAGAACACAACCCCAACCCAACCTCCGAATCGTTGAAAAACCCCTCCTTTGCAGCGTTCCTCGCGTGGCTCGTCCCCGGTTTGGGACACTACTACCAGGGACGCACGGCGAAAGCGATCTTGTTCGCAATCCTGATCTGGACTACGTTCATTGTGGGAGTCATTTTGTCCTCTTCTCCCACCATGGGACCTGGGCGTGCTGTCTTTGTTTCTATGCGTCGCGGAGAAGTTCGATACTACTTTTTGACGCAAATCTGGGCGGGCGCTCCTGCTTTGCCCGCCGTCCTCCAATATTATCTCGATCCAACGGGCGAGGAACCGATTCTCAATGGTTTTATGGCGCCGCCCGTCGCGTCGTCGGGGAGAAATGATCAACCCTCCGACCTGCCGACGCTCAACAATCTCAAAAAGGAGATGAATCGACGATTTGAACTGGGGACAATCTTCACTATGACGGCGGGGCTGCTCAACCTCTTCGTTATTTTTGACGCTTGGTGGGGTCCTGTCGACGAGAGAAAAAAGGTCCAGGAGGAAGAGAAAAAACGCGGATTCTTCGCGAGACTCTTCGGAATGTTGCGTGAAAAGCTGTTTGGAAAAAAGGAGGCTTAATATATGTTCGGTTCGATTGTGTCGGGTAGCTGCGATTTGTTGTGCGCCTTTTATCTCATTGCGGTTGTGAGTTTGGTTTATGCGGGGACGCGCCACGAAAAAATGAAGGAAATCTTCTCAGATGCCTTCCGCATCATGATGTGGATATCGGGTTTTTCCATTGCGGTTCTCATTCTCATGTTTGTCCTTTTCTAATGTCGTGATAATTGAGCACGAAGTTTGGCGAGTTGAAAGGCGTTTATGCGTATAATCATCGTTGGTGCCGGGACGGTTGGTGAGTCGATTGCGAGGACGTTGTGCTCGCACCACCACGATGTGACGATAATCGACAAAACACCCGGAAAGCTGGAGGCGCTCAATAATTCTCTCGACGCCCTGGTTCTCGAGGGGAACGGATCGCACGCGTCTGTTCTGTTTCAAGCAGATGCGATGAATGCCGACTTGTGCCTCGCGCTCACGAACTCGGACGAGGTCAATTTGGTCGTCGCAAGCCTCGCGAAGGCTATGGGGACGCGTCGCACGGTCGCGAGAGTTTATGCGCCGCTTGCGAATAATCTCGTCGCGTTTGACTATTGCGAGCATTTCGACATTGATAAAATCATCAGTCTCGAACAACTGACGGCGTTGCGTTTGTCGCACGAAATCGACCAATTCACGGAAGCGCTTAATTTGGAGACGTATTTGTACGGAGACATTGAGCTGATGGAGTTCGAGATCCAAGATGGCGCAAAAAGCGTCGGGGTTCGGATTCGCGATTTGTCGTTTCCTTCGAATGTGCGCGTCGGCTCGATTCTTCGCAACGGCGTGAATTTTATCCCTCGCGCAGACGATCTTTTGAATCCCGGCGACCAAATAACGCTCTTTGGCGAGCACGACAGCTTGATCCGCACGCGCAAAAACCTTGGTGGGGAGCCGCCTCAAACGAAAAATATCATCATTGCCGGTGGGGGCGAAACCGGCTTGCATCTCGCGCAGCTCATCCAGAAGCGCCACCACGTTCGTTTGCTCGAGACCGATTTGGAGCGCTGCCACCATTTGGCGTCCGTTTTGGATCGCAATGTCGAAGTCGTGAATATTGACGTTCAATGCCGATCGGCTCTCGAAGAAGAGCGCGTTGGTGCCGCTGACGTTTTTGTCGCTTGCACGGGCTACGACGAAAACAACCTTTTAGTCTGCGTCGAGGCGAAGGAATTGGGGGCGGAGAGGGTTTATTCCGTGATTAATCGTGCCGACTATGGGAACGTGATTACGAAGTTGGGAATCGATTTTTGCGTGAGTCCTCGCGAGGAGGCGGGGCGCAAAGTCCTCAATTTCCTCAACACGGGTGCCATCATTTCCAACGATGGAATCTTTGGGGACAAAATTCGGCTTTTGGAGATCAAGGTTGAAAAAGGATCGTTGGTCTCCTCTACGCCGTTGCGCCACGTCGGTCTGCCGCCGCAATGTATCGTCGTCGCGGCAGTTCATCATGGCAGCGTCAGCGTCCCTGGGGCAGATTTTACCTTTCGCGAAGGAGACACTGCCGTGGTGATTACTCACAACCAGCATCTTGAGCAGGTTTTGGACAAATTCGAATCGCGCTAGGCTGAGGTGCGCGAGAGGGAGAACGATTCATGTGCAGCACTTCGGATTTGAACGCACCGTTGGTTTCTATCGTCGTTTGTACTTTTCGACGACCTCGTCAAATCGGGGAGTGTTTGGACTCGCTTGTTGCGCAGGAGACGCCGCGTTCGTATGAAATTGTCGTCGTTGAGAACGACGTGTCGCAAGAGTCGCGAAGCGTGGTGGAGAGCAGGGTAGAGAGCGCGCAATGCCGAGGGGTTGAGGTTCGCTACGTGTGCGAGCCGAAACGGGGGTTGGCTCCCGCTCGAAATCGTTGTGTCGCCGAGGCTCGGGGGGAGTTCATCGCCTTTTTGGACGACGACGAAACGGCACAGCCCGACTGGCTCGAACAATTAATGCGTGTCCAAAATCAATTCGACGCAGACGCAGTCTACGGCGTGGTGGAGCCGATTTTTGCAGAGAATTTCCCCGAGTACCTCAAACGAACGCAGCTCTACTCGTATCTCGCTCCACCCACGAAAGAACCTTATCCCACGGAAGATTTTTGCACCAACACGGTCCTTTTGCGCAAGAGCGCGTTGGATCGCACGCCTGTTTTTGACGATCGTTTCTCGCGTATTGGTTTGGAGGACACGGATCTTGCCGTCTATTTTTTGATGAATGCCCGCAAAACATACCGCGCGCCGCTTGCGATTGTGCGTGAGTTCCAACCACTTTCGCGAGGGCGTTGGTTCTATCATTTCGAGCGCTGGATGCGTTGCGGAGTTGGGTTGGGAATTTTGGGGCGCAAAAACTTCGGACGAATCGCAGGCGCGCAATTTTTACTCAAACGTTGCGCGCGATTGTGGCGGTTCGTTTTCGATTTTTCTCGCTGGTGCCGCGAGTGTCGAGCCAATTTGGCGGATATTTCGTTTGAAATTGCCATCCAGATTGGGTTCGTCCTCTATTTCCTCGGCATCCGGTGGAAAGGATATTGACACTTTTTCATGGGACGCATCTCAAGGAAAGCGCCCCATTTGAGCTTGACAATCGACCAATCGAGCGATTATGAAATTCTTTTCACGTAATTGTAGTGAGGCTCGGATTCTTTGCGAATCTCATTGGGCGTCTTTTGGAAGTGGCGCTGCATGGTGACACATAAGTGCGCGACGGTTTTGAAACCGGATTGTTCCGCGACGTCAGCCAACTTGAGGTGAGTCGTCCTCAAGAGGTGCCTGGCACGGGCAGCCTGACGAGAAAGAATCTCATAGTGGAGCGACGAATTCGCCAGCTTTTGAAACTTACGCTCCAACGTACGACGAGGAAGTCCCGTCGCTTCCAAAATGTCCTTAATCCGAAGTCCCTCACACGCGCGTTCTTCAATTATTTGCATGACTTGCGCGATTTCCGGGTCATCGATTTGTGACGGTTGAACTCGCTCTTTCAAGTTAGTTGTTGTCATTTTCTCTTTTCCTATAACGTTGTTTTCCGCGACAAGCGGGGAGTAAAATTAAACGGGACTAAAAACTATGCACATCGTCCTTTAAAATTCCCGTTTTACGCGACGTTTTGCGAGCCGTGGTGCGAAGCTCCGACGGCGAACGGAACGGGATATTCCAACGCGAAGTATTATAACTTGCTCACTCACGTCTATAGAGTTGCGCAGATGATAAAAAACCGCCATATTATTTCAGTAGAAAAGTTTTTTAGTGAGAAAAATTTTTTGGACCTGCGTACCTCGGCGGCGACGAGACAAAATTTTTGAGAAAATCGGTTCTCCCCCCCTTGTTTTTTTTGTGGAATCTGATATCATGTTCTCTCGTAAGGTGATGGGATTGGGCGATTCCTGTGATGGTTTTGTCTTGACTTTCTCTTGCAATGCGGAAGTGGCGGAATTGGCAGACGCGTTAGGTTGAGGGCCTAATGAAGGTAACTTCGTGCAGGTTCAAGTCCTGTCTTCCGCATTAAAATTTTAGTCCAGATTGAGTCTTGTATGAGAAACGATCCGGACTATTTTTTTGCCCCAAGCTCTTTTTTATACCAAGATATCCCTCAAGCGTGAGATTCTCGAAATATCAATGAAATCTCGGCTCGAAATCCAACGACGCGAGAATCTTCTTCCCAAAAACGTCGTGCGCGTCGACGTGCAGTTTCCCCTCTCTGACGACACCATGAATCACGGTCGGGATTTGTTCAGGGCGACAACCGCCGCCGACGATTTGAGTCCATGGGCGTTCCTCCGTTGGAGCGTCGACACGAAATACGTGCGTGTGTGCCGCGACGACCAGTTGGACGTTGTAGCGCTTGAGCGCCGGTCCCCACAAATCCGCGCCGAGTTTTTTCCACGCAGAGAAACCCGTCTCGAGTGTGCCTGGATTGGCTTTGGGGTTCGCGTCGAAAAGTGGAATGTGGCAGAACGCGACGACAAATGGCGCAGTTTTCACGGCGTCCGTCTCCATGATGTACTCAAGCCACTCACGTTGAAGGGCGATATGCTGCTCGAAATCGGCAAGTCCGCCCCACTCCCGTCGAAAATCGGGTTTATCCTCTCCCGTATCGAGACCGATGAGCGCCAAATCGCCTTTTCGCACGGCAAAATTATACCCAAGCGCGTCGAATTGAATATTTTCGTGTTTCCACGTTGGGAGAAAACGAGGCAGATTTCGCACCCACGTTCCACGCGCATCGTGGTTGCCTCGCACAAAAAGGAGGGGATTCTCCTGCGCAAACGCTCTTCCGGCGGGGTGAAAAATCGCATTGCGTATCGTCTCCACCTGGTTGATATAGTGGACAAGATCTCCATTCCAAACGGTATAATCCGCGCCGAGGTCGTCGACTTTCGCCAAGACTTCAGCCAAAACGTCTTGGTACTCGTGCGTGTCATTTATCACGGAAAAAGACGCAGCCTCTGCATTTTTTCCCGGCGTTGTGAACGATCTCACCTCGGTATATTCCGGCTCACGCTGCTTGATGCTATAGGCATATTTGAAATCCACCAAAGCTGAGGCGGCACGATAATAATATCGTGTGTTGGGCTGGAGATTTTTGATCCGAATGGCAATAACGAGGTCATCGTACGGATTCAGACCGAGGACGGAGCCGGTCGCACGCTGGTCGAGATTGTCGGGAGAAGTTCCCCATTCTACCCAACCGGTTGCGGGGGCGGGAACCAGCCACACGACGGAGATCGAATTCTCCGTGGGATTTTGAAGGACGCAAGGCGAGAGAAAGACACTCTGCGGGGCGCTTGGCTCTGCGCCCTTCTCCTCTCCCGCACAGAGAGCGCTGCCGTGCCCGAGCGCGACACTGGTCGCTCCGAGAACTCCTAAAAATTGTCGACGATTGGTGGTGAGTTGGGACATAATGAACCTTTCTTAATGAATGATATGGTGGCATGAAAAGACTTGCCGTACTTTCAAATCCAGTTTTCACGATGCGTGGCGAGCCGTGGTATGCGGCGCCACCAGCGGGCGGAACCGGAAATTTCAACGCAAGGTATTATAACAGAAAAAAAGACCGATGTCAAGTGAAACACTCAAAGTATACCGGCGTTCGAGATATACCGGCGTTCGAAGGGGCGAAAGCAAACCAGGCGAGCGTCCCCAGGGCTGCGCTGGCGTCATGTCCGCCAGAGACGCAGAGAAACGGCGACTCACCCGCGCGGGTGGTACTTTTTGTGGATTGCCTTTAGGCGCTTGCCATCGACGTGCGTGTAGACCTGGGTCGTCATGATTTTCGCGTGTCCGAGCATCTCTTGCACCTGCCTCAAGTCGGCTCCGTTCACGAGCAAGTGCGTCGCGAAGCTGTGTCGCAAGGTGTGAGGGCTGATCTCCATACGAATCCCCGCTCGCGCGGCGTAGCGTTTGATAAGCTCCCAAATTCTGTGTCTGTCGAGGATGCGCCCATGATGAGACAAAAAGAGCCACTCTGGCTCCAAGCCGCTTCGAATCGCGCGACCCTCCAAGATGGGACGCTCTTCGTCCAAATAAAGCTCCACGGCGCGCACAGCTTGCTCGCCAATGGGGACGATGCGCTGCTTGTTTCCCTTTCCCACGCACTTGCAAAAGCGCTGTTCAAGATGAATGTCGCAAAGTTTCAAGGTCGAGATTTCCGACACTCGGCATCCCGTGGCGTAGAGCATTTCGAGCAACGCGCGGTCGCGATACCAAAGTCGATCCGCCTCGACCGGGGCGCTCAACAACGCATCCACCTGCGTCGGCGAGAGGAATTTGGGGACGCGCTCCCACAACTTTTGGCTCCCCAGAAGTGCCGCTTGGCTCTCCCCCGTGACGCCCTCCATCTGGAGGTACTTGTAGAACAGCCGGAGCGACACGATGTGCCGAGCGAGCGTGGCGGGCGCGAGTTCCAACTCGTGCAGCCAATTCACGTAACTCGCGAAATCACGAATCCGAAGCGATTGAAAGTCGCGATCATCAACCCAAATGAAGAATCGCTCCAAGTCCCGCCGATATGCCGCGACAGTATTCTCTGAGAGGTGGCACTCCCCGCTGCAATACGCGAGGAAGTTCTCCAGCCACAACGCTTTTGAGACCACAACCTTGAGAGGTCTGCGGCGTCCGCTCCCTTTTTTCTCGCTCATTCTTCGTTTTTCCTTCGCTCTTCTACTGGCAAAAAAGCGCCTTTTGCTTCGCGATAAGCTCGTGGATTCCTTTTTTCGCAAGCCCAAGCATCTGCGCGAGTTGGTTCTCGCTAAAGGTCGCCTCTTCTCCCGTCCCTTGGACTTCGACGAAACGATCTGCGTCCGTCATCACGATGTTCATGTCGACCTCTGCCTTGGCGTCCTCCTCATAGCAAAGATCGAGAAGCGGCACGCCATCGACAATCCCCACACTCACGGCGGCGAGAAAGGACTTCATCGGAAACCCAGGATCGCCCGGCAAACGATTCGCGAACTCCTCAAGAGAGCGCAGGGCGTCGATCGCGGCAACGGCGGCTCCCGTCACGCTCAGCGTTCGCGTCCCGCCATCCGCCTGGAGAACGTCGCAATCCACATTGAGCATCCGAGGTCCCAACGCCTTCAAATCGATAGCCGCACGGAGACTTCTCCCCACAAGACGCTGAATTTCCACAGAACGCCCATCGATTTTCCCCGCCCGATCTCGACCTTTGCGCGGCGACGTACTCCCGGGAAGCATGTTGTACTCCGCCGTTGTCCAGCCTCGCGCCTCGTCGGGATTCATCCATGGTGGGAGCGATGCGGAGAGGGAAGCGGTGCAAAGAATCATCGTTTCGCCCGCACGAATCAAGACGCTCCCCGGCGTCTTTGACGTGAAACCACGCGTGATCGAAATCTCACGCACCTCGTTAAAATCTCTGCCGTCGCAACGTTTCATGCGCCCTGCCTTTCGATGTTGCCAAGACGCTTCGTGAAAACACAAATCCACCAGAGCGCCAGCATATAAAGATGATGAGCATACACAGCACCCCAAAGTCCCTCGAGAGTGACGAACTTTGGGTTTGAGCGTAAAAATGGGGAACTCCCGTTATTTTTGTCGGAGGAGCCACACGACGGCACCCTTTTGCGCGTGGAGACGATTCCCCGCTTCCTGAACGATGGCACTTTGAGGAGACGAAATCACTTCATCCGTCACTTCGAAACCGCGCCGCGCAGGGAGGCAGTGCATAAAATACGCCTCGGGGCAGTGGGACATCAACTCCGAATTGACTTGGTACGGAGCGAAATCGTGCTCACGCTTTGCCTTTTCGTTCTCTTGACCCATGCTCACCCAAACGTCCGTATAAACGACACCCGCTCCCGAAACGGCTTCGACGGGGTCCTGCGTCACCTCGAGTTTGAATCCAGGCGCATTGTCGTGAATCTGCTGAAGAGCCTCGTCGCTAAAATTATACTCTTTCGGGACGGCAATCGACATGCGGATGCCGAGTTTTCCACAGATGAACGCAAGACTGAGCGCCACGTTGTTCGCGTCGCCGACCCAGGCGAGCTTCCGCCCCGTCGTGTTGCCAACCAACTCGCGCCACGTGAGAATGTCCGCCAGCGCTTGGCACGGGTGGCAGTAATCCGTGAGACCATTTATGACCGGGACGGACGCATACGACGCGAACTCCACAACGTCCTCATGTCGTTTGGCACGAATCATGATAAGATCAACCATCTCACTCAACACGTGCGAAAAATCGCAGATTGGCTCGCGCTTCCCAAACCCCGCGTCGTCGGCAAGGAAGATGGCAGCCCCACCGAGATGCGCCATGGCAGCCTCAAAGCTCACACGCGTCCGCAGGGATTGCTTTTGAAAGATCATTCCTAGTACGCAGCCGGGGAATAATGGTTCCCGAATGCCCTGTCGCAGTTTGATCTTCAAATCCAAAGCGATCGATAGGATTTGTTCGATTTCCTGAGTGCTAAAATCTTTAAGGGAAAGCAGGTGGCGCATGAAGACCTCTCTTTCGATTTTTTGAAAAACGTGGTTTTATAATACTTTGCGTTGAAATTTCCCATTCCGTCCGCCGTCGGAGCTACGCACCACGGCTCGCAAACCGTCGCGTAAAACGGGAATTTTAAAGGACGATGAGTATAGGACGCAGGGCGCGAGGCGGACGAGACGCCTATACCCTGTCTTCTGGGAAACTATACCCTGTTCTTCTGGGAAAATTGTATGCTCACGCGCCTAAAATGGGTTTCATTTAAGCGCACGGGTCGAATCATAAACTCAACAAGGCGTCGCACAAAATGTCGCACCCTTCGTTCGCCAACTCGGCAGAAAGGTTTGCGGGAGGGAGAAGTCGAACGACCACTCCATGCGTGCAGTTGATGAGAAGCCCGTTTTCCATGCACTTTTGCACGGCGGGCGCGCCGCTCACGTTAAGCTCCACACCAATCATCGCACCGCGTCCGCGCACATCGGCAATGACGTCGCACTTTTCCTTGAGCGCGTTGAAGCGTCGGAGGAAAATCTCGCAATTTTGGTTTGCATTCTCCAAGAGATTCTGCTCCTCAATGGTTCGAATGGTGGCGATTCCGGCAGCAGCAGCCAAAGGATTTCCACCGAACGTCGCGGCATGCATCCCCGGTCGCAAGAAGGGCGCGAGTTCGGGCTTGCAAATCAACGCCCCTGCCGCCATTCCGCCAGCAATCGCCTTGGCAAGCGTCATGACGTCCGGCGTCACGCCGATGCCTTGGTACGCAAACCAAGTTCCCGTTCGTCCGCACCCCGTCTGAACCTCGTCGAAATGCAAAATCAATTCGTGTTCGTCGCAAAGTTGGCGCAATCCCACCATGAATTCCGTGGAAGGAATATGGACGCCGCCCTCACCCTGAATCGGCTCGAGCATGATCGCAACGATTTCGTCATCGTTCTCGACGATATTCCGAACCGCCTCCAAATCATTATACGGCGCGTAGACGAACCCCGGGAGAAGCGGCCCCAACCCACGTTGGTACTTTGGCTGCGCCGTGGCGGCGACGGAACCCATCGTTCGACCATGAAAACCATCCTCAAAAGTGATGATTTTGTATCGTTTCTTCTCGTCGCCATACATTCTGGCGAGCTTTATTGCCGCCTCGTTCGCTTCCGTGCCGGAGTTGCAAAAGAAACACTTTCCGCCAAAACTGCGTTGGGAGAGGAGCTGCGCCCACTCGCCTTGCTCTCGCGTGTGCCACGAGTTCGGAACATGGATCAATTTTGCCGCCTGCGCCTGAATCGCCTCGACGACGGTCGGAGGACAGTGCCCAAGGAGGTTGCATCCCCAGCCGGGGAAGAAATCGAGATAGCGCTTGCCATCTTCGTCCCAAATGAACGAGCCTTCGCCCCGCGTGAGCACAACCGGGTAGCGCGTGTAGTTCGGAATGACGTACTTTTCAAAAAGCTCCAGTGTTTTCATGATAATTTTCAATACCCTTTCCTATGAGAAATAATCTCCGTTCCAATACCACCCGTGGTGAAAATCTCAAGCAGTAGGGCGTGTCTCATGCGTCCATCCACGATGTGTACCTTTTTGACCCCTTTTTCCACCGTCTCGAGACACGCTTGCACCTTGGGAATCATCCCTGCCGCGATTGCGCCCGAAGCGAACATTTTCTCCGCCATCTCCGCCGTGAGAGTCGGAATGAGTGACTCGGGGTCGTCTTTGTCCAGACGAACGCCGTTCACGTCGCTCAGGTAGACGAGTTTTTCCGCACGGAAGGTCTGCGCAACCATCATCGCGGTGGTGTCTGCATTGACGTTGAGTTTCGCTCCGTCCTCCGTGAGGCACATGGAAGGAATCACGGGAATGTAGCCTTCATCCAACTTTTCCTGAATTGCCTCACGATCAATCCGCGTTGGCGTCCCCACGAAACCGAGGTCAATGTCATTTCCCGATTCATCCTTGAGGCGCAAAGGCTCCCCATATACAACATTTTGCGTCGAGAAGTTGAATGAATGCGCTTTGCCACCCAAAATGATGATTTGTTCGACCAGTTGTTCGTTGATTTCGTGTGCGAGGACACGCTCGACAATCGCCAGAGTTTTCTCGCCGGTATAGCGTCTTCCGAGGACGAATTTCGACGTCAGCCCCGCCTCCAGCATCGCACGATTGATTGCCGGACCGCCACCATGGACAACGATTGGTCGAATTCCCACCGTCTCCATAAACACCAAATCCTGGAGCAGATGCGACATGGCAAGAGGATCCGTCATCAAACTGCCGCCGAGCTTCACGACAAAAATCTTTTCGCGAAACTCACGAATCCAATACAGCGCTTCAATCAAAATGTCCGCTTTTTCAATTGCTTCCAGCAAAACACACCTCGAAATGATTATGAAACAGAAACCAACAACGGCAAACGACATTTCCAATTCGGCACTCCCTCTTTCTCGCAAGCACTCCGCCAAAGACGAATTCATGACGAAAATCTCTCTGAAAGATGGAGAATAAACCAGTCATTCTAATCTTTTGCGCGAAAAAGTCAAGCGCCCCCAAGGTCTGCTTTCTCAAAAAATTTCCATCTTTACGCAAGAAAGTGGCTTTAGAGGTGAGTCGTGGTGTGCAGCCCCAACGACGGACGGAAGCAGAAATTCTAACGAGAGGTGTGATACACCACTTCGCGCCGAGGTTCCGCCCCCCGACGCGAAGCATGTGAAAACACGATTAAAACACTATGAGAATCGAGTCTCAATGGGTTAGAATTCGAGGAATTTGTCCGCACTCACGCCACAAATGGGGCATTTCTCGGGAGCGGCATCTTCTTCCGTCCAACCGCAGACGCTACAGACGTAAAACTTTCGGGGCGCTTTCCACGCGTCGAGGTTGTCGAGCGCTTCTTGATAGAGTCTCGCGTGAACGACTTCCGCCTCAAGAGCGCCTTTGAAAGAAGCGACCGCCGCCGTGGCTCCGACCTGTTCCGCCTCAGCGATGAAACCGGGGTACATATGAGTGAACTCTTCGGTCTCGCCCGCAATGGCGTCCCTGAGCATCTCGTCGATTGCTTTTCCCTCGTAAGTTCCAATGTCGGCAACCGCTTCTCCACCCAGCGACTTAATGACGCGAGCGTGACGCGCGGCGTGAAGCGTCTCGGCTTTCGACGCAGCGGCGAAAAGGGCGGCAATCGCCAAATACCCATCCGCCTTTGCCTTCTCGGAATAGACGGCATATTTCGCGCTCGCGTTCGACTCTCCGTTGTATGCCGCGAGGAGATTCTTGAGCGTGTTGTCTTCCGGCTTGTTTTTGCAGCAGCAACCACCACAATTTGTCATTTTTCTGTTCCTTTCGTCTTAAGGTAATTACGAATCGAACAATACTCTCCGTTCGATATTTGGTCTTGATGATGATTTGTTATTTAGTGTTTTCCATATTTGACGACTTTTCCCGTCGAGTGCGCTTGGATATAGGCTTCCATTGCGCGCATTCTCGGGTCGTCGCCACTCATGGGTTCCGCACGGCATGGATTTTCGAGACACCAATTGATCATGTCTCTCAAAATCGCGGCGCGTCCGAGTTGGACTTGATATTTGGGATACGTTTCCGCATGGGTATTTGACGCATCCGGGTGGCACATGTCGCAGGAAGTCCCATTGGTGCTTCCCAACAACTCTGCACTGTGGAAGATGCGCGATCCTTCAAGGACGAGTCGTTCCGTTTCGCGCTCCCACAAGAGGAGGTCGGCTTTTGTGTATCGTCCATAAGCGTGTCCGTCGCGCTGTTCGCCACGCAAGACGGATCGATTGTCGAAATGCTTCGGAATCATGTGACTCTTACGCTCTTTTTCGATCCAATCGGTGTCGAGGGAGTCCTTCCACTGGTCGCTCGTGCCGGGGAATTCGCGCACCGAGTCCGTCGGCGCGGAATCAGCTTTTGCGTCCGCAGCAGACGCTTTTGGTGCGTTGGCTTCGACCACAATCTCGACAACTGCCGAGGCTGCGGCATCCACTTTGTCCGGCACGATATTCTCTTGGACGGCACGAACCAGCCGACCTCGACGCTGCGCCTCGCAATCTTTCGCGGAGAAAAACGCCCCCGCCGCTAAAATCAGGCAAAGAAATGCCACAAACGTAATATGGGTATATTTCATGTCGAATCCTTTTTGGTATTGATATGAATTTGTTCAAATTGTTCCTGCTCACAAACGACAACCTTAAAACGACGGCAAATTTGGTCTCATCGGACGATTCGACGTTCCGTCGCCATTGAGATAGGCGGCAGAAACCAACATCGGTTTGCGATTCCACAAGTTGTATACCTTGTCCACAAGTCCGTCCGCCGAGACTTGGATTTCTCCATTGCCGCAGCCGTCGAGGGAGTTGAACGGATCGGAACGATTCATCTGAACCGTCCACTCCGGCATCCCTTTTGGCGCATAGGGCCAAGGCCACGCCGTCGAGAGAAGCCCGTGGAAGTGGATGTTCCCAATTCGATTCGTCAGGACTTGGTGCGTGTGTCCATGAACCACCGTGACGCGCGCGAAACGCTTGAGCACCGCTTGAACGTCCTCCGCGTCGTCCGTCCAGAAGTTCCAGTTCTTATACAGCTTATACAAGGGCGAGTGCGAAAAGACAATAATCGGCATGTCGTCCGGGCACGCTTCCAAATCTTTCTTGAGCCACTCGATTTGATCCTGTCCGACGAAAAATGGACGCTGCGCCTGATTATCAAGCCCCGCCACCGTCTGCATTCTCTCCAAGGGCGACAAACCCGCTTCGGTCCAAAAGTCTTCTTCGTTCACGCTCATAAGGCAGACGAAATGGACTCCCTTGTGATCAAAAGACCAGTTCGGGTCGCCAAAGAGATCGCGCCACTTTTCGCCCATATCGAAGTACCAATCGTGCTCTCCGACCATGATTCGCAGGCGATCTCGATACTTGAGATTCGCGAGGATTTCGGCACCAAGCTCCAACTCTTCCGGCTGTCCCAATTGCGCCAAGTCTCCTCCGTAGAAGATGAAGTCCGGCGCTTCTTCCAACGCGTTCACGTCTTGCACCGCGCGCATGAGGGCATTCGCAAAACGGTCGTTGATGTGCTTTTGATACAAGTGCGAGTCGGAGATGTAGGCGATTTTGAAGGACTTCTCGCGTCCATTCTCGTCCTGTCCCAAAGCAACTTTCATTGGTTGAAAGGAGCCAACTCCCGCCATCCCGGCAGCGGACGCTGCGGCAAAACACGCTGCTGAAACCTTCAAAAAGGAGCGTCGGTCCAGATTGGTCAAACCGGCGAAAAACTCCCGACGCTCGTTCTCCATGCGCGTCTCTAAATTTTCACGTCGATATCGAATTTGAGTCATAGTTCCGCTCCTTATTTCTCTGAATCTGTTTTGATAATTTCAAACGTCAACGTTTTGCGCGTCGCTTTTTCCACATCTCGATGAGGACGCTCTTTCTGTGCCTGCGCTCTTTGCTCCCCAAACATTCTCGCGTTCTGCTCGGCAAAACGCACGTCCGTGAGAGAAAAGAGGAACTCGACCAACTGATCAACCTGCTTGTCCGTCAGATTGAGCGGCTCGATTCCGCCGTCCAAATAAAGGTTTGGCTCCCCACCTTTGTTGTAGTGATCCACCACGTCCCACAGGGTTTGGAGCGAGCCGTCGTGCATGTAGGGTCCCGTGATTCCAATGTTCGTGAGCAACGGCGTCCGGAACGCTCCAATGTCGCTCTTCTCTTTCGTGACCATAAAGCGCCCAAGCTCACTCAAGTCGGTGCCGATCGCAAGCTCGTCCAAACGCTCTTCCGAATCGTCCTCTTGCAACGCACGAAGCGCGGTGGAGGCGAGTTTCTCAAAATCATGATGGCGCGCCGCGATACCAATATTGTGGAACTTGCTGTCGCTTCCCACCGGATTGGAGGGACTCATCGTGTGGCACGATACGCAGCGCCCCTCGCGATTGAAGAGCTTCCACCCCTCTTTCGCGTCTGCCGAGATGGCGTCTTCGTCCCCTGCGAGATAGCGTCGGAAGGGAGAATCGAAGAAGTTGAGCGTCCTTTCGAAAGCCCCCAACGCGAGACCAATGTCTGCATAATTCACGTCGCGACCGTACGCGGCTTGAAACAGACGCTGATATTCTGCGTCGTCTTTAATGCCCGCGACGATCTTTTCCTCGATATTCTCCATACCCATTTCGACCGGGTTGATGATCGGCTGCATCGCTTGGTGATCAAGCGATGGGGAGCGTCCATCCCAAAACATGTTGTGGAGGACTGCCGCGTTGAGGTTTGTGGGCGCGTTGCGTTTGCCAAGTTGGTCGCCAATTCCCTCTGAAGTGGGGCGCTGGTCCGTGAAACCTCGCGTCACATCGTGGCACGTCGCGCACGAGACCGTTCCGTCTGCCGAAAGACGTGGATCGAAATAAAGTTTTCTCCCCAAAGCGACGCGCGCTTCGGTCTGCTCGTTCCCCTCAGGAACAAACGAGTTCCAATAGACGGGATCAATTCCCGCCGGGATGTCGAGTGTGGTTTGGAGTTCATCCAACACCTTCTCCTGATACGCCTCGGTTGCCGCGCCGTGCGGACCACGAGGAATCGATTCTTGTCCCAATGCTGCACCCCCACAAAGGACCGCAGCAAGGAAGATTGCCATTCGTTTTGTTCGCATACACACTCTCCAGTTTTTGATTTTATAATACTTCTCGTTGAAATTTCCGGTTCCGTCCGCCGTTGGTCCGATGGAACCCCGCGCGAAACGACAATAAATTCAATCACTCAGCCTGCCGAACCGAGACGCCCGACGCTTCTCGCTTTTGCGCACACGCGGAGCACAAACCTTGAAAGTCACCGGTCGTGGACTCGATATTAATCCCTGCCGGAATCTGCTCGGGTCGAAGCGTGATGGCGAACGCCTCGAGGGGAACATCCACCACGACGCCGCACTCCACGCAAATAATATGGTGGTGCGGGGTCAAAAACGCATCAAAGTGCGCTGCCGAACCAGGGTGATTCACTTTGCGAATCATTCGATGAAACGCGAACGATTCTAATATTCGATACACACTCATGCGCGATATATGGGGAGAATCCACAAGGACTCGCTCATATACCATGTCCGCCGTCGGGTGGTCGTAAGAATGAGAAAGACATTGGTATACCAAAAATCTTTGCCGAGTCGCCGCCAAGCCGAGCGAGTTGCATCGCTTTCGAAACGTTTGGAAAAAAGGATCGCGTTTAGGCATTGTTTTGTCCTCATCGCACACACTGCGGGTGCTCAAATGAATTCCGCTTTTTCGCAAAACATACGAGCCGTGGCGCCCAAAAAGCAGGCACTCGTCGAATTTTTATGCGGAACGATGATATATCTTACCAAATCTTGAATGAGATAATATATCAATTTTCGATTTTTGTCAAGGGGGTACTCCCCTCTTTTCCAAAAAAAATGAGAGATTCTCAAAAAAGTTTGCTTTTGGCGGCTTGCAGGGAGAAAGAGAGGACTTTTTTGGGGAAAAATCGTGAGAAAGAGAACGAAGTCGCTTGCAATTTCTTCCAAATCGTGTAAAATAGGAGATGGTGGTATCATGCGGGGTCGTGTGCCCATCATGCTTTATGATACTGCGCGTTTGAATTTCTACCTTGAGTCCGCCGCTGGAGCTACGCCCCATGGCTCACGATCGTCGAAATTTCGCATGGAGTCCTGATGGATTTTCGCAAAAAGGAGTGTTTTTATGCAGAGTCTCAAACCCATTGTTTTCGTCTTTTTGTCCCTCCTCCTCTCGTATGGATACTGCCCAACGGCACCTGCTGAGCCTTTTCGTGCCGTGGTGATAGGAGATAGCATCACGGGGCACTCTATGAATCTCCCCTTCGGCTACACGCACGAAGTCCGCAAGACCCTCGCGGAAGCGGGAGAGACCGAGGTGGAATTCATCCCACTTGGCGGCAGCGGCTCGACGATTGAGGCGTGGACGCATTTTATCACAAACTCGCACGAGAATCGCCAAAGGCTCGACATCCCCGCCATCTACATCAAGGACGAGTTGGACAAAGGAGCGGATATCATCTTCATCCTTTTGGGGACGAACGACGCCCTCTGCCCCGCGATTGTGACGACCGAGGAGGGATATGCTGCGTGGAAGACGAAGTACCAAACGCTTATCAATTTGGTTCGCGAGCGGACGCAGACGCCGCGTATTATTCTCGCTCTTCCCTCCATGCTCACGGAGACGCCGTTCTCGTTTAAGAACCAGATGATGGATCGCATGGAGTCGATCATGCGGGAGTTGGCGGAGGAAAACGAAGAAAATGGTGTAGAGTTTCTCGACATGCGGGGGGAGATGAAGCGCCATTTCATCAATGCGCGGCTCCAGGATGGAGAGATTTATTTCGCGCCGGACTGCGTGCATCCCCAAAAAACGGGACATGCGATTCTCACGTGGCAGTTCCTCAAAGCGCTGGGGCGCGAGACGTTGGCTCAAAAATATTACGACGCGAACGTCCCGGAATTCGTGCGCGATTTCGACCGACCCGGGCTTGCGCTTTTTGTCCAGAACACGACGAAGAGCAATTGCGCGATTATCAAAGGTTTCGCGCGTGGCGTGGATTTGGACGCATTGCGCGTGCGTCTTCCTGAGGGGTTGGCGCTCGACAAGCTCGAAAAAGGGGACGGAATGGAGTTCACGCTCTTTCTCTCGGGGCGTTGCGTGCAGAATTCCGCGCTCGTTGAGGTGGAGTCGGGCGACATCCGCCGGAGTGTCAAAATCAACGCGCCTTTTTGGGTTGCGCCGGGTATAAAGGGGTTCTCCTTTGGTAATCCAGATGCGTTTGATTATGAGAAAGCCGTTTTACCGACGGACGCGGCGGTTTTCTCGGAAGGTTTCTTGGATCGTGCGTCGCAAGCGGGGGGAGCTCCTCCCGAGGTTCTGTACGAGGGGAAGCCTCTCGAGTGGATTCTCTATTATCCCACACGTGACGCAACGGGGGGAGACGACGTGAACGCGATCGACTTTTGCTCCATTTCAAACGGCAGCCCATTTGAGGCGGCGTACGTCGTGCGGCGCGTCTTTAGCCCGAAGGCGCAGGGCGCAACGCTGAATCTCAAAGCGCTGAGCTTTAGCACCATGGCGCTGCCCGTCGTTTATTTAAATGGTCAGCACATTTATCAAGGGTGCGTCTCGCCAAGGCACAAGCAGAGGGAAGACGCCGTCCAGATCGAGTTGAAAGAGGGGTGGAACATCCTTGCCGCACGGGTTCATCATTTTCAATGGCAGTGGGCGGTCTCTTTCGAGTTGGTTGGAGAAGGCTTGGTGTACGATACAGCTCCGTGAGTCCCCCCAACTGGGTCGGGATTGTATTGATCATTACGTCGTATTAATGTCGTATTAATTATGTTGAAGGAGACGTTTTAGGACTTTTCATGGAAGATATTTATATTCAATACGGAATCATTGCCGTTTTTCTCTTTTTGGGGATTTTTGCGAGCAAAATATCGTCACTCATAAAAATCCCCACCCTCCTCATGTTCCTGATCATCGGTATGATTGCAGGGTCGGAAGGGCTTGGTGGATACGCATACGAGGATTATTCAAGCGCGTGCCAAATCGGAACGCTTGCGCTAGCATTCATCCTTTTCTCGGGCGGGTACGACACGTCGTGGTCTTCCGTCAAAAAAGTACTCGTCCCGGGCACGATCCTTTCCACGCTGGGCGTTTTTCTCACGGCGCTTTTCATCGGGATTTTCACGTCGTGGTACATGGGTTGGGATATTCGATACGGACTTCTCTTGGGGAGCGTCGTTTCCTCCACGGATGCCGCGACGGTGTTTGCTATTTTTCGCTCCAAGAGCGTGGCGCTTAAGGGGAATCTTCGCCCTCTCCTTGAGTACGAATCGGGAAGCAACGATCCAATGGCGACGTTTCTCACGGTGTTTATGATCTCCATGATCCTCCACCCCGGGGACGCTTCGTACCTCCAAATCGTCCCTGCCTTTTGCCAACGTATTGGCGTCGGCGTGCTTGCGGGAGTTTTTGTTGGATTTTGCGTTGCGCGACTCATGAACGACGTCAAACTCGAGTACGACGGGCTCTACTACGTCATCGGAATCGGCACCGTTTTTCTCGCATTCAGCTCAAGCGAGGCGTGCGGTGGGAATGGTTTTATGGCGGTGTATGTTTGTGGTCTCGTGATGGGAAATTCCCGATTCATTTATAAACATGGTCTCGGACGCTTTCACGATGGTATCGCGTGGCTCATGCAAGTGACGCTCTTTTTGGCGCTCGGGCTTCTCGTGACACCAAGCCATTTTAAGGAAATTGTCGTTCCGGGTTTGGCGATTGCCGCGTTTATTATGTTCGTTGCGCGTCCGTTGAGCGTTTATCTTGGATTGATTAAAAGTTCCTTTAATTTCCGCGAACAGACCCTCGTTGCGTGGGGAGGGATTCGAGGAGCAGCACCCATTGTATTGGCGATTTTCCCCTGCCTTGCTTTTAGGGAGGACCCCGAGAAATTGGATATGGCGATTTCGATTTTTCACCTCGTCTTTTTTATCGTTTTGTCCTCCATGCTCATTCAGGGGAAGACGCTCATGCCGTTGGCGCGACTCATGCGTTTGGACGAGGTGGCGCGTGCGAAACCCCGCGCTCCTTTGGAATTCGAAGAAACGGGGCGATCCAAAAGCAGAATGTACGAGTTCGAAATCTCGGAAGGTTCCCCGATCATTGGTCTGGCGATTCGAAACTTGAATCTCCCGGAGAACGTCTTGGTTTATCTCATCCGTCGCGACGGGCTATTTATCGTTCCGCGTGGTGGAACCGAGATTATGCAGGACGATGAGCTTATGATGATGATGGAGCCAGAGAGTTTGGCGCAGGTAGAAAACCTTCTCACCATAGAACCAGAGAGCGTTTGTTGAGGCACCGCCTTGTGTCTTAAGAAGCGTTGAGTGCCGATTTTGCCTTCCGACGTAAAATTATGATATACTCATCGTGCTTTAAACTCCCGTTTTCGCGACGCTTTGCGAGCCGTGGTGCGAAGCTCCAACGGCGGACGGAACCGGAAATTTCAACGAGAGGTATCATAAAGCGTCGGAGGGGGAGAATGTATGACTTTATGGAGTATCCAAACGACAACTCATTTGCGGCGGAGCGCGTGAAGGAATTCCCTCATGCTCCCGGTGTGTATTTGATGAAAGACGCGCAGGAACGCGTTATCTACATCGGCAAAGCAAAAGACTTGAGAAAACGAGCGGGGAGTTATTTCCTCAAAACTGCGGCGGAAGACGAAAGAACCAGATTCCTCGTCAGAGATATTCGCGATATCGACTTCATCCAAACGCCGAGCGAAGTGGACGCCATCATCATGGAAGCACGGCTCATCAAAGACATTCAGCCAAAATACAACCGCGCGCTCAAAGATGGGAAGTCGTTCCCTTATATTCAAGTCCATTATCGCGAGGAATTTCCGCGCGTCGAGGCGACTCGAGAGCCTCTCTCGAGCGGTGTGAAGTTGTATGGTCCCTACATCAGCCCAATTCGCGGGGCGCTTGTCGTTATTCAAAAAATCTTCAAATTCAGAACGTGCCAATACGACATTCAGAGCGACGACCCCAAAATGCGCTTCTTTCGTCCTTGTCTCCTCGCGTCGATTGGGCAATGTACCGCGCCGTGCTGCGGCAGAACGTCCAAAGAGGAGTATCGCAAACAAATTCATAGACTCCAACGCTTTCTCGAGGGGAATCGCGACCAACTCCTCGAGGAACTGCGCAGCGAGATGAAGGAGGCGTCCAAAAATCTTCAATTCGAAAACGCAGCCGCCATTCGTGATCAAATCTCGGCTTTGGAGCGTCTCAACGAGTGTGGCGATTTGGAGACGCACGTTCAGCCGGAAGTGTTCCAAATGGACCCCAAAAAGGGGCTGCTCGGGCTGCAAAAAATCCTCCATCTCCCCAAAACTCCGCGCGTGATTGAGGGTGTGGACATTGCGCACCTTCAGGGAGAAGAGACTGTCGCGTCCCTCGTGCAATTTATCGATGGTCTCCCTTTCAAGGCGGGCTATAAGCGATACCGAATCCGATCCGTCGACGGCGTGAACGATTTCGCCTCAATTGGCGAGGTGGTTTATCGTCGTTTGCGTCGCCTTCGCGAAGAGAACGGGATGCTGCCGGACATTTTTCTCATCGACGGTGGGAAGGGGCAACTCCACTCTGCTGCCGACGCCGCGAAAGAAGCCGGTGTCGAACTTCCTGCCCTCGTCTCTCTTGCAAAGCGCGAGGAGGAGGTGTTCGTTTGGGGGCGAGAGGAGCCGCTCCACATCAGTCGCCACGCATTCAGCCTCCGTCTCCTTCAATACGTGCGCGACGAGGCTCATCGTTTCGCGCAGCACTATCATCATCTTCTGCGCAGGAAGAAGTTCCGAAAGTGACCATTGTCCATTAGGCGCGCGACGTGAGGCGTTGTTTCTCTGCGCCTCACAAAAAATTGCCAAATTTTCTATACTCGTTCTCCTTTAAAATTCCCGTTTTACGCGACGTTTTGCGATCCGTGGTGCGTAGCTCCGACGGCGGACGGAACGGGAATTTAAAGGACGATGAGTATAAAATGACCACTGCACTATGGGACGAAGAGAAGGCGGAGACAGACGATGCTGCTCGAGTGCGTCGGATCATCGCAGAGCCGGTCTGGGACCGACAGTTTTTGGCGTCGTTCGCTCCTTTGCCGCTGCAACTGTTCCCAAAACTACACACCGTCGTCGTGCGCCAAAGGTGTTCCCGATCGGGATGCGCTCATTCTTGCGGGATGGCGTAGATTCTCCCGCGCGGCGCATCGACGAGGCGCAGATTCATGTCGAAAGTTCGGCATATATTTTCCTCTGTGAGGATTTTTTCTCGCGCTCCCTCGGCAACAATCTGCCCGTCCTTGAGAATGACGCCGTGCGAAAAAAGCGGCAGGACGTCTTCAATCCGCTGCGTGATGAATATCATCGTCAATTCAGGTTTCCTCTGCGCAAGCTCTGCAATCGTTCGAAGGAGAAACTCGCGCCCCGAAATGTCGAGATAGACGTTCGGTTCGTCGAGGATCATCAGTTTTGGCTCACAAATCAACGCGCGCGCAATGAGGGTTTTGACCTGCTCGCCGGAGGACATGGTACGGAAGGTTTGGGTCGCCAGTCGCTGCGCCGAAAGGAGGGCGAGAACCTCAAGCACTCGCGCTTCTTCTTGAGGTGCAAGGTCGCGAAACATTCCGAGGGAAGAATCCAAGCCCGAGGCGACAAGCTCCATGCCCGTGAGACGCGGATTCTGCATCCATTGGTGGACAAAAGGGCTGACCCAGGCAATTTCGCGACGCAATTCGTGAAGATTGACCTCGCCGAAGGTTTTTCCCAAAACGGCAACTTTGGCACCAAATCTTGGCCAAATGTACCCGAGGAGCAGCTTGACGAGCGTTGTTTTCCCTGCCCCGTTTGGACCGAGTAAGAAGCACTTTTCCCCACTCGCGACGCGCCACGAGATATTCTGAAGGACAGCGCGCCCGTCGTGAAGAACGGACGCGTTTTGGATTTCGATTGCGTTCATTTATTTGTTGCAACTCCAAACGAAAACGACGAAATGGAATCACGGCATCTTTTTCACGTCATAAGCGTGCGGGCGCTTGCGCAAGATTTTGATTTCAATGATTTTCGTTGGTTCTTGTCCAGCGACGGGACGCTCAGGGTCGATTTTTTCGATTTTCGCCAAAACGTCGAACCCCTTCGTGACGCGCCCAAAAACGGTGTGTTTTCCATCGAGGAAGTCGGTGGGAACGAACGTAATGAAGAATTGCGACCCGCCGGTGTTTAGTCCAGCGTGCGCCATGCTCAAGGAGCCACGGAAGTGGACGCGAGCATTGGGATTTTTCGTTTCACACGGGATGGTGTATCCGGGACCACCAGTTCCGTTGCCTTTCGGGCAGCCGCCCTGCGCCATGAATCCAGGCAAAACGCGGTGGAACGACAAACCATTGTAGAACCCCTTCTCGGCAAGGGAAATGAAGTTTGCAACTGTGTTTGGCGCTTCGTTTTCGAAGAGAGCAACCTGCATATCTCCAACAGAAGTGCGAATCAACGCGACGGGGAGGTCGTTGGCTTCCGCCTCTTGCTGGCGCAAAGCGGTTTCTTTCGTCCACGCTTCCTTGTAGGTGGGAATCATCGAGAGATAATACTCGCTCTGTCGAGAGAGTTTTCCAGCCTTTTTCGCGTACTCGAAGTAGGTTTTAGCGGCGTCAAACTGCGACGTGCAGAATGCGGCGAAACCTGCCATTTCCAACAGCTGCGGCTGTTTCTGGTGGACATTCTTCTTGAGCAAAGAACCTATCACCTGGAGTGCGTTCTCAAAGTCATCGTCCTGCAAGAAATTAGCGGCGTAGCTCACCATGAACTCGTTCAGGTCGTCGTTATTCACGTTTGGATCCTTGAACGCTTCAAGCGCGGACGGAATCACGGCGGAGTACGACGCGTTCACCTGGTGCAACAGCTGCACGCCACGGCTTTGGATTTCTTGCACTTTCGCGTTATCTTTTGCCGCGGCGGCATCATAATACTCCTGCTCCAGCGCGCGAATTTGCCCCGCCAGTTCCTTGAAGGCGGCAAATTTTTGACTAAACTCGCTCAACGCGTCCTGACCTAATGCCGTTCCAGACCACTGGACGCACGCAAGCAGAAGGACGACGACACTCACTTTGGATAAATATTTCATTCTGTTTCCTTAATACTTTTTTCAAAAACTATAAGACCAAAAACGCTTTGGATTTCGCCTCCGCTTGTGATTCTCAAGTTCGAGGCAAAATCCAACGCGACGCACAATCTATTGATTCGATCCCGTCGTGCTTGGATTTTGAGTCGGATCCAGCTTCAACACTTTCGGAACATATTGGTGGTCACGCTTGCGCACGACTTTCGCTTTGACGATTTTGTCGGCTTCGTTCCAGCCGGACTCCGTCTCGTTCGTGCCGCTTGCAACGTCGTATCTCTCGAGCGCGGAGATGATTTCCATACCCTGAATGACGCGACCAAAGACTGTGTATTTTCCATCCAAATGAGGCGCAGGCACCAACGTGATGAAAAATTGGCTCCCGGCAGAGTTTGGCGTGCCGTTGTTTGCCATGCTCAAAGAACCACGGAAGTGTTTTCGAGCGTCCGCGCGTGCAAATTCATCTGGGATGGCGTATCCAGGGTTGCCGGAACCGTCGGCGGAACGACTGCCCGTTTGGGCGAGGAAGCCGGAAATCACGGTGTGGAAATCGTTTCCATCGTAGTATCCCTTTTCGACGAGATAGATGAAATTCGCCACCGTGTTTGGCGCCTGATCCTCAAAAAGCTCAATAACCACGTTCCCCTTTGAGGTCTGGAGGAGAACGCGCGGGAGATCGTTCTTTGCCGCGTCGCGCTTGCGGAGTTCCGACTCGACTTTCCACGCTGCGGTATAGTACGGAATAAGCTCTGTATAGATGCCGCCCGCCTCCGTGAGTTCCTCGTTTCGGAGCGCTTCGTTGAAACAAAGTCTCGCGGCGTCGAATCGATTCGTCATAAAGAGATTGATTCCCGCCATTTCGTACATGATCGGCTCACGCTCGTGGATTTTTTTCGTCATCATTTCGCGCACGAGATCCATTCCGACCTCGTACTGGTCCTCATCAATCGCAGAGGCGAGGAGGAAGAGCATATAAGCCACCACCTCGTCATTTTGCGGGTCAGCAATCCACGCCGCCTCGATCAAATCTTGCGTTTCGTGATAGAGATCATGAACTCTCTTCGTCAAAAACGCCATGCGAGGCGACAGCTCCTTCTGTCTTTCGGGCGAGGCGGAGACGATTTCGTCGGAGATTTGGTCGTGTTCCTCCACGAGCGAATCAAGCTCCTGATACGCTTTGACAAACTGATTGAGCGCCGCCTCCGCCTTTTCCTTCGTGACTTCCATTTTCCCGAAAGACTTTGTGAGATCAGGCGTTTGATCGCATTTTTCGCAATTGTCCAGAGCGGCGCGACCCTGTGTTTGCGCATTGGGCATCGCGGTTGGTCTTTGGACACTCGGCACGGTACCGTTCTGAGCGCAAACAATTCCACAAACAAAACCCAGGCACACTGCTGAGAGAGCGAAGCGGGAAAATATCCCGACGGAACGTTCATTCATAATTGCTTTTTCCTTTCCAATAAAAATATGCTCATCGCACTTTGATATTCGTTGTGTTTTATACCATTTCTCCAGCGAATTTGAGTTTTCACAAAAAGCGCGGATATGTCGGATCTACGCGCCACAGCTCGCCAAACGTCGTGAAAACCGAGTTGAAAGGAGGATGAGTATAATACTTCATGTAAAGTTTCAACAATCGTCGGCATTGGCACCAACGACAGCATAGAGTGTTGTACCACCGAACGGAAAATTTCGCAAGAGCAGTTTGCGGGAAAATGTTTCATTCTCTGCGCTTTCACAAGAAAAAAAGAAGAAATATCTCGTGCCAGACTGACAAACAACACTATCTATGCCCCTCGTCCTTTAAAATTCCCGTTTTACGCGACGCTTTGCGAGCCGTGGTGCGTAGCCCCAACGGCGGACGGTACCGGAAATTTCAACGAGAAGTATTATAAAATTCCGCTTCACCGGCATTTTTGCTTCGCTGAAAATGCCGGCATCAGAACCGCACAAAACGGAAATTCAAATAAGAACGAGTATAATTCGAACAACTTCGCGATTCTCAACCGATCTTCCATCTGCAAACACACCTCGTTCCACCACACGTTGTTGTGAGGTCGTGAAACGCCCTTTTGCACCGCAGGCAAAGTCGCCGACTGTCGGTCAATCGCCAAGAATTTTCGCATGGGTTCCCCTTGCAAAATGACATTATGCAATTCCCTAAAAATTGAAGTAAATGAACGGATTGCGCCCACCCTGCACAACATACACCACGGAAACAAAAAACAACGCGCAGTATGCGAGGACGCGAAGCATTTCAAAACACGCTCGCCCTCCCCATCTTTTTTCAAGCCATGGAACTACGGGCATGGAAAATAGCACGGCAAACGCGAAAAAGTACCGTGATTCGTGAAAATAGAACACCACGAAATCGTTAAAAAAGGGAGTTCCCGCAAGTCCAAACAATGTTTGAAAATATGTTCCCGCAGCGGCAATGTTTTCCGCACGGAATAGCACCCAGCCCAGTACAAATGCCAAAATCGTGTAGAGATGTTTTAGCGGCAGAAGAAACGATGAATTTCCCCGTTTTTCAAAACCCGTGTACTTCTCGAACACTAACAAAACAAAGTAGAACAATCCCCAACCAATGAATGTCCAGTTCGCTCCATGCCAGAGTCCGGTCAACGCCCAGACAACAAAAAGATTCAAGATGAGCCGCGCATTGTTAACTCGGTTCCCTCCCAGTGGAATATAGACATAATCGCGGAAAAAGCTGCTCAGCGACATGTGCCAGCGCCGCCAGAATTCGCTGACAGAACGGGAAACGTACGGATATTGGAAGTTTTCGAGAAAATGGAAGCCGAACATTTTCCCCAACCCGATGGCCATATCGGAGTAGCCGGAAAAATCGAAGTAAATCTGAAACGTGTAAGCCAAAGCCCCCATCCACGCCATGAGTACACAGCGGTCTGTGGGAGCCATTTCAAATGCCGCGTCCGCCACCAGTGCCATGGTGTTGGCAAGGAGCATCTTTTTACTCAGCCCCACAATGAATCGGCACGCCCCTTCCGAAAAATCATCCAACGATTCGCGGCGTCCATGGATTTGCTCGGCAATGGTCTCGTACCGCACAATCGGTCCGGCAATTAACTGCGGGAAAAAAGCGATGTAAAGTCCCACGTTACATGGATTTTTCTGGGCTTTTCCTTTCCCTCGATAAATATCCATGACGTATGAAATGGCTTGGAATGTAAAAAACGAAATCCCAATGGGCAACGTGATTTGAGGAATGGGAATGTAGCTTCCGATGAAATAATTGATATTGCCGAGGAAGAACATCCAGTATTTGAAATAACCAAGGATTCCCAGATTAACGACAAGCATCGCGATCAGGATTCCACGCCCTGCCGTCCGGTTTTCACGGAATTTTTCCACGAGCAACCCGAAAATCCAGTTTGCCAGAATGGAAGTCACCATCACCAAGACGAACCAAGGCTCGCCATAGGCGTAAAACAGCAGGCTCATTCCAAGCAGGAACAAATTTTGCAGGCTTCTCCACCGAAATAGCAGTCCGTAATACACGAACAGCATAAACGGCAAAAACAGAAACAAAAATATTTCACTGGAAAATAACATGGGTAGTCAAAACCTGATGAAAGATTATAATACTTCGCGTTGAAATTTCCGGTGTCGTCCGCCGTCGGAGCTTGCGCACCACGGCTCGCAAAGCGTCGCGCAAAACGGGAATTTTAAACGACGATGAGTATAACGTGTTTCAAGGGGAAGTGTGATATAATCGGTATATAAACGCCCTACACCACGGGCTGTCAAGAGGAGAATAACGATATCCGGTTGCATCTGCTTCAACTTTTCATCGAGGTCGCTATGGTAGCGCAGAGGGCAGACGAATACCATTTCATGGCACCCCAGGGGCATGTAGCGCGAAAAGTTCGCTCCAAATGAGTCCGTGATAAGCAAAACTCGTTTGGAGGGGATATTCTGGTTAATAACCCTTTCTTCCATTGTCCGCGGAGGCATCAGGATATCAAACGATCCTTCTTGATGAAGCATTTTTCGCGGCCAATAGATTTCCTGATCGCTTATGAATTGCGTTGGAAATTTCGGAAGAAAAAAGACCTTGTGATCTTCGGGAACAAAAGTTTCTCCCAACCTCTCCCCCTGACCATAGAGAACCGAATCGTCTCGCACACGATAATAATTATCGGCATCCAATACCTCTGGAGGAATGCTGAACCCGTACTTTTCGTTCAAATGTCTTCCCGTCTGTTGAAACGCGTAAAAGGCATATTCCATTTGCCAGTGCGTTTCTGATTTTAAGAAACACTCGTAGTGTTTTTGAGGACAGTCCCTGAAAATTTCACGGGTATCCAGACAATCCACTCCAGCCTCCCGAAGGTAATCCAGAAGCCGGTTCGTGTTGTCGTCCGAAAAACAGGTTGCGCCACGCGGAAGCTCTGGAGCATATTTACAAACAAGATGAGGTGCTTGGACAAAGAGGAACGGGATGTTTTTCGTCTTCAGCCAGCGGTCAAACTGAATGAGTGCGTCTGCTGCTTCCGTGTTATCTTGGCGGGGAACCAGCATGGCTACGTATCCATTCTTCAGACGACACCAATGGGACAAATCATCGCGAACGGACTGTATATCAAGTAACACCTGAATGCTGCCAAAAACATTGATCAAGTGTTGATCTGCCCGTTTTCCCAGTGGGTTATTACGGCTCGATTGAACCGCATTACGAACTGCGTTTCTCAGGCACTCACAAACCTGCTGAATATTTGGTGGAGTGGTTTCTTTACCCAGGCAACTTTCCCATTCCCAATAGACGGATTTGGCAAAAGTATATGGATGCCAAGGAATGTCGTAAAGCGCCAGATTAAAAAAGATTCCCACACAAAAAAGAATTCCAATCAGTCTTTGTCCAATATATCGCCAATACCATTTCATAAGTATGCTCCATGTTGTGTTATACCTATTGTCGTTTATACTACTTCTCCTATAAAATTCCCGCAAAAGTCACACGGACTTTTGACGATGAAACCAGTGTACCACACTTTGCGAATGGAGTCAAGGTCGGAAGATGGAAAGTTATCGATTATCAGAAAAAGATTTGAACGAATTGCGCCACGCGCACAGAAAAGCGAAGGAAAAATGGCTGGCGGACAGAATCAAAGCCGTTTTTCTGCTCGGGTGTGGTCGGACTGTCGGCGACGTGGCGGAGGTTCTGATGATGGACGAAAAAACCGTCCGCAAGCATTTTCAAACGTGGGAATCAGGAGGTGTTGATGCCTTAAAACGGCGGCTTTAGCGCGGTCACGTGATACGTTTGACTCCGGTACAAAAAGAGAGGTTGTCGACTTGGCTGAACGGAGATTTATGCCTAAACGTGGGCGAAATTTGATAAAAACGTACGGCGTTTTCCTCTCGCGCTCGCACGTGTGCAGGTTGTTGCGCGAACTCGGTTTCGTGTACAAAAAAATCGAAACATGCGCCAGAATATCGCCAACTCCGTGAAAACGCGAGTGAAAACGAGGTTTTTTACTTCGGCGATGGCTGCCACCCGCGACACAATAGCCTCCCGGCATATGGCTGGATTCGTCGGGGGGAGGAGCGGGAACTAAAATCGAATTGTTTGTGCCAACATATCAATATTAATGGTGTCATAAACATTTACACGCTGCCGACTTGCGTCACATTTCCTGCGACGATTCAAAAACAACCATCCATGTATTCGTAGGCAACGCAAGATATTATCATTCCAAACTTTTGCGCGAATTCTTAATCAAAACCAACGTTCGCTTTCATTTTTTGCCCGCCTACTCTCCGAATCACAATCCGATCGAGCGATTATGGCGATTTTTAAGAAAAAAGTACTACATAATCAATATTTTCCTGATTTTTTCGACGTCGAAAACGGTATTTGCCCGACCTGCGTACGCTAATCGCCGAGAATTTCCAAACTCTCGGTGCCAAAACGGGAAATCTTAAAGGAGAACGAGTATAACACCTCCCTAAAACTTCTTCCGGCTCCGGCGCTTGAGTGCGTTCCAAAACATGAAAAGCAAAAGGAGTCCAATTTCGAGCATGACCACCGCACCGCCGGGCTTCGTGTTGGTCAGGCAGGATATGTAGAGTCCTGCGTTCATCGTGAATACGGAGAAAAGAACGGCAACGATCAATGTTCCGCGGTAGCTTTTGCCAAGCTGCATCGCTGCGGCGACCGGGATAACGAGGAGTGAGGAGACGATAAGAGCGCCAACAGTCCGTGCCGCAACGGAAACCGTGACGGCGGTGAGAATGGTGAAAATGAAATTGACCAGTCCGACTGGTACGCCTGCCATTCGTGCGGCAGTCTCGTCGAATGCGACGTAGAAAAGCTCTTTGTAGAGCAAGAGAGACGAGGCGAGGACGAGCGCGCTCACGCCGATGATGAGACCCAACTCAAAATCGCTCACCGCGACGATGCTCCCGAAAAGGAAACTTTGAAAGTTGGAGGCGCTTTTGACGAAACTCGACAATATCGCCGTGAGACCGATTCCTGCGGACAAAATCACGGCAATTGCCATCTCGGCAAACTGGGGGAATCGTTTGCGGAGGATTTCGATTCCGAGTGCCGCCACGGCGCAATAAATCGTCGCGCAGAGGGTTGGGTTGAAGCCCATAATCAATCCGAAGGTCACGCCCGCAAGCGACGTGTGCGCGAGCGTCTCGCCCATCATGGAAAGTCGCTTGAGGACAATGGTGATTCCTATGCATGGAAGGACGATGGCGAGGAATGTCCCCACCAAAAACGCGCGTTGGATAAAATCGTACTGAAAAATGTCGATCATTTTTGTTTGGTCATGCTCTCGCTCGAGTGGGGATGTGGGTGTTTGTGTCGATTCTTAAGTTCGAGATGAAGCTGCTCGTGCCCGATCTCGACGAGGTTTGCGTCTTCGAGACAAAAAATGCGTTGAACGTAGTCTGCCGCGCGAGCAACATCGTGCGTCACCATGGCGATCGTGAGGTTTTGGTCCGTCTGAAGCCGTGCGAGCAACTCGTAGAGCGACCGTGCGTTGGTGGCGTCGATCCCATTCATCGGCTCGTCCAAAACGAGCATACTCGGGTGATTCACAAGTGCGCGTGCGATAAAAACGCGCTGAAGCTGTCCTCCAGAGAGAGACCCAATGAGGGCGTGTCGCAAATCGACGAGTCCCGCAAGTTCGAGTGCGTCGCAAACGGCTTGACGATGTTCGCGACGCGGAAATCGAAAGAGACCGATTTTTTGGAAGAGATTCGCCAAAACCATTTCCTCGACCGTGGCGGGGAAAGAAGTGTTGAGGAACGGGTGACTCTGCGGGACGTATCCAACCTTCCACCACTCATGGAAATCAGACGCCCGCGCGCCGCACAAGCGCACCTCGCCCGAGTCGGGATGGAGGAGGTTGAGAGCGATTTTCAGGAGCGTACTTTTCCCCGCCCCGTTTGCTCCAATGATGGCGGCGAATTCCCCGCGATAAACGTGAAAGGATACGTTGTCGAGCAGCCGAGTCTCCGAAACGTAGGAAAAACAAACATTCCGAAATTCAATCATTCTCCACCGATACTCTCAAGGTCTCAAGCGCTTTGCAATTGGCACGCATCAGGGAAAAATAGTCTTTTCCCTCGGAAATGGACTCGATCGGGTCGAGGACTTCGATCTTCACGCCCGTGCTGTTGGCGAGAGTTTTGGCGGTCGCGTCGTTCTCGCCCTGCGTGATGAAAATGGTGTGGATGTGCGACTTTTTGATGAAATCCGCCACGGACATCATCTGCGCCGGCGTCGGTTCCGAATAAGGAGAGTATCCCTCAAGCGGAATTTGCTCCAGCCCATATTCGCGGCAGAGGTAGCCAAACGCTTGGTGCGTCACGATAATGCGCTTGTCCTGGAGGCTTTCGACCACAGCGCGAAATTCTTCGTCCAAACGATCGCACTCGGCAGCGCATTTTTCGTAATTCTCACGATAGAACTCGGCATTGTCGGGATCCAAATCCACCAGAAAGTCGCAAATATTTTTCAACTCGACCTTCGCCAACTTCGGGGAGAGCCAAACGTGCGGGTCGGGCGCGCCTTCAGCCTCATTCTCGTGGGACACGTGGTGG
>JAUNBK010000005.1:84294-92855 GCA_030527105.1 Planctomycetia bacterium
GATCATGATGTTCGGCATGATCATGATGATGGTCGTGGTGTTCCGCCCCACAAGGACACGCATGAGACCCCTCAAGCGAGATGCCTTTCGACGCCTCCAAGACGTGGAGATTGTGATTTTTGAGAGACTCAAGCGCCTTTTGCACCCAATGCTCCATCCCGGCACCATTGTAGATGAAGACGCCGGACTTCGCGATTTTCGCCATGTCTCCCGGAGTAGGTTCCCAATGATGCGCCTCCGTTCCGGGCGGCACAAGGCAGATAGTCTCCACTTTGTCTTGTGCAATCATCGTGACGAAATCGCGCACAAGCTCGAAACTCACACACACGCGCAACTTCCCGTCGCGCGGCACATCTGGCGAAAAACACGAAACAACACCCACGATCGACAAACCTGACGCTATCGCCAAGAACATGCTCAACAATCGTTTCCAAATCATAGACATTCCTTCACTCTCTGCATACCGGACTTGCGAAATCGAAACCCACAGCCTACACACCCTGGACGCATTGGCAAGGCGTGGGGTCTCGCAACGCCCCCAGAAGCCAAACCAGTGTATCATAACTCATTATACGAGAAATACAATAGGGAGGACGAAAAATTGTGGGAAATTTTCGAGAAAAGACCGTTTCGAGGACGGCACACCCGCTACACCCTTCTCACGAAGGGGTTCGTCTTAGCCTCGACACCCACGGAAGTTGCGTTTCCGTGCCCGCTCAATAAAATGGTATCGTCGGGAAAATGGTAGACAATACTCGTAATGGAGTCGACGATAGCGGTCATATTTCCATCGTAATAATCCGTCCGCCCGATGCTTCCCTCAAAAATCAAATCACCCGTGAGAACGACGAGAGGTGAGGTTTGTGGCAAAGCGAAGATATAGTGTCCCGCAGCATGTCCCGGTGTAAAATAGGCGTCAAACAACAAGGACCCGAATTCGAGGCGTTGTTGTTTCTCCGTGAGCAGAAAATCCGCCTCGCCGAAAGTGAGAGGATTCCCAAAAAGAGAGGACAAGTTCCGCGCGGGATTGGTCAAGCGCTCAGCCTCCAACTCGCTTATTACCACCTTCATCTCGGGGAAAAGCTCTTTAAGTTCGTTGAGACCACCAAGATGATCCGCATGCCCATGCGTGAGCAGCGCAGCCAACGGCGCGTTCAGCCCGTTTTTTTCAATAAAGCCGCTAAAATTCTTCCACGTGAAACCGGGATCCACAACGACACAATCCTTGGAATCCGTGTCGTGCACGATGTACCCATTTTCATAACAAACGATCGAAAAGCAGGTATATGCTTCAACGGACATAAAAAACTCACTTTGCATTCATGAATATTGTTACTTTTTCCCCAGCTTCCTCTTCTCTTGAAAAAAGAGGGACAACATCTTTGCCGAATCGCCTGCAAGCACTCCTGACACCGTTTGGCAAACATGATTGAGGCGTGAATCATTGAGGAGGCAAAAGAGCGATTCGACCGCCCCCGCTTTGGGGTCTGCCGCTCCATACACAACCACTGGAAGGCGCGCTTGGAGAATCGCCCCCGCGCACATTGGGCACGGCTCGAGCGTCACATAAAGCGTACACTCCTCCAATCGCCAGTCGTTCAGCACGGCAGCCGCCTGTGTGATGGCAATCATCTCGGCATGAGCCGTTGGGTCTTTGAGTTGTTCTCGCTGATTATGAGCGCGCGCAATAATCCGTCCATTATGAACGATCACCGCGCCGATAGGGACTTCATCCTCACTTTTCGCGCATTCCGCCTCAGCGAGCGCCTCGCGCATAAATCGTTCGTGGATACAAGTCTCTCCCACGCCTCTGGACTCGCTGTTCATCTTACCAATTTCGTTGCTGACCAATCTGTCGAATTTTGCGCTTTTTTTGCCTCAACCAAGCAGATTTTTCTAGCATTCTCGCCTACGCACTTACGCAAAACATGGACACGATTATACCTCTATCTTCGCTTCTTTGCAATCCCCCCCCCTTGTAGAAATCTTGGATTGTGCTATAATGCGCCCCGTTAGATGTATTTAAGGAGGGGACGTAGCGCAATTGGTTAGCGCGTCGGCCTGTCACGCCGAAGGTTGCGGGTTCAAGTCCCGTCGTCCTCGTTCTTTGCCGAAAGGCTTTGTATTTTGCGCTAAAACGCAATTTTCCGTAGTCCGGCGCTTGCGCTGGATTGAGCGCCCCGTAAGGGATAGAAGGTGGTAGCTCGAATGCTCATGATTGCGGAGTCAGAGAGACTGGGTGTAAATCTATATTACTTTCCCGCCCAGTCTTCTTTCTTTTTTTAAAAAAGATGCTGCCCCCCCCTTGCGCAAAAATTTTTTGATGTTATATTCTGTATTACACTTGGATACAAAAGTTTTTTGCGAGACTCCTATACTCGCAGAGCCTTGGAAAGTATCTTTGGTACAGTCGCTACAGAGCGACCGGTTTGGCGGAAAAGTTTCCCTATTTTTCCTGCTTTGTGTTTTTTTGCCTTGTTTTATGCTGTTTTGTATGCTATTTTTAAAATAGACAAAATGGACGGAGGAACTCATGGATATTGCGTACGATATGACGCTGCGGGATATCGTCGAAAAGCACGGGATCGATGCGCTCGACTTGAAAGTCGCCGATGTCGCGGTCTTGGCAGAGGCAAGGCGGAGACGGCGCGCGGATGGGCTGGAGGATACGATGACTCTCACAGAGTTCTATGAAAAGGCGTACAAGCCTGAGGTGTCCGACGCGAAGACGCTGGCGGAGGATACGTACAGGCAGAGGGAAAGGGCACTGAAATACTGGGTGGAGGTGACGGGGAACCCGGCTCTATGCGACATCGACAAGCAGACTATGATCAACTTTGTGCGGGAAATGCGGGCAAAAACGCACTATGGCATCCCTCTCAGCCCGGCAACGATTAAAAAACACTGCGCGGCTCTCATGTCCATCTTGAGCTATGCGGGGCCGAAGACCGAAAAAAACCGCGACGCGAAAGAGCTTATCCCCATGCCGTCAGCGTTCCCGCCGATCCGTGTGTACCTGAATCCGACCGTGAAAACGCCCTCGAAAGAGGAGGTAGAGGCGGTGGTGAAGGCGACGGAGGTGGCGGTGTTCCCGAAGTTGCCGGATATCTCCGCGCCGGACTGGTGGCGGTGTGCTTATCTTTTTTTGGCTCTGACCGGTGCGCGAAAAGGGGACTTGCTGGGGATGAAGTGGGGGCATGTGCGGCAGTGGGAAGGGATGTGGTGCGTCGTGATACCTGCCGAAGTCGAGAAGACGGGGGTGGAGAAGGTGATACCATTGAGCACGGCGGCGCAGGATGTGCTCAGGCAAATGCCGCGCGGCAGACCGGATGACCATATTTTTCAGTGACCGCACAGCGCCAGCACATTTACGCGGCAGAGGCGAAAAATTATCAGACACGCAAGGATATCGCGCATCGTCTGCGGCACGTGGCGCTTGAAGCGCTGGGAAAGGAGGTGGAATTTGGATAAGTGTAAAAAGAAAAGAGCGATCATAACGTTTTCGCTACCGACCGCGATGCGCTCGTGCGGATATATGAAGCGGAAAAAAAGCATGACGAGGAACTTTCGTTCTCGTCTTTTCTGCGCGCGCAACTGCGACGCAGTTTGACGAGCAAAAAGAACTGACAGACTACGCGCTCCGCGCGTCACTTGTGAGACTCTCACACTCGCAAGAGACAGACACGTATCTACGCCCGGCTGGGCAGGATATCGCGGAGGGGGAAAGATGATGCACTGCAATGGTGACTATATACTGCAACGGGTGCGAGGTGCGCGTCCCGGATGGGGGGCACGTGCGCGTGACGATGAGGGCGGTGGGCGCGGCTTCCTCGGAGGAGGTCGCGCCGCCGCACGGGAAGAACAAGGAGGATCGCGTGAGCGAGGAAAAAATTTTGTCGCAGCGCAAAAAATGGCGCGAGGAAGAGGATATCGAAGAAAAAATCCGCGCACAGGGGTTCGTCCCGCCATGGAAAAAAAGAGTCAAAAAAGGAGTGAAATGACAGTCCTCTTCGGAGGGCGGTCGTCCTCGGCCGCCTTGAAAGGCGTGAGCCTTTCTTGTGTTTGTTAGGGTTGGGTGGCCGAGGACGACCACCCTCCGAAGAGGAACACCATCCGAAAAAATCCTTCGAAAGAAGGGATACCGCGCGCAGGGATGCGCTTTTTCGAAAGGAAAACGAGAATGAGAAGAAGAAAAGGTGTAGGAAGCAGAGAGTGGTCTTTTGAAGACCCCTCGCTTGAGTTTCAAGAATATGTGCTCGAATACCAAAAAAGGTTGGAAGAGAGATATAAAAAACCGCCAAAAGATGCTGTCTGGGTGAGAGTCGGAAACGGGCGCCCCGGCTTCCTGCTACGACCCGATGAGGCGAAAAGACTCGAGGAGGTCGTCGAGGCGAGGGGAAAAAAAGAGTGAAACTTCTCATGTTGAATCGGGCTGATCGTGTGGCAGTGCACAGAGCGCCCCGGAGCGGTGATGTCGTGAGACGGAGTAACGGGGTGTGAGCCTTCGGAGGGTGGTCGTCCTCGGCCACCCAAAAAGGCGGCCGAGGACGACCGCCATCCGAAAAGGAACACCATCCGAAGGGGTGGAGACCTTGACAACAAACGATGATGAAGTAGAATAAAGGGGGTGGAAGATGGGAGGAAGAGGTTGCTCAAGAAGTTCAGACGGCTCGGTGACTCATAAAAAGTATTACGCAGCCGCGAAGGCAAAAGTAGAAATCGGAGGCGAGCACGTGGAGATTTCCGCCGTCAAACCAAAACCGGGCGGAATGGGCGCAAGAGGGCTTCCGCTCGAATCCAACAGACCTTTTGAAGTTTACGCAGAACTCGACAAAGACGGGAATATTAAAAAATTTCGATTTTACGGCGGAGATTACAAGGCGAGCATGGATTTGGATTTGAGACACTCGCCAAATGAAAAGACCAACGCGCACTATCACCTCTACGACGATACAAAAAACTTGGGGAAAAAAAGGAAAACCGGAAGATCCAACGACCATTTCGAGGTTCAGAATCTTCCAGACAAATACCAACATATGACCCAATTCCTTGGAAAAAATTTTTCAGAAATGCCCAATTATCAAGAGAGGGAAAATCATGGGAGAAAATGACTGGAAAAATAAACCGTTCGACGAATGGAACGGGGAAGATGAACTCTGGGCGAACCTAGAAAACTGCGGCGTCGTTTCCGGTTCAGGGTTCCTCAGGTTTCGATTCCGCGATAAAGTCTATAGAATCTGGGAATCCCCAATCGTTTACATTGAGGACGAAAATGGCGACTTCGTCTATAAAAAAGAATATGAAAGCTACGAGGACCTCATGGAAGACAAAAACTGGGGTGGATTGTCCATGGCCGAAATCCTCCGACAGATTAAATGGAACGATTTTGACGAAGAAACATGAAAAACGGGGAAAGAAACACGGGGAAATCCAATACCCAAAGACTCATCCGGAACATGAACCTCGATTGTATCGACCCGTTCTACCTCTGCGGAACGTTCGATATTCCGGAAGTCCAGAGGGTAAATGATGTGCCCCAAAAACTCATCCCGTTCCATCAGGTGAAATCCTTTCGCGGGACACGTGCCGAAATGGGCGTTCACTTCTTTATCGACGACTATCAATTCGAACGCGTCTGGAATAACCCGGAACGGTACGCGAAAATGTTGCAAGGGTTCGCGTGCGTTTTATCGCCGGACTTCTCGATGTATGCAGATATGCCGTTGGCAATGCAGATTTGGAATCACTACAGGAAAATGGCAATCGGACAGTTTTTTCAGAGCCATAAAATCGCAGTCGTCCCAACCCTGAACTGGAGTACGGAAGAATCTTTCGCGTTTTGCTTTGATGGCGTGCCAAAAGGGGGAACCGTCGCCGTCTCCAGTGTGGGATGCTGCAACTGCGAGAACGTGCGAAAACTGTGGACGCGAGGAATGAATGAAGCTATGCGAAAATTGAAGCCTGAACGGGTTTTTTTCTACGGTGCACCCATCGAATTCGAAAAACTCGGTGCAGAGGTTCTCTTTTTCCAGCCGGAACATCTCGTAAAAGTGAGGAAACGGCGGGAAAAAAATGAAGTCGGGGAAAGGACAAAGTGGCTCGTCGAAAACCCGGCGATCGTTTGCTATGTCGCAGAAAAAATCGGCGTGCCAAAATGCGAGTGGGAAGATTTTCAGCAAGAGGTGATCCTGAGAAGTTTGGAACTCCGGGAGGTGTTCGATCCGGCAAAGGCGAAAATCTCCACCTGGGCAACCGGGTTCGTGTTCAGAATCGGGAGGGAATTTCAGAGGAAAATGAGAACGCTCAATGGTGAAAAATAAAACAAAGTCTGTCCGATTGGCTAAGTCAGACGTTTGTAGTTCGTCGTGAACCCCCCTCAGGAAGGACCCACCGGGGGGGCTTCTCTCTCAGAGTTCCACCCATTTTGCGGTTTTCTTTTCCGGTTTCGCTGTTGCATGGTCGGAGCCTCCCCCGGCGGTCGTCTGGAAATCCGGCATCCGCACCTTGAGCACACTCGCGCCCACGCTTGCCATGACCGTACAATCCCACCAGTGGTTTGGCTCTCCCGGAATGAGCACCCACTTATCAATTGTTCCGTACTGCCCTGTGAGTTTTGACGACGTTTCTCCAAGAAAATGTTGAAACAGTTTCCGGTGTGTCGCATTGTCGCCGGCGTAGAAACTCAGCGCCGATCGCGCGTGAATTCCCGTGAGGATGCGATTTCTCACGAACGATTTCCACCAGTTTGTATTATACGTCACGGTTCTACAGATTCCTTTGATTTCGAGCGGCATTTTCCTCCATTCCGGTCCGCGTTCTTCTCCGATCTTTTTCTTTCTCGCGAGAAACCTCTGGTCGGGACCTTTCCCCCACCCCATGCAGGGTTCCATCCACCCTTTCCTTTGTTGCCGGCAGATTTTTTTCACGGTTTCGGTCACGATTCCCCAGTTCGCGTCGACGATAATTTTGTCGATGCGCAATTCTTCCCCGGATGCTTCCCGGCGGTACACCTTTGCCGCGAGTTCCTCTGCGAGGCTTGCGAGGCAGTTGGCTACCTGTTCTTCAAACGCCGTGCCTGGGTACTTTGTTTCCATTTTCAGATTCCCTCCCGGAGCGCGTCCGTAATCGAGCACATGCCCGCCGAAGCTCTCATTCCACGCGATGACCAACCAGTAGAGACAATCCTTCTGTACATCAATTCCTGCGGTGATTTTTTCCGCATCCAGAGGCGCGATTCCTTTTGGCAGTTCCTTCCTGATTTTCGATTCCAAAACCTCTATCGTGAGATTTTCCGCGTCCTTTTCCTCGTCGACGGGCAGGTTCATGTACTCCGACCAAAACGCGCTTTTATCGAAAAAGTAGAGATTCATCGCGTGTTGAATGGCGGAAATTTCATTCTGTGCGACGTTCGATTCCCACGCTGCTTCTGCTCCTTCGTCGAGAGTCTCCCGATTCTGGATATAATACTCGTTCATGATCCGGCTTCGTTCGGAGACATTCGAGACGGCAGCCTTTACCCTTTCGAGTTCCTCGCCATATTCTTCCCAAGCAGCCATGTTTTTCGGCAAACTTCGCAAGATTCCGAACCGCCTGCCGTTCCACTTTTCGAGGATTTTTTCGGCGAGGTCTCCCTTCCGGATGACGGTAATGGTTGCCACCATGGCGAGCGCGACTCCGGGGCCTGCCAGCCCTTTCATGCTCGTTGTGATATTTTCCCACCGGTCGCTTGTCTGTTTTGGCGATCGCGCGCTTTTGTTCGTCTGCGGGTCGTCAATGAGAACGAACGTCGGTCTCTGCTTCCCGACTCTCAACCCGCGAAAAGAGCTGTCCGCTCCGACACCATAGATGATCGCGTTCGCGCTTGGCGCATTTTTCACCTTGGGGAGTTTGATAAAATCTGAGGTGAATTTAATTTCTGTCGGCTCGCCATCAAGCGTCTGCGTTGCCGCGCGCTGGTTCGCTCCCTCGAGTTTCGAGATTGGATAGCAGACTTCCGGAAAATCTTCTGCCAGAGCGGGGTTGAGTTTGATATTTTCCTTGATGTTCGCGACGATTCTTCTTGCGGCGTCTTTGCTTGCTGCGACGACAACGCAGAATTTCTGGTGCCCATAGAGAGCAGCCCACAAAAGCCCCCACTCGCAGAAGGTCGTTTTGCATCCCCCACGGAACGTACACAGCGCCGTTTCTCCACCATGGAGCAACACATCTTCGAGCGTTTGAATCATATAGAGTTGTTCATCGCAAAACGGATTCAGAAAGGTATAAAGTTCCTCCGCGTCCGGACCTCCATACGTCTGCATGAACTCGAGGAGGGAGTCCCTGCACCTTTTTTTCCGTTCTGGGTTCAGGACTTTTGGGAGCGGTGCGATTTCCTTTACAGATTCGGCGACTTCCCGGCTTCGTTCCGCCGCTCTGTTTCGATTCTGCTGCGCTGCTTCTTCGTTCGAATTGTAAACGCGTTTCCGCCCCATTTTTTGGCAAATTCCCTTGATTCTCCTCTTCGGAGGGCGGTCGTCCTCGCCCGCCTTGAAAATACGGAGGGCGGTCGTCCTCGGCCGCCT
>JAUNBK010000036.1:0-8771 GCA_030527105.1 Planctomycetia bacterium
AATTTTTTTCTGATAATCGATAATTTTCCATCTTCCGACCTTGACTCCATTCGCAGTGTGTGGTATACTGGTTTTATCGTCAAAAAGTCCGTGTGACTTTTGCGGGAATTTTATAGGAGAAGTAGTATATGTACGATTCAGCGCTAAGGCAACGGGAAGAGCGAGAGGCGAATGGGGGGGCGCGATGAAACGGATTTTTTTTGATTTTTGCCATGTGCATTTTTGTAGTTCAGGTTGCGGGATGTGCTTCTTTTCTTCGAATCATTACATCACCGATCCGGGAAGTGGAAACGCAGGAGGAGATTGTTCTATCGCTCAATGATATACATACAGTCCATCTCCCTCTTTATGGTGTTCCTGACCGAATATCCGTGCAAAAATACAAGGGGGATGATCTTAAAATCATCATCCACAAGAAATATGTCTCAGCTTCTCAGAATCAATCCTTCAAAATGACCCAAAAAAGACTGAACGACCAAATTTTTGCCGTTTATCGAAAGCAGAATGGGCATTTATATCTAGGCGTGTGTGGGGAATTTTTTCATCGTCCAGAAGTATCATGCTTCGCTTCCTTGACGATTTTTCTCCTGATAATCAAAAAGTTGAGTACGTTTATGATGAAGATTTGCGATTTGGAAATGAAAAATCATCAAAGGAGGCTCTTTCCGCTCTCAATTTCGTCAAAGTTTCACAGGATAGGAGACCGTAGAATCACCCATTTTATTGTGGATGTCAGGTTCAACGTTGTTCCTAGGAGGGGGGTATAATACTTCGTGTTAAAAATTCCGGTTCCGTCCGCCGTTGGAGCTATGCACCACGGCTCGCAAAATGTCGCGCAAAACGGAATTTTAAACTGCGATGAGTATATCAAAAAACTATGATTCGATTTTCTTTTTCACCACCCTGCTTTTTCTTTCCGTCTCGGAGGAGATGGAAAGGGTGTGTCCACATTTTCGCCAACGGTCTCCAAACCCAAACCTGCCGCTTCGAGTGGGACGGCGTGAAGGAAGATTATAACCGAAATCGCCCGTCCCCTCCTTTCGTACAACGCGAACAACACCGTCACGTCCATCACACACAAAAAAGCGGATGGCGCACCCATCGTCCAGCACGCCTACACATATGATTCCACCAACAACATCGTCTCCTACCTCAATTCCCTCGACGGCTCCACCACCTAAATTACGACTTCCTCGGTCAACTCATCGGTGCGAATTACGCGAACCAAAATTTGAATGACGAATCGTATTCTTACGATGAAAACGGCAACCGCCTCACCGCCAACGGCTCTGCCTACACCACAGGCACCAACAACGAATTAACCAGCGATTCCAACTGGACTTACACCTACGACGCCGGGGGCAAGCGCGTTTCCAAAACCAACTCCACGCACCGCGAACTTTACGAATGGGACTACCGCAACCGCTTAACAACCGTCGCCCAGCAGACCTGCGATACCGCAACCTCAACCTGGACAACCACCCAAATCGTAGAATACACCTACGATTATAACAACGTCTGGATTCGCAAGATTTTATGATACTTCGCGTTGAAATTTCCGGTTCCGTCCGCCGTTGGAGCTACGCACCACGGCTCGCAAAGCGTCGTGTAAAACGGGAATTTTAAAGGAAAACGAGTATATGCCGCAGGGTGACTTCAAAATTTGCGCCCGAAATTCTCCAGACCGTTGAGAGAATCTCTCGGCACTTCATCCGGAACCACGCTACGCTTCGTTCTCGGCTCCGACGGGTTGGCGAGCTGGCTGTGTGGGAAACGAAAACGCGCCGCGTCTGACAATTTCTATCAGCGCGGCGCGCAAGTTATAGTGGCGATTAAATGAATTGGAGCTTTCACAAAAAAGTGACGAAACGCGGCACATTGCTTTGAAACACCCGGCGAGAGACCGCTACACGAGCGATTTCAAACCGTCGAAGCAGTCTTTTGCGTCTTGGACGGGCGTCTCATTGTTCTCGCACTCAATGACAAACCACTCGGTTCCACCCTCGTTTGCAAGCGCGGGGAGAAGGGTCTTCCACGGAACAGTCCCCTTCCCAATGATGCCGCCTCCGCCAGCCTCCGCGATGTGTACGGTTTTCGATCGCCCGGGGAACCTTTTGACGAACGGAACGGGATCGGCTCCTGCCGTCACGCAGTGTCCAACGTCGATTTGATGAACGACCTCCGCAGGCGTGTTCTCAAAGACATAGTCCCACGCGCACTTTCCCTCGTAGGTTTTGGTCATTTCGTGGCTGTGGTTGTGGAATCCAACCGTCGCGCCGAGCTTTGCAGCCGCCTCGGCACGATTGGTGAGCCATTCAGCAAAAGCGAGCCAACCATCTTTCGAATCCGCATTAAACCACGGCACGATGAGTCGAGCGCAACCGACCGTCTGCATGTACTCAACGGTTTTTGGGAGATTCTCTCCCTCGAGCGACTCTTTCGGCGCGTGCGTGCCGCAGCACTTCAAGCCAGCGTCGTCAATCAAGTTTCGGAACGACTTGGCGTCTGCGCCGAAGTTGCCCGCCATGAGTTCGACGCCCGTATAGCCCATTTTTGCCACGGCTTGAATCATCGCGGGGAGATTGCTTTGGCAATCGTGACGAATGGAATAGAGCTGGAGCGCAATCGGCACATCCTTCGTGCAGCGCGCTTGTGCCGCCTGCAGTCGGAGAGGGAGGATAGCCGCTGCCGCCGCGCCCAATCCGAAGCGCAGCAAGTCCCGGCGTGAAAGTTCTCTCATCGTAAAATCCTTTCTTGTAGGTAGGAATGCTTAAAAACCACAGCTATACTCATCGTCGTTTAAAATTCCCGTTTTGCGCGACGTTTTGCGAGCCGTGGTGCGCAAGCTCCAACGGCAGACGGCACCGGAATTTCAACGAGAAGTATTATATACTCGTTCTCCTTTAAAATTCCCGTTTTACGCGATGCTTTGCGAGCCGTGGTGCGCAAGCTCCAACGGCGGACGGCACCGGAAATTTCAACGCGAAGTATTATAAGTGTCAATCTTGTGCGGCTCGCCGCTTGATCGTCTTCTCACGAACCTCGATCGCAAACTTCTCGATCGCCTGCGCAAGCGGCATGGAACCTAAATCGCCCTCGATTCGGTCGCGGACGGAGACATTTCCCTCTTCCTCTTCGCGCTGCCCGATGATGAGCATGTAGGGAATCAATTGCAGCTGCGCCTCGCGAATCTTCGCGCCAATCTTCTCGGAACGATAGTCTCCCGAGACGCGGAAGCCCGCCTCGCGAAGCCGCTTCTCGACCTTGCGCGCGTACTCTTCGTACTTCTGACTCACGACCAAAATGCGCACTTGCTCTGGCGCAAGCCACATGGGGAACGCACCCGCGAAATGCTCAATCAAAATCCCGATGAAACGCTCGAACGACCCGAACGGCGCGCGATGAATCATCACGGGGCGATGGAGTTGGTTGTCCGCTCCGACATACGAAAGGTCGAAGCGCTCGGCACTGGGCAGGTTGTAGTCCAATTGGACGGTTCCAAGCTGCCAATCGCGCCCGATGCAGTCGGAGACGACGAAATCCGCCTTCGGACCATAAAATGCTGCCTCGCCTCGCGCAATCGTCACGTTCGGAAGCTGAAGCTCCGCGCAGGCCGACTCCAATGCGTGTTCCGCCTTGTCCCACACCTCGGGAGCACCAACATATTTATCGCTTGCCGGGTCGCGGAATCCAAGACGCACGCGATAATTGTCGAACCCAAGCATGTTCAAGACGAATTGAGTCATCTCGATGCAGTTTTTGAATTCCTCGGAGACCTGTTCCTCGGTGCAGAAGATGTGCGCGTCGTCCTGAGTGAAACCTCGAACGCGCGTGAGACCATTCAACTCGCCAGACTGCTCGAAACGATAAACGTTCCCAAACTCCGCAATCCGCAACGGAAGCTCTCGATAGCTGCGTGGGCGATTTTGGTATATCGTGACGTGGTGCGGACAATTCATCGGGCGCAATAGGTACAGATCGTCCTTGTCGACTTCAATGGGAGGAAATTGGCTGTCGGCATAATAAGGATAATGCCCCGAAGTCATATAAAGCCCCACGCGCCCAACGACGGGAGAGTAGACGACCTGGTAGCCACGCTTCATCAATTCGTCGTAAAGGAAGTTCTCAAGCTGCCTCCGAATAATCGCACCCTTGGGCAACCAAAGCACCAACCCCGACCCAACTCGTTGGTCGATCGCGAAAAGCTCAAGCTGGCGCCCCAAAAGACGGTGGTCTCTCTTCTTGGCTTCCTCAAGAAGCGTGAGGTACTCTTTAAGCTCTTTCTTGTCGAAGAACGCGGTGGCATAAAGGCGCTGAAGCTGTTGATTTTGCGCGTCTCCCTTCCAATAAGCGCCCGCAACGGACGTGAGACAAAACGCGCCGATCCACTTCGCGCTGGGGACGTGCGGACCACGGCAGAGATCCAAAAACTCACCCTGACGATAAAAAGAGACAAACTCCTGATCCTCCAAACCGCTCTGGAGGTGTTCGACCTTGAGATTCTGCCCCATGTCGGCAAGGATTTTGATCGCCTCGTCTCTCGATTTCGTGATCTTCTCGAACGGCTCGTCCTCCTTGATGATTTTCTCCATCTCCGCCTCAATGGCGCGAAAATCGGACTCAGAGAGCGAATGTTCCATGGCGAAATCATAATAGAACCCGTTCTCAACCGCAGGACCAAAGGCAAGCTCGACGCCCGGGAAAAGACGCATCACGGCACGCGCCATAATGTGCGCAGCGCTGTGGCGAAGAATCTCCAGCGCCTCGGGGGACTTTTTCGTGATCAACTCGAGCGCCACGGATCCCTCCTCAGGGAGAGGTTCCTCCAAACTCACCAAACGTCCATCGACTTTTGCGGCGAGCGAGGCTTTCGCCAGACCGGGACCAATTTCCTGCGCAACGTCGCGGGCACACACAACACCCGAAAACTCCAAGGTTTTCCCGTCGGGAAGATTTATTACTAACATATTCAATTCATCGTTAAGAAGCCTGAAACAAACGACTCTACCAATGCCGTTTTCGTCTATTATACCTTTTTCCAAAATCATTACAAGGGGGGATTGCAATATGGACAGTTTTGGGGCGTACCTTCAATTTTGGTGTTTATACTCGTTCTCCTTTAAATTCCCGTTTTTCGCGACGCTTCGCGAGCCGTGGTGCGTAGCTCCAACGGCGGACGGAACCGGAAATTTTGTACGAGAACGAGTATAACAACCCCCGTCCTACGGGCGTACCCCTTCAGGAAGGGGAGGTACCTCCCACTCAAGCGCCAAGCGATTCTCCCTTCCGTCTGGAACTACGGGCTGCGTCTTGATGGCAAGGGAGACCAGAAGCGTTAGCGCCTGCCTCTCGGTGATGTTGCAACCGTCAGAAGCCGTCGTCGCTCCCGGTCGTACTGGTCGTACTGGTCGGGCAGCGCCCTTTGTTCTCGGCTCCTGAGAATCTTCATTCCACTTCGTCTGCGAATTTCACGACCAATACCTGCTCTTCGCTCGGGTGCGTCGCGAGAGCCACGACCAATCGCAGCACGCCCTTGTTCGGATTCTCCGCCTCCCCCTGAGTCGTTTGACGAACCTCAAACTTCGCGTCGGGTTCGCTCCCTTCCTCAAGCGTGACGACGAGTTTTTTCTCGCCAGACTTTTCCTTCTGCACAAGAATCGCACTCTTGCCATCAGCAGCAATCTTTATTTCCGCACGGGTATGAATCTGCCAGACGATCTCCTTCATCTCGCCCTCACAATTTGCGGGACCCAAAACGTCGTGCACAACGACACACGAATTCTCCCGATCGAGCGTGATCGTTCGTTTCGCGCTTTGGAGTTGAGGATACGCACTCGCCAAATCTGCCGTCGCGACGCACTTCTCGGGTGAAGTTTCGAACTGCACGAACTGCACGACCGCTTTTGGTGGCTGATTCTCGTCGTTGATCAAGATTGTATTTTGTCCCCGCGTCGAAAGTCGATAATACGTCCAACGCAGCTTGCCGAAATATTGCGGCAGATTATAATTGTCCGCCCCGAGGTCCACCACCCAACGCACGCCGTTGCGGTCGAGGACGAAAGAGCCAAGCTCTAAGTGACTATGATTGATGGCGTTGTCCCCCGCCTTAAACCCGACAAACCACGCATCTGGATTCGTCCACGCGCCGCGCATCGTGACGAGTTCCGCCTTGCGAAAGTAGAAGTCCTTCGCGACCGACTCCATCTCCACAGAGAGCGGCGTATAATACCAAAAATAGTACGCATTCCCCCTCGGTCGACATTCTTTCACGTATTGCGCCCATTCGGGCTTTTGAAATCGATCCGCCAGCCAGAACAATTGAGGACAAACCGTTGCCGACTCGCCACTGTCCGCGAAGTTGAACGAGCGCCCCGTTGTGGAAGCGATCGCCATTTGCGAGTTGCCGCAGAGTGCGAAGCCGGGCGTTTTGGAGATTCCAAAGTCGGAACCGAGCGCTATTTCGAGCGTCTGAACGAGAAAGATCGTGTATTTCGTCGTGTACTCCCAATAAGCGGGGCCTTCCTCCCACGCTCCGTCGGGGTCGAAAGCGCGCATCGCGCGAGGGACGCTCTGAATTGCGCAACGGACGATAAATTCCGCCTCCGCGCGTCGCGATTCGTCCAACTCGTCCATGATGGCAAGCGCGCCGAGCACCATTCCGCCGTTGCAAACCTGATTCCAATTGAATCCCGAGGAGACCCACCACCTCTTTTTCTGGTAGATCCCCAAGCTTGGCTTGAGTCCCTTCTCATAAATCGTGTTGACGAACAGCGCTTTTTCCTCGTCTGAGAGCGAATCGTACATCCAATCGAAGGCAATCGCGACGGCAGCCGTCATTTCTGCGGTGTCAAGAAAGTGGGAAGGATTCCAATCGGGGAAACTCGCCACACTTCGCACCTCGCGCATGATTCTCTCTTTGTACAGCGCCTTTTCGTCGTCTGATTCCGCAAGGCGATACATCGTTCCGAGCGTCATAATCCGATGGAGACACTTTCGACTCTGTTGAAGGAGCCTGGGACCAATGATGATATACTCCGTGAGGGAGGTGTCGTTGAGCAGTTTTTTCGCCTCCGCCTCGACATCGCTCCTTATCTTCTGAAGCAGCATATCCTCGACAAGGAGCGCGCGAATCGTCGCCTCCCTCGTCTCGTCAACGAGAATCCTGGGGTGCGCCGCCTTCAAACGAGAAAAATCGAGCGTCTGCGCGACCTCCTCCGCCGCACAAACGCAAAACGAGAGGGAACACAAAATCACCCAAGCGACAAACATAAGCCTTGAGTTGAAGGTTTTCATAGAAACTCCTTTGCAAAAATGGTAGGATGGTGGGAAATATATTCATCTTTCTCGATACTCGTTCTCCTCTAAAATTTCCGTTTTGCGCGACGCTTTGCGAGTCGTGGTGCATCGCTCCAACGACGGACGGAACCGGAAATTTCAACGAGAAGTATTATATATACCCCGTTAGCAGACTCATTCTACGACAATACCAGCATTTTGTCAAGGGCGCGAGGAGTGAAAGGGCGTATTTTTGAGGAAAAATCGCAAGTAGAAAAGCGTTCCCGAGGTTGCATCTTCGAACAAATCTCACAAATTTTTTCTCAAATTTCGCGGAAAAATTTCTCCAAACACTTGAAAAAATCGATTTTTCATGTATAATGAAACGTTGTCTCACGAATAAATCCTGTTGTCACATTGTGCGAAATTTCAACAAACGGTCCGTCCTCAGTTGAGCTTCACGGCACGCAATGTGTTGTGAAGACTGGCAGTGCGAATATTAACGAGAAAGAGCAGCTATACCGACGCTCGAATGGATTTGAGTTGTCAGGAAGCGTCGGAAGCCCCGGTGCGTAAGCTCCGACGGCGGACTCAGGTGGAAATCCAAACGCGAGCATTATATCATATCAAAGGAGAACTCAACATGGAAAAGCAAGCATTCCTGTTTGGAGCCAATCAATACGAGAGACTCACGAATCTGAAATACGCTCATTTGGACGCCGAGGGGGTTGCGAGCGAGTTGAAAAACAAATACCAGTTCCACGAAAACGAGGTCTTTCTTGCGTGCGGTTCAAACGTGCCTCGCACAAAGATCGATTTTCTCAATCGTTTGGAACGGTCGACGCCGCTTGATTTGCTCTTCGTCGGCTTTTGGGGGCGAAGTGTGTGGTACAATGGGGAGTGCTATTTGTGTCTGACAGGCACACGCTTGGAAAAAATAAAAAGCACCGCCCTCTCTCTCAAGGAATTTCGAGACGCCATTCGAAAAATTCCCGCAAAAAACGTCTGCCTCATTCTCGATTGCTCCCTGTGTCGACCCCTCGCACAGTCTGGTGGTTTCCAACAGTTCCTCTCCTTTTTCAAACGCCGCCAGCCTAACGCACTGACAAACGACGCTCCAACTCTTGGAACCGGGGCGCAAAATACGATATTGAAATTATTCGCTCCCCAAATTTCAGAGCAGAGCAATCGTCCCTCAACGCAAACGATTGCAATCCTAAATTCCTGCTCCGATGGGGAGCGTGCGTACGAATGGGACGAAAAATCTCTCAGCATTTTCTCGCATTATCTTATCGAGGCTCTCAAATGGGCGGAACCGAGTGTAACGAGGATTTTCTCTTACGTTCGAGAGCAAACCCAAATGAGCGCAGCCGCTCAAACCAAGCTACAGACGCCTTTTCACGCAATCTTCGGCGGGACGGATATCTTATTGGCGGACCAGCTCGTCACACTCTCACCTCCAACCACACCGACGGATTCGACCACACCGACGGATT
>JAUNBK010000036.1:8781-32123 GCA_030527105.1 Planctomycetia bacterium
CGACCACACTCCCACCTCCAACCACACTGGCGGATTCAACCAGCACACCCCTCTCAACCACTTCGTCGTGCGCAGATCCAGTGCTAATTCTCCCAGAATACAAACCGTCTGCACAAGACGTACAAAAAGAATGTGCTCTTTTAGCAGACTTGGAAGCGCTGAAAAGTCGGCATACCGAATTGCTTCAAATATACCGAGAAATATTGGTGGATTATTTGAAGACGTCCGAAGTGGCGCAAAGCGCTGGGGCGCCGCTTATCTCTAATGCCGTAGAGTATTTCGAAAAACAGGAGGAGCTTCGTCTCCTGTACGATTCCCAAATCCACGCGATGAGGGCAGCAGGAATGCGCGAGCAAGGTCCAAAATTTCGAGAGGTTCGGGCAAAATTGGACACCATTCTCTCTACTCGTCGAGCCACGAGAATCCATTCATCTCCAACGACAATCGAGGAGGCTTGCACTCTGCTGCGTCGTGCAGGCGAGCGTTTCGTTGAGACGATTAATGACGTGGAGTACGCATGGCGATGGTGCCCGGCGGGAGAATTTATGATGGGGGGTGAGAGATCCGAGTGGAGCGGTGCCCGGTCGCTCGACAAATCCGACGCGCATTGTGTAACGCTCTCGAGGAGCTTCTGGATTCTTGAAACTCAGGTAACACAACAGATGTGGAAAAGCGTGATGGGAGAGAAACCGGAAAAATGGAGAGGAGACAATTTCCCCGTCGTGTGTGTGACTTGGCGGGATTCTCAAGAATTTTGCTCGAGGTTGCGAGCTGCCACGAGACTCTCGATCCAATTGCCTACTGAAGCACAGTGGGAATACGCGTGCCGTGCGGGAACGACAACTGCGTTCAGCTTTGGCGACTCCTGCAACGGAAGCGCTGCAAATTGCGACGGCATGTCTCCTTGGGGCACGCCGCAAAACGGGTTGTACGTCGGGAACACCACCGTAGTGAAAAGCTATTCCGCGAATCCGTGGGGACTATACGATATGCATGGGAATGTCTGGGAGTGGTGCTCTGACTGGTATGGAGAGTACGCCCCCGTCGCAGCTATCGACCCTAAAGGTCCTGATTCTGGAACCTTCCGCGTCTCTCGTGGTGGGAGTTGGCGTGCCGCAGCAGAGCGCTGTCGTTCTGCCGCTCGAGGCTGCAACGCCCCTGAGAGCAAGATCGACAGTTTGGGATTCCGCCTGATCTTCCTCCCCTCGTTCAACTATTGTACTGACGATCGAAACAATTCCGAGGAAACGCATACCAATCGCTCCTAGACCGTATATATACACGTTCTCCTTTAAAATTCCCGTTTTTCGCGACGCTTTGCGAGCCGTGGTGCGTAGCTCCGACGGCGGACGGTACTGGAAATTTCAACGCGAAGTATTATATACACGTTCTCCTTTAAAATTCCCGTTTTTCGCGACGCTTTGCGAGCCGTGGTGCGTAGCTCCGACGGCGGACGGAATCGGAAATTTCAACGCGAAGTATTATAAAGCCGTTTTTCACCCCGCACGACCGCTCAAATACCCCGTCAAACATTCCCCAATCGAGTATCCATCGCATTTGAAACGAAATGTAGTCGAAAAATTTCCGTGGGGGGGCTTGACACAGAATCTTTTTCTGGTATATTTACGCGTGTTGTCGAGGTGGGAGGGTTTCAAAACGAAACATTTCGCCAGCGTAAACAACGTCGGGTAGGTAGCTCAGTAGGTAGAGCAATGGACTGAAAATCCATGTGTGGTCGGTTCGATCCCGACCCTGCCCATGTTTCCCGTTTGCAAGCGATTGCAAGCGGGTTTTTTTATGTACGCAGAGTCCGTATTTTCAGGTGTTTGCGGCGTTTCTTGCTTTTTGTCGCATTTCCGCAGCTCTCGCCACGGGGAGGAGGTTGCAACAGAACGATTTAGGCAGGTTGTACCACGGATTCCACCAACACCTGCCGACCGCAACTTTTTGGGCGCTTGCAAATTGATGTTGCGCAAATAGGCAAAATGCGGAGAATTGGCGAAATTTATCCAGTTTTTCTCGTTGGGAGGCGCCGGTGTTTCAAATTTTGGTGGCTGACCCGCCGAGCGATTCTGCCACCCATCCGAAGCTACGGGCTACGCCCTCCGTTCACGGCTCCGAATATCCTGAAAATGGTTTTCGTGCGGTTTTTCAAAAAATCAAAGATGTGAAGTACTTTTTCGGGGTGTTTTGCGATATGCCTATTTTTACGAGGTTGTATGATTATAGATTTTTTTCAAAGTGTTTTAGTCCGCTATTCGTAAAAATGTCATATTACGTAAAAATAGGGATTTGACGCGTTTCTTACTTTTGCACTTTTTGATTCTTTTTGGTGAAAAAAGCGTTTTTTATGTGTTTTTTGCGATCGGATGTTTTTAAATAGTGAGTTTTAGCTCGGAAATTCCGCAGCAGGGTTGATATTCGTTAATTTAATTGTTTTTGAGGTGTTTTTGACGTGTGTTTCACACTTGTTTTTACGCACTCAAACGCATTTTTCCGAAACGCGGACTAAAACATTGTGCTTTTTGGACGATATTATTTTGAGACCGTATTTTTCGCTGTCTATCGCCAAATGCGAAGTTTTTTCTCCAGGAAAATGCGAAAAAGGGGGCAAAATGGGCGTTTGTTTGAATTCGTGATTTTGAGAAAGCGCTTTCAAACTTTCACTCAAAAACTGACCGCCGATGGGTTGGCAAGATGTGTGGAAAGCGAGAAACCTTCGTCCCCCAAAAGGGTACCCACTAAATTTGAAGGTACCCAAACTTTTTGTCACCACGACGTCGCCCCTTTACAAAAACAAGAACCTGTGGTATAATCCCCAGAATGCGTCTCGTGGTAGGCGCGGCTGTTTTTGTGAAACTTTTCCACCTACATTTTTATGCAAGATCAAACACTTTCGTTCCTCCTCCGACGTTTCGAGGAAGCGGGCATTACGCCGAGACACCAGCTGGGGCAGAATTTCTTGCTCGACCAAAATTTGCTCAAGCTCCTTGTTCGGCGCGCAGATATTCGTCCGACGGACGTCGTGCTCGAGGTCGGCTCTGGCTCTGGAGGACTCACGATCCAGATGGCTCCGCTTGCCGCACATGTCGTGACGGTCGAGTTGGACCCGCAGCTCTATCAGCTCGCGTCGGAGGAACTGCACGAGTGCTCCAACGTCACGATCCTGAACGAGGACATTCTTCGGAACAAGAATTGCCTGAATCCTGTCGTTTTGGAGAAGATTGAGGAAATTCGAGCGCAGCATCTGGACGGGGAGTTCAAACTTGCGGCGAATCTTCCGTACAACGTCGCGACGCCGATCATTTCGAACCTGCTTGCGCTTGAGAATCCTCCAAAGTCAATGACGATCACGATTCAGAAGGAGGTTGGCGACCGAATGTGCGCAGCGCCCGGCACGAAGGACTATGGCGCGCTGAGTCTCTGGGTTCAGTGTCAGGCGGACGTCGAAATCGTTCGGACGCTCCCGCCGTCTGTCTTTATTCCGCGCCCGAAGGTGTATTCTGCCATCGTCCATATAGAGCGCAACCTCGAAAAGCGCGCGCTCGTTCGGGACTTGCCACGGTTTCATGAGTTCATTCGCGCCATGTTTCTGCATCGGCGGAAGTTCCTGCGCAGCGAGCTTATCTCGGTGTTCAAAAAACGGCTCGAGAAGTCGGACGTCGACGAAATCCTGCGTCGCATGAATCTTTCGGGAGAGATGCGCGCGGAACAACTGACTCTTGCCGAGATGCGCGACCTTTGTGATGTTTCGTATGCGGTTCTGAGCGAGAAAACGGGGTCGTCCACGTAGGGAACACGCAGGTGTCACGTAGGAAACAAAGAGGACGCCGCCACTCGAGACGGCTCCTCTTTTAATGCTGCGTTAGAGCGCTTCGCTCACGCCTCGGGATGCTTCCACGGGGCGCGATATGTGCGGCGCAGAAGCGCGTTCGCCTCGGGATTGTCTTTTACGCACACGTTTTCCGCGTCCCACTCCAGCGTTGCGCCATTGAGCGCTTGCGAAATGTTGCCGAGGATGCAGCAGGCGGAGGAGATGTACCCCTCTTCAATGTCCGAGACGGGGCGACCGCGATCGACGATGCGCGCGAGGAAATTCCACATATGTGCCCGATTGGCTCCCGCCACGCGCACTTCCAAACCCGGCTCCGTCTCGTCGGAGGGGTAGCGATCAAATTCCGTTGCCGCGTCGACTTTGTGCCAGGGCGCGTTGCCGAGGGGCTTGAAGTCGCACGCCGTCGAGTTCGCCTTGAGCGTTCCTTTCGTGCCGAACAGCGTCGACCCCCAGCCGAAACGCGGTTCCCGAACCTCGCTCCAGTGGCGATGTTCCCAACTGACCGTGAGATTTTCGTATTCAAAGAGGGTGTTCTGCGTGTCGGAGATGTTGGGAGTACCCTTCCGATTCACGAAGATGCCGCCGTTGGAAGTGACGCGCGCGGGCCAGCCGAGATTGAGAAGCCAACGCACCATGTCGAACATATGAACGCCCATGTCGCCGATGGTTCCGTTGCCGTACTCCATAAAGGCGCGCCAGCTGCGTAAGTGGTACGTATTATAATAGGGACGCATGGGAGCCGGTCCCGTCCAGAAATCGAAGTCCAACTCCTCCGGCGGCTGCGTCGGCGTGAGGATTCTCTCCCGCTGACCATAGTCGCAAAACATGTTGACGTATGCGACCTCGCCAATTTCTCCCGAATCGATGAAGCGCTTCTTGGCGTCGACGAGAATCGGGGTGCTTCTGCGCTGAAGCCCGACCTGCACGACGCGCTGGTGTTTGCGCGCCGCCTTGAACATCGCGTGGCACTCGATCACATCGACCGCAATCGGCTTTTGGACATAAACGTCGCACCCCGCCTCGACCGCAGCAATCATCGGCAGCGCGTGCCAGTGGTCTGGCGTGCCGACGAGACAGACGTCCAGCTTGTTCTCGGAGAGCATCTGCCGATAATCCTTGTAGAGCACGGGCGTTTTCTTCGACGCCTGACGCTCCGCGACGAGCGCGCCGGCTTCGTGCAGGATCTTTTGATTGACATCGCACAATGCGACGACTTCAATCTTCTCCCCGCCGCATTGAATCATGCGGAACAAGTCGCTTTTCCCATACCACCCGCAGCCGATGAGCGCGACTCGAAGGTGTTTCCCCTCCTTCTCCCAGAGATCGCGATCGGGATTTTGCTCGGGCGCCTGCATCTTGATGATGTCGTCACCTTTGGCGGCAGCCGCGCTTTCCATGAAATAAAAACCACCGAGACCCGCTAAGCCACCGGCATACAAAAAATTACGTCTTGTTGTCATACGCAACTCCTCTGAAATAAAAATGGCAGGTCGAACGCCTCGAAACGACCGAACGGCGTCCGTCTATTGTATCGTACACGAGGAACGAAGAAAAAACAAGCGGGGGGGACGTTTTTTTTGTCCGAAGCATCAAAAAAGTTGGTGCTGGTGCGGCATTTTCTATACTCGTTCTCCTTTAAAATTTACGTCCCCCGGGCTATCAAAGTGCCGCACAAAACGGGAATTTTAAAGGAAAATATGTATAAATACGATTGAGATTAGACCAACTTTTGACCAATTTGAAAAAAAACATGAAACATTCAAAAATGGAGATGGAGTGGGATTGGATGATTATTCGGGTCATTGCGTGGCTCAAAGAGATGGATATTCCTCTTGAGCCATCCCCAAACAATAGCGAACTTTCCGCAAAAACCAAACGAAACCTGCTCAATCGAAAGGACTAACCCATGTGGCTATTTGGTGTTTTTTGCGATCGGATGTTTTTCGTAAAAGTGGGTTTTAGCACAGAATTTACGCAGTAGAGTTGATGTTCGTTAATTTGATTGTTTTTGAGGTGTTTTTGAGAGGTATTGTTTCTACGCACTCAAACACAGTTTTACGAAACGCGGATTAAAACGTTTGGATTCTCGGGCAACAATCTTTAGGGTGAGTGCTTTATAGACTCGATTGCGAAAGGTGAAGTTTTTTCTCTGGGAAATGCGAAAAAAGGGACTAAAATGGACGTCTGTTTGAATTCCTGGTTTCGTGGAAGCGTTTTCAACCCTCCTTCAAGAAACCTTTGATATGCTCGCGACCGTCGATGGGTTGGTAGGATATGCGGGAAACAAAAAACTTTTGTTCCCCTAAATGGGTGCCCTCAAAATACGATCAAAAACCATTTTTCCCCACCCCTCAATTCTCCACTAAAGAGGGGGAACTGCCCCGGAACTACGATTCGTCCCGTTCACGACCTCAGCGGGTCAGGCACCAAAATTTGAAGCACCCGCAAGTTTTTCCGACTTTCCGTATATTCCCCAAAAGTACAACAAAAAAAACCGTGAAACATTTCATGGAAAATCGAGGGAATTCATGCCATTTTCGTCTCCGAGGGACGGTTCCGCCACGCGGTATATGAGTCCCCCGGCTCCTCGCTGCGTCGATTCAGCCACCTCATCGGCACATCTTGAGGAAGTTGGAAACGAGCGTCTTTCCGCCAGTGGTCATGATCGACTCGGGGTGGTACTGCACGCTCTCAATGGGGAGGGTCTTGTGTCGAATCCCCATAATCTCGCCATCCTCCGATCGCGCGGAAATCTCCAAACTCTCAGGCAGCGTCGCTTCTTCGAGCGCAAGGGAGTGGTAGCGCATTGCCTTGAACTCGTTGCGCAAGCCGGCGAAAATACCCTTGCCATCGTGCGTGATGTAGGAGAGTTTGCCATGCATGATCCTTTTTGCCGAGACGACTCGCGCGCCAAAGGCTTGCCCAATCGCTTGATGCCCGAGGCAAACACCCATGATCGGAAGCCGACCCTGCAGGGCGAGGATTAGCTCTGGCATGACTCCCGCATTCTCGGGACGCCCGGGGCCTGGCGAGAGAAGAATCCCTGAGTATCGCCCTGACGCGACGCCCGAGAGGACTTTGTCCGTCGTCGTTTCTCGATTGCGCCGCACTTCCACCTTTGCTCCCAACTCGTAGAGCAAATGAACCAAATTATACGTGAACGAGTCGTAATTATCCAAGACGAAAATCATTCTTTCCTCCCTTCCACGACGCTAAAGAGCGCGCCAGCCTTGTTGAGTGTTTCGTTATATTCCTTTTCGGGGATAGAATCGAACACCACGCCCGCCCCGACTTGGATGTGGATTTCGTGACGGTGAATCTCCATGGTTCGAATCGTGATTGCCATATCCATGCTGCCGTTGTAGCTCACGTAGCCGACGGACCCGCCATAGACGCCGCGCGGCTCCCCCTCCAACTCATGAATCAACTCCATCGCTCGCACCTTCGGCGCGCCAGAGAGCGTCCCGGCAGGGAAGGTCGTTTTGATGAGATCGATTGCATCAAATTGAGGAGCCAGACGCGCCTCCACGTCGCTCACGAGGTGCATGACGTGCGAGTAGCGCTCCACCTTCATGAGCGATTTGACCTGGACCGTGCCCGGGTCGGCAGTCCTGCCCAAGTCGTTCCTCCCCAAGTCGACGAGCATGAGATGTTCCGCCCTCTCCTTCTCGTCTTGGAGGAGTTCGTTCGCAAGCGCGATATCCTCTTGCGCGTCGCGCCCCCTCCAACGCGTGCCCGCGATAGGTCGCAGCGACGAGCAATTTTTCTCGAGTTTGACCATAGTCTCCGGCGAGGAGCCAACAAGCACCCGATCGCCCAGCTTAAGATAGAACATGTAGGGCGATGGATTCACGAGACGCAAACGACGATAAATCTCAAGCGGCGGCGACTCAAGCGGCGCAGAGAAGCGTTGGGAGAGCACGAGCTGAATGCACTCTCCGTCGTGGATATTCTGGCGCGCACGCTCTACTCTCTCGCAAAATTCGAGCCTCGAAACGTTGCTCTTGAGCGCCTCGGGCTTCTCACGCGGAGCGTTGGAGGTCGGGGAGACGCCGAGAATCCCACCGTCGCGAATCCTTGCCGGGATACGTATCCGGCTCGCGAGACTCTCCGCCCTCAATTCCGCGTCCGCATACGCCTCAGTAAGATTTTTGTAGTCGTTTGTATGAACGCAAATGATGATCTTAATCGTGTGTCGAATGTTGTCGAACGCGATCATTTCGTCGACAATCATGAACGCCGCCAGCGTCTGATCGGGGGCAGGTTTCGGCAGATCCTCAAACATGGTAGCAGCTTCATACGCTAAAAACCCGATCGCGCCGCCGCACAAAGGAGGGACGCCCTCGACCTCGACGAACTTCTTCTGGAGCGTGAGTTGGCGCAGCGAGTCCAACGGGCACTCGTCCGGCGCCAAGGGAATTTCCTTGCGGACGAAGTTCTGCGTATAAAACGCTTTCCCACCTTCAATCGTGAAAACACCGCGCGGATTAAGACCCAAAAAAGAGTACCGCCCGAAGCGCTCTCCTCCCTCGACGCTCTCGAGGAGAAAGACATTTTCGTCGGCACAACACCGGTGCAGCACGGAAACGGGCGTCTCCATATCGGCTAAAAACTCGGCGAAAACTGGAACAATCTCCCCCTTTTTCGCCGCTTCCTCAAATTGACGATACGATAAATTTAGCATGGCAATGACCCCAAAATTATTAGAGCAACAAAAAAAGCTCGCCCGAATCCCTCAAAAGGACTCGGGCGAGCTATCCATTCATAAAAAAAAGCGGCAGAGTGTTGTCTCAACCGCCATCGACCTTTTTGAATATCAACACACCATCCCGGTCCTGGCGAATCGACGCCAGAGCCAGCTAAAAATACGGAATGTGTGGACGATTTCAATTTTCATACGCACGATTGTAGCACATTTTCCTCGCAGCGTCAAGGGGGAGCGACAATAAATTTTCATTTTGGGCTGCGATCAAAAAATTTCGCGTTTGAGAGTCTCTGGACGGAGGGAGTATCGTTCGTCAAAACACCCCGTCAGGCTGCGGCTGCCACTCCTCTGGAAGAATTTGGTGGAGAGCAGGAGCGCTCTCCTTCCACGGAAAGGTCACTCCTCTGAAAGAGGGGGATTGCTCTGCAACTCCGCTTCGTTCCGTTCTCGGCTCGGGTTTCGGGAACGTTGTATAACTCACCCCAATCCCAGCTGCCACAACGCGGTGCGAATTGCCAACGGAAGGCTTGCGCTCGCCTCAAAAACCGCGCCCGGCTCAAATCCACAATGCATCATGCAGTTGCGGCAACGCGCGTCGGAACCCTCAGGACCAAAATCCTCCCACGCCGTCTTTTCGAGCAGCTCGGCATACGACTCGTAGTGCGCGTCCGTGAGAAGATAGCAAGGTCCCTTCCACCCACAAACGTTTCGCGTCGGATTCGCCCACGCGGCACAAGGCAAGGTGCGACGACCCGTGAGAAAATCCATATATAGTGGCGTGGTGGCGAGCTTTCGCCCCTTGAGAATCGACTCCAACTGCCGGAATTTCGCGTGCGTCTCCTCCTTCTCAAGGAACAAATCGTGCGCGGATCGTGTGTCGAACGCCTCGTACGAAAACGCTGGCGCAAGCATGATACTCGAGACGCCGAGGGATTCGAGGAGCGCGCATAACTCCGAAATTTCCTCCACCGACGATTCCTTGTAGAGCGTGGTGTTGGCGCACACTTGAAATCCTTTCGCGACTGCCGCGCGCACACCCTCCAAGGCAGCGTGGAAGACGCCAGAACGACCCGTCGCGGCATCGTGATTTTGCTCCATGCCATCGAGATGAACGTTGACGAAAAAACGCGACGAGGGACGAAATGTGTCCGAGTCGATGTGGTTTTTGAGCAGCAGCCCGTTGGTGCAAAGGTAGACGTGTCGCTTTTGTTCGCGCGTCAAAATTCGCACCAGCTCGCCAATCTGCGGGTACAATAAAGGTTCGCCGCCGCAGATGCTCACGATCGGCGCGCCGCACGAAGTCGCCGAGTCGAGACAGTCGTCGAGCGCCATCATTTCGTGCATAAAATTGGCGTACTCTCGAATTCGACCGCAGCCCGCGCAATGGAGATTGCACTTGAAAAGTGGCTCCAGCATCAAAACGAGAGGAAAACGTCTGACGCCACGAAGGCGCTGCCCGAGAAGGTAGCGCCCCATGGCAAGGTTGAGGGATAAAGGAAATCGCATCGTGAGACCTATAGTCGTGAAATGAACCCTAAATCGAGGCAAAAGACGAAAATCGTCAAAACCAAGAAGAAGAGCAGCCCGAGGTAGGACAAAATAACGACAAGGTTCTCATTCGGCGCGCGCCCCGTGATTCCCTCGTAGAGAAGGAACACGACATGCCCTCCGTCCAAAATCGGAATCGGCAGAAGATTGACGACCGCAAGGTTCGCGCTAATCAAACACGTGAAAATGAGGAGCGCCGACAAACCATGCTGCGCGTATTTGTACGCAGCCTGGGCAATAAGGATCGGTCCGCCGAGACCTTTCACGGAGACCTGACCCGAGAAGAGTTTCTCGAGCATTTGGAACACCATCGTGAGCGAGTTCCACGTCTCCTCCGCTCCCAACACAACGGCATCCATTATCGAACCCCTGATGAAAATCGTTTGAGGCTCAAACCCCAACCCAAATTTTGACGCATAAACGTCGTCGTACTCCGCAAGCGGCAGCGACGCTTCGAGCCGCATAGAAACCGAGGCACCTTCCTTTTTCGGCATATCCAAAACGACATACACCTGCGTCCCCTCAATGGGGTACAACTGAATGTTCTCGAAAAAGAGCATGGCGAGCTTCGCGACATCTGGATTCATCGCAACCGCGCTATCTTTCTCGGGGAAAATCTCTCGGAGCTTTTTCTCTTCCTCCGTGGGATTCTCCTTCTCGGGCGGATTATAAAGCATCTGAATCGACACCAACTTCGCCCCCGGAACGACGCCCGCTTTCTCGGCTTCCGAGCCGGGCACGACTGCCGCGACGGTCTCGGAAGGATAATACGCCAGCCCCAACTCGGGAATCGCAATTCCTCCACCGACCATGAACGAATCGACTGGCGTCTCGTCCTTCAACAAACTCAGCTCGATCACTTCCTCGCGCCCCTGGGTGTTCTCCTTGTCCTCGGCAGTCGGAGCGATCCACACCTTGAACTTGATAGAGTCCTGCGTTTTTGCGATCTGATGAATGCGATACGGCAGCGTCATGGGATCCCCCACGCTCTCCATCTGACCGTTGATTTCCATGGCGAGCAGCTTGTCTCCCGCCTTCAATCCCGCCTCGCGCGCCGGGGTGGGACCATTGATACCATTCCTCGTCGCCTGAATCTCGCCCATCTCGAAAACGATGCCGAAGTGCTTGAGTTTGTTGGTTTGAAGCGCGAAATCGAAGCGTTCCGCGCCTTCGAGATACTTTGTCTGAATTTCCTCGTACAGCAGCACATCGTTGGGCGTCAGCTTGAGGAGCGCCTTTTCTCTCTCGCGTTGGGCGCTCCCGCTTGCTCTCGCAATGGTGAGAACGACAGGCTCACCCCAATGGGCGTATGTATTCCTCTTAAACTCGCGAAACGATCGCACCTCGACACCATTAATGGCAACGATCGTGTCCCCTTTTTCGAGTTTTTTGCCCGACTTTTTCTCCGCATTGAAGGCAGCGGACGCGGGGAACGCTCCGTCGACAAGCACCAAATTGCTGCATGGCTGCGTTACGCCGAGCATTGGCGCGAGCGCGACCTTGCGCGGGAAGGCAAGTGTGCCCTGATTCGCCTGCACGCCCTCGCGACGATACGTGATCGCGATGCCCTTATCGAGCTGGCTCCCGAGAGTGACGTTTTTCTGCACCTCTTCGGAATAACGCAGTTCGTTCCCATTGATTGCAAGGATGGTGTCGCCCGTTTCGAGACCAGCCTCCCACGCCGCCATACCGGGCATGGTGTTGCTTATAGTGCACGGGGACTTGTTCACGCCGATGAGATATGCCGCAAAAGCCACCACGAACGCGAAAATAACGTTCATCGTAACGCCCGCGACGATAATCGCCAAGCGCTGCGGAACGGATTTCGACTGGTAGCTTCGGGGGTCATTGATCGTATTCTCTGCCTCGAGAATTTGTTCGTCCGTCATCATGGAGTTCGGATCAATTTTTGCGTTGGCATCATTCTCAAGCGCTTCTCGAGCCGCTTTTGCCTTAGCGAGTCGTTCCTTCAACTCACCCGGATTGTCTTCCTGCCCGAGCATTTTTACGTATCCACCAAGAGGGAAAATGCCGATTCCGTACTCGGTTTCACCCCATTTGAACTTGCAGAGTTTGAGTCCGAAAAAGTCGAAGCCGATGTAGAATTTATCGCACCGAACCCCGCACGCTTTCGCGACGAGGAAGTGTCCCAACTCGTGGACAAAAATAATCAAACCGAGCGCGATTGCGCATTGCAAAACGACCCACCAGAATTGGAGATCGAGGGCGGCAAAAAGTATCGTATTGAACATGTGATTTTGATCTTCAGGAAAAAGGATTTTGAAAAAACACCCCTCATTATACCAGAATATTCTGAAGAATAGAAGGGGAGGTGGCGAAAAAGTGGGGAGAAAAGCGAAAAGAGCGGGGCAGAAGGCGGAAAAAACTTTTCCCCCCCCTCTTGACATTTTCGCAAGTCGCGCTATAATGGGCGGTGTAATTTGGTTGGGGGTTGCCCAAATCCAAGTGGCAGTGTAGCTCAGTTGGTAGAGCAGCGGGGTCATAATCCGCTTGTCGGGGGTTCGAGTCCCTCCGCTGCTATCGCGCCGGTGTGTACTAAAGTGCACACCGGTTTTTTTGTGCGCGTAGAGATCGTGTTTTCAAGTGGCAATGCTTTTGAAACAAATTTCCATTCTTTCTCCAGCGCGTATCCACGTCTTTGTGCGCTTTTTTCACAGCACCCTCCTCGGGAGTCTCGCACGATGGGTATAGTGGGAACGAGTACGTTTCGTATCGACGGTGAGTTTTAAATGATCGAGAAAGCTGCCACGACATGGAAGGCGCTTCCGAAGAGGACGAAAAAGTGCCAAACAGTGTGCATCCATTTGATTCTTTGGAGAGCGTAAAAGACGAATCCAATCGTATACGCAAGCCCTCCTCCGAGAATGTACCAAAATGTTGCGGTGGGAATTATCTCCAAAACGGTTCGGACCTCGAGAATGATGAGCCAACCCATCGCCAGATAGAGGATGAGGGAGTAGATTTTGAACTTTTTGCCCCAAATGAGTTGAGAAACGACGCCCGTGAGAGCAAGTCCCCAAATGACGCAGAACATACGCAGTCCGATCGACTCGTACAGGGCGCTCAAGCAGTATGCCGAGTAGCTGCCAGCAATCAAGATATAGATCGCCAGATGGTCGAGGACTTGGAATACGTCCTTCAAACGCCCCTCGTGGAGGGAGTGATAAACCGTCGACATCCCGTAGAGGAAAATGAGGGAGAGTCCAAAAATCGAAAACCCAATCAACGAGGGGATTCGAATGGCTTCTGGCGCGTCGAACAGCGCTTTGAGAATCAGGAAAAACAATGACAGGATCGACAAAACCACGCCCATGCCATGGGTGAGCGCGTTTGCCACTTCCTCTTCTGGGGTGGGATTCGTCGCGCTATTGTGTGCGTATCGACAAGTGCTCATACGGTTGCTCCTTGTTAAGAACATCAAAAATTCGGACGCGACCGACGGATTTTGCCCCGAAACGCTCTATTCGGCGGTTGATTTGCGGGATTTCGCACTCGAGTCGCTTTCAATTCTCCCTTTATTATATCCATTTCGGGAAAATTGCAAGGTGAACAAAACACTTTCAAGCCGATTTTTACGATAGTTTTACACAAACGAATAAATTTTACGTAAGAGAAACGAAATGGGAAGTGGAATCTCTTCATCTTTCGATCCAATTTTATGATACATCTCGTTTGAATTTCGGTTTGCCCGACGCAGGAGCTGCGCACTACGCATCCTCTTGGGAGAGCAAGGGGAAAGGTCTGAGCCGAGAACGGAGCGAAGCGTAGTTCCAGATATGAAGCGCCGAACGATTTTCCCACCCGTCCGGAACTCCGGGCTGCGCCCTCCGCTCACGGTTCCTGAGAATCTCGAACGCCAACTTTTTTGAAGGCTCCCTGGGAAATATTTTCACCCGGTGCCCCTCTGGACGTTTTTTCTTTTTGTGATAGAATAGTGCAATACTTTTTTGTTTAACGAAATTCGAGTAGGAGAACTCCCATGGAGATGAAAGACTTGGTCGCTTTGTGCAAGAAGCGAGGTTTCCTTTTTCAATCCAGCGAAATATACGGCGGATTAAATGGTTTTTGGGATTATGGTCCCTTGGGTGTGGAGCTTAAACGCAATGTGAAAAATGCGTGGTGGGAGGATATGGTTTCGACCCACAACGAGCAAAAACTCGACGAGGGCGCACCCTCAAAATACGAAATGACGGGGTTGGATTGCTCCATTATCATGCACCCGCAGGTGTGGAAATGTTCGGGGCATTATGATCTTTTCCACGATTTCATGGTTGATTGCACGGAGTCGAAACGGCGTTATCGATACGACCAGCTTCGTGGGCGGTGGGCTGAGGCGAAAGGACAGCGCGTTTTCGTCTTGGGCGACCCGCAGGCGGATAGTTGGGACGAAAGCATTTCTGCGCGGGCAATGAAGTTTTTCAACCTCCGTGCTAAGGATGCCGATCAACTCGTTTTGGGCGACCAGCTTCTGTCGTTGGAGAGCGTGGGGGATTTCGCACAAGTCCTTGCTCCAGAGGCGAAGCATCTTGGAACGCTCACGCCACCGAGAGAGTTCAATCTCATGTTCAAAACGATCGTTGGCGCTCTGGGTGGCGAGGACGATGCCGCGTTTCTTCGACCGGAGACGGCGCAAGGGATTTTCGTCAACTTCAAGAACGTTCTCGACAGCACGCGTATTCGGGTTCCTTTCGGAATCGCGCAGCAGGGGAAATCTTTTCGCAACGAGATCACACCGCGGAATTTCACCTTCCGTTCGCGCGAGTTCGAGCAGATGGAGTGTGAGTTCTTTTGCGAGCCGAGCACTTCGAGGGCGTGGTACGAGTATTGGAGAAATCGTCGATTCAAGTGGTATACGGAATTGGGTTTGGCGGGCGAAAAACTCCGTCTCCGCGAGCACGACAAGGACGAATTGAGCCACTATTCCGTCGGAACGGCAGACATTGAGTACCAATTCCCCTTCCTTCCTGAGGGCGAGTACGGTGAGTTGGAGGGAATCGCGCATCGGGGCAATTTCGACCTCCGAAGCCACATGGAGGGGAAACTCGTCAATCGAGACGGCGCGTTGGAAGTCGAGTTGAACGAGAACGGCAAGCCGAAACATCGTGGAAGTGGGAAGGATCTTTCCTATTTTGACGACTTGACGCGAGAGCGTTTTGTGCCGCACGTGATTGAGCCGTCGGCTGGGGCGGATCGCGCCACGCTTGCGTTTTTGTGCGAGGCGTATCATGAGGACGAGTGTCCGGATGAAAATGGCAAGATGGCGAAGCGCGTCGTCCTTCGCTTTCATCCGCGGCTTGCTCCCGTGAAAGCTGCCGTCTTCCCGTTGGTGAAGAAGGACGGGATGCCCGAGTTGGCGTCCGAGATTTATGGTGCACTCAAGAAGCATTTCGTCACGTTTTACGACGAAAAGGGAGCGATTGGTCGGCGTTATCGTCGGCAGGACGAGATTGGGACGCCATTTTGTATCACGGTGGACAGCCAGACGCTTGAGGATGGCTGCGTCACGCTTCGCGACCGCGACACGTTGGAGCAGACGCGCGTTCACAAGGACGACTTGGTTCGCGTCATTTCGGAGAAGATCGCGCCGTAACTCTTTGGAGCTGGGATACTTTGCGTGAAATTTCAACGAGAAGTATTATAAAGCACGATAAGCATAGCGAGCCGATGTCGTAGTTTCTGCGGCAGACGGCTCGTTGGTTTTTCTTGTGAAGTGTACAGCGCGCGACTCTGAAGGAGTTTCACGAGTCGGGTCGCGTCGTTACATCACAGGTTTTTTCGGGAAAAATCGACGGCAGAATTGAAGGAACCCGTCCATTAGTTTTTGCACGAATCCTTGTGTTGGGGAGCTTGGTGTCGAGGTGTTTTGGGTGGAGGTGTTTTGAGCAGGAATCGCAAAATCATACGAGTCCCTCTTATCTCGAGTGTTGGTCAATTTCTCCGCCACGTGCGCCATAGATTCTATGAGCGCGGACTCGCATTGATCCAACTTCTCAACCAGCTCGTTTGGGATATCCAGACTGGGGAGCGAAATGGCGGCGTAGTCCCAGCCATGTTCGCGCAATTTGGTGAGAAACTCCTCGTTGTGCCCTTTTTGTATAAAGTCGGTCGAGAATCCGCCGAGATTTTGATAAACAGACTTGCGGAAAAACAGTCCCCAAAAGTGAGATTGCGTGGGGAGCAAGGCGCCTAATTTCGATTCTTCCTCCATGCGAGAGAGGGGGTCGAGACACCACCCCTCGTCCACTTTCGCACCCGTGGGGAGTATTTGGAAAAACTCAGATTGGCACGCCTCGACGCCCGCCCGAATGCACGCCGCGTCCGAACGATCGGACTCAGCTGCATCGATAAAACGCACCTCGTCCTCCTGAAGCTCATAAGGATTCTCATAGGGGCTGTCCAACACCACCAGAATTTCACTCTCTTCGGGTCTATTTTCCAATAATGAGAGGAGCGTCTCCTCCAATCGTTCCGGCGAATTGTGATACGGAATAATAATCGTTAATCGTTTCACTCTTTCCTCATTCATGAACATAGCGCAAGTAGGATGGTCGATTTCGTCGCTCCAACGGCAGAGACGATTCGTGTTTCACATGGACTTTTCGAACGACACCCAATATGTTCTCTTTTGGTACCGCCCCACGTCGTCGGCTGTCGTCGCTCAGCAAAAAATTATCTCCTATTAAATAGTACCCTGAAGTTGGGAGAAATGCAAGTACCTTTTCGTCAAAATGGGAAAAATAATTAGAATTTGCCAAAAAATTCCCATAATATTCCCCCCGCCAGAGTGCCAAAGCGGAAATTCGCCCCCGTATTTCTCCCAAAAAGTGTATTTCGGCAACATTTGTGGCATCCCTCATCTTCGTCAGTTTTTCCTCTTCTGTCTCGGACAATTCTGCTTGAGTTTCGAGCGGTGCGAGTTCGCCATCGACGCGCAAGGGAGCTTCCTCGAGCAGCTTGTCGCCTCGCCAGACACGAAGCACGCCGTCCATTGTGGAAATTTTCACCCCTTCCGACACTATCGGCAATTTCGTCCCCAAACAATACTCAGCTACGCGAAATTTCCCATTTTTGTCCATATTTTTCAAGGGAAAAGACCGCAAATTTCCCCCGTTTGGAGACTTTCGATTGTCAAGCAAAAAGCAAAAGGCTCCTATTTCGTTCCCCGCTGGGATTAAAACGAGTACCGCTCCGCTTCCCTCGAGATGCTCCACGTGGAACGAAAGGAAAAACTCGTCCGCCGCGTGCGTCCAATCCGCTCTCATTTGGGTTCCGTTCTCGAATCGATGATTCACGACCGGGGAGGGCGCAAAAGTCGTCTTCAGACCGCCTTGCCCATCGGGGAGACGCCTCCCTTGCGCGTGATGATAGACGAGCGAGGCGGATTCGTCTGGATCAAGCGATATTTCCCAACCTCCAAGTGTCGGACGAAGCGCCCCTGCCGCGCCGGATGAAGCCCAACGCGAGACGCCAAACGGTCGGAATCGATCGTCGTGCGTCAAAATCAGCTGCTCCTCCAACGTTTTAAGCGGACGGACGACGCGACGCCCGTTGAGAAAATACTTTCCCTTACGATATTCGAGCACGTCGCCAGGAGTTGCCGCGACACGTTTGACGACAAAATCGCGCGTCCCAGGGAATCTTGCCGCAACGACGTCTCCCACCTTCGGCTCTGCGTGCCTATCTAAAATGACGAAGTCGGTGCGAATTTTGCCCCCAGAGTTTGGATCGTCAGACGCTGCGCGCTCAAAAATCCAACCACAGTTGACGCACATGCGCAATCCGTCGTCCGGCACAGGCCCCTCAAACAAACACGTTGGGCAGCGTTCGAGGCGCGTGCCGCCATAAAACGCCTGGAGCATGGAGGTTCCACGAATCGGAATCGCCGACTCCTTCTCGCAACCGAGCGCGAGGGGAAAAAGGAGCCAGAGGAGTGCAAAACCAGGTCTCATTTCTTCTCCTTCGGACTGCGCAGAATTTCGACCTTCATCTTCTCCTGCGTCTCGTGCGAGAGTACCCGGAACGAGAAATCGTCCCACGCGCACTCGTCGCCCGACTGGGGGATTTTCTCCAACAATTCCATCAAGAACCCCCCGAGCGTTGCCGCGTCACTATCGGGTTTTTTTATTCCGTAGAAGTCCGAGAAATCGCGCATATTCATGAATCCAGACGCGACCCAACGCCCCGGGGCGGTCTCGCGGATGGGTTTTTCGTGCGTGAGACGAAACACCCGCTCGGCATTCTCGGAGAAGACAATCTCGTTGATGTCGGAGAGCAAAACGGCACCAATCGTCTCCCCATATTCATTGATGATGACGATCGTCTCCCGTTTTTGCGTTCGAAGCGTGTTGAGCAAACTCCCTGCTGAAGCGTTCCAAGGTGCATAAATCGCGGGGATAGCGTACTTCTCCAACGAATCAAGCCCTTTCGAGGGGACGAGCGGGAGGCGTGCCGCAGGGAAAACATACGCAATCTCGTCCGAATCGGATCCTTCGATTGCCGAGAAATCTCGAATAAAGAGCCAATCGCACCCCGGCGGAAGGGTATTAAAGGCGTCGAGACCAACGGGAGCCGATACGATCGGGAGAAGCGATCGGGGACGCATCACTTCTTCCGCCTCCATCTCCGAGAGCGACACGATGTTCCTTAAAATCCGTTTCTCCTCCTGAAGCGGAGTGGGGGATTTCTCCGAAATTTGAATCGCACGCTCAAGATCAAGGAGGTCGATACTTCGCTCCACATGAAGGCTTGGCGCGACGAGCCGTGTCGATAATCGAGCGACCAAAGAAAGAAGGAACAAAAATGGTTTTAGCGCGCAAATCAAGATCGAGACGGGCCCCGACGCCAATCGCGAAACGATCTGCGGGATAGCCAAGGCGAGTCCTTTCGGGAGAATCTCACACAGGCAAATCATAAGGATGAGCGCCGCCGTGCTAAAAAAGCCTGCTTTTGTCGTTCCCAAACCGTGTTGAATTCGAAGCGTAAAAATCGAAACAATGCTGAAGTAGAGCATATTGGCGACGAGATTCGTGAGAAGGAGCGCGCCCAGCAACGTCTCAGCGGAGCGAGAGAGGAGCATTGCAACCCGACGTTCAGTTGGACTGCCGTTCGACATTTTGCGCACTTGAGTGCCCGTCAGACTAAAGAGAGCCGACTCGGAGGCAGAGCAAAACGCGGAGATGCCCATTAAAAGGACGATGGCTATAATCCAAGGAAAAGTCGGATACATTAAACGTGTTCCACCTCGAAACGAGTCCCAAATGAATTCAATTTTTCATGGAATGGCATGTCATTTTTCGACCATGATGCGCCTTTTCCACCAAAACGCTCTCCCACATTTTACCCACTCCAACAACTCTTTGCAAGGGGGGGGCTTTGAACCCGCGCAAATGCCAATGGCGGACAAAACCAGAAATTTCAATGCGAAGTAATATAAAGTACGATGACGATAAAGTACGATGATTATAAAGAAGAGGAATCGTGAGGGTCGAAGCGCAAACCGTCTGCGGTCGGGGCTTGCTCACCACGGATACTCTCTTTTGTGTGAAAAATCAAGCTCATTGGGTCCTTCGTATAAAAATGATTTTTACCGTACATCAACTGACCACCGGCATCCAAAACCTCCTCGGCACCGTGTATTCCGAGGTGGAAGTCTGCGGAGAAATAACCAACCTCTCCATCTCGAGTTCCGGACACTGCTATTTTACGCTCAAAGACGACCGCGCGCAGCTTTCGGCTGTCCTGTGGAATCGTAATCGTTCGCCGCTCGACGATATGCGCAACGGTCTTGAGGTCGTCTGCACGGGTCGTATCGACGTCTATCCCCCGCGCGGTTCGTACCAAATTGTCGTTTCGTCTATCGAACACAAAGGACTTGGTGCGCTCGAAAAACTTTTCGTTCAACTCAAACGAAAGTTGCACGAGGAGGGACTTTTTGATTCAAGCCACAAGAAACCGATTCCCTCGTGGATTCGTCGGGTTGGGGTCGTCACGAGTCCGGACGGGGCGGCAATCCACGATTTTCTCCAAGTTCTGCGGCGGCGTTGGAGCCAAGTGGATGTCTGTATTTTTCCCTCGCCTGTCCAAGGGAACGGCGCCGCACGGCAACTTGCCGAGGGGGTGCGTTTTTTCAACCGAGTCGCGACGACGCTCGGCATAGATTGCATCATCCTCACTCGTGGCGGGGGAAGCATGGAGGATTTGTGGGAGTTTAACGACGAGAGTCTCATCCGAACGATATATGAATCGGAGTTGCCCGTCGTGTCGGCGGTGGGGCACGAGATCGACGTCACGCTTTGCGACCTCGTGGCGGATCGGCGCGCGCTCACGCCGTCCGAGGCGGCAGAGTTGGTTTCGCCCGACGCGTTGGATTGGAAGGAACGGCTCAATTCGAGGAAAAAGCGCTTGAATCTCGCATTGAGGAGTCGATTTTCGGCGTCATTCGACCAGCTTCGCGCGCTCGAAAACCGGACGTGCTTTCAATTTCCGTATCGCAAGATTGAGGAGGCGTCCCAGCGCGTCGATTTTTTGGAGGAGCGCTTGAATCAGGGTGCTCGAATTTCGTTGGAGCGCGGGGAAAAACGTGTGGCTCAGGCGGCGGCACAACTCGAGGCGCTCTCCCCCTTGGCGTGCTTGGCGAGAGGTTTTTCCTTGACAAGGGTACGTCATACTGGACAAGTTGTTAAAAATGTGGTACAATTGAAGCCCGGAGACGAACTCTCCACCCTTTTCGCTTGCGGGGAAGTTGCGAGCGTCGTGCGAGAAATCATTCTTAATAATATTGACGAAAAAAGATCATGCTAATTTTTATTGTCGAATTGGACACACATCTCATTTCTGACTACATGGCAACCGTCACGCTTCCAGAGACGTTTCGTTATATGAAGTTGGATTCCATCGGTCTCGACGCATCGCCCGCGCGGTCTGGTGGGAGGGAGTCGTTGATTTTGACGTACACCAGCCCGGGAAGGGTGGAGGATTACGAGTTGTATCCCGAAGATCACACACGGGCGATGGTGCGCTTTCTATTTGAGAAGGTGTCTGTGGAGGAAATGCTTCCTGTGCCGTATGCGCCTTTGTGGACGTGGGACGAAAAGGGACTCCGAATCTTTTTCACGATGAAACGCACGCTGCTTGAGACGGGTGCCAGCCCTTGTGAGACGCAAGATGCGTTTGTTTCCGTCACGCGAAAACAAATCTTTCTCTCGAAAAACGTTTTTTCTCGATACGTGGAAGCCCTCCTCGAGCGCAGCGGGTTCGGAATGACGGAAGTCTCGGTCGTTTGGAGTCCAGCGATCGGTGGGTACGTCGCCGAGCACGAGAATCTCAAAGTGCAGCTTCTTATCACGGAAGAGGAGACGCTCACGGACCTCCTCGATTTCACGGGTTTGAAAAAGACACTCACGTGGATAAGTTCCGGAGCGAGTGTCGATTTTGAGAGGGTTCGCGCAGGCGCCGACGTTTCGAAAGAGGGAATGCGGATTCCGCTCATTTTGCGAAACGCTAGCGGCGGGCGCCGGAATTCTGCGTGATTCCCTAAAAGACTCCGCCGTGTTCCGCCACAGCGTCTTCGTAAACGTCGTCGTATTCCTCGTCGAAGAGGTCGGGATTCTCTTGGAGCTGCGCTAAATAAACGCTATAGAACAAAATCGAGGACAAATTTTTCTCCCTCGCTTTTTTGAGGAGGTCCGCGCCACGCTCGAGGTTGCCCTCCGTGATATATGTGATTGCGTCTAGGAAATCCAAGTGCGCGTCTTCTCCAAGCACCTCTCTGCTTTTTTGAATGACTTGTCGAGTCTGCTCGAAATCTTCTTTCAGAAAATAGTAGTCGATCAAAAAGAGATTAACACCCACAAAATTCGGGCACTCCTTTTGAATCCTTTGGGTGATATCGCGTATTTTCGCCATCACTTCCGCATCGGCTTCTCCATCGACCTCGACGTTGCTTGATAGGGAGCTGACGAGCGCTTGGCAATAAGTCATCGCAATGCTCGGCACGATCGGATCCTCTGCAAAATACCGTTCATAAATACGAATAACCTGCCCGAACCTTCCATTGATCAAGGCTTCTGCCATGAGAGTGCGCATTCTCATTTTTGTGCTTCTCTCTTTGGATCCGAATTCCGCAAGAAACACGCTGCCCGCGCTCTGAACTGCTAAATCGACCGAGGCGTCCTCCAGGGAAGTCCCGAGGACAGGATTGAAAAACTCCACCGCTTCGACCTTTCCGCTGACGGTTCTTTCGCACCGAAACATCCAATAGAGCACGGATCCATCGTTTTGTTCACAACGCACAACAGCCCACTGCTCCCCGTCCATTCGTTTGACACCGGAGAAGTGAAACGCCATCCCCGAGAACATCTGGTCGAATTGCTCTTCCATCTGAGCGTGTATGGAGGGAAGCTCCTTTTCGAACATCGCAAAGAACGTTTTGAGTTCGTCTTCCGACATTTTGTCCCGAATGGATTCTGCGACGAGAAGTGCGTTAAACTTTTCGCGTATTTTTTTTATCACGCGATTGGTATCGTAAAAACCCATTAAGACTTCGCCCGAATTCGAATTCAGACGCTCGACCAACGCAATGCCGCAGGCTTCCACCGCCTTGGTACTCGAAATTCGATTGTTGCCGATCGAAACTAGCTGCCCGACCGCCGTTTGGCAAGACGCTGCCAAAATCATCAAACAACTTGCCACCAACAAAGTGGCGGAGCATTTTTTCATGGTACACCTCATATTTGTACATTTCATTAAAACAACACTACCTTGTATAGAAATCTGACGCGTGTCAGTTTTCCTCTTAAAACGAATCATAAATGCGACTCTAAACGCAATTTTAATCTATAGAAGCTGCTTTGTCAAGTGGGTGAGGGGAAGTTATAATACTTCGCGTTGGAATCTCCCGTTCCGTCCGCCGTCGGAGCTTCGCACCACGACTCGCAAAACGTCGCGCAGAACGGGAATTTTAAAGGAGAACGAGTATAAAATTTAATTTCAACGAGGTCTTCAAAAAAAGCGTGCGTTCTCGGCTCTTGAGCGGGAGAACTCTCCTGAATTCCCCTTCTCTGAAGGAGTACGCCCGTAGGGCGGGGGGTAGTTCCGAAGTGAGAAAACGAGTTCCCCTCATCCAAACCAGGGCTAGCGCATAAACAAATAGGCAAACTGGACTAACTTATTCAGTGCGTTTTTCATCGATATTCAAAAACGTCTCGATTATTTCTGAAGCAAGTTTTTTGTCGT
>JAUNBK010000153.1 GCA_030527105.1 Planctomycetia bacterium
AATGCGAAAAAATGGGTCGAAATGGGTGGTTGTTTGAATTTATGATTTTGAGGAGGCGTTCTCAAACTCTCCTTCAAACAACTTTTGACACGTTCGCGACCGTCGATGAGCTGGTGAGATCATGAGATACCACCCCCCTTTGTCCCCCAATTGATACCCACTAAATTTGCAGACACCCCAACCCTGGAAATTTTCATGGAGGGGGTTGTAATTCATCGCGTTTGTGTTACACTTGAGACATATGGTGTATAGAAGTCCCCACCCCCTTGGGAGTATCCGCGTAATGATGAACATTCAATATCCCTTTTTGAAACGCCTTTTTTTTTGGCCATTCCTCCCTCAGCTGCGGGTCGGGGTCGTAAACGAACTCACCCCCGCACTCCTGCGTGAAATGGGGATTGATCATGTTTTGTTGGACGTTGATTGCACGCTCAAGCGCTACGATTCGGATCAATTGGAGAGTTGGGTTCTTCCGTGGCTCGAAACGCTCAAAAGCACGGGAGTCTCCGTTTGTCTTCTCTCGAACGGCAAGGGAAGGCGAATCGGCAAAATTGCGGAGCAGCACAACCTCCCGTACATAGCGATGGCGCTCAAGCCGCTGCCCTGCGGGTGCTGGCGCGCGATACGCCGAGAGAAGTGGGACGGACGGCGTACCGCGATTGTGGGAGACCAAATTTTTGCCGACATCATGGCAGGGAATCTGGCTGGGATCAAAACGATTCTCGTCACGCCGATTCATCCGGAAATCGAGCCGCTTTTCACGCGCGTGAAGAGACCGTTCGAAAAGATCATCCTAAAAATGATACCTACCAAAAACGACACGACTACTTATTTTTCCAACGTTGAATGAATCCACTCATACGTAAGTCGAAACGCTTCGTGAGAGGGAGTTGGCAAGTAGCCCAGTTCCTTTTTGGCTTTCTCGCTGGAAAATGCTGCGTCGGTAGAGAAGGTACGAACCCAGCCGGGAGTAATGATGGGATAAACCCCAGTGAGACGAGCAAAGATCAAGAGCGAGTAGGAAACGATCATCGGCCACATGAGCCAAATGGGGAATTTGAACCCCTTTGAGCCGCGGAATTCGTCGACAAGTTCATAAATTTTGCGCAGCGTAAGATTATCACTTCCGAGGATATATCTCTCCCCGATTTTGCCCCGTTCCAAAGCGAGAATCATCCCCTCCGCGACGTCGTCCACCAGAACGTAGTTACCAACGTTTTTTCCAAAATTGATGAGGAAGGGGAATTTCCCACTTTCGTATAACCGCATCAGGAGAACAACGGAATTGGACTCAGAGAGCTGTCCCGGTCCAAAAACGCGCGTTGGATTCACAACGACGATTGGATATTCGCCACGCCGCGCCGCCTCAAGGCACTCGCGCTCCGAGATGAGCTTGGTTCGTTCGTAATCCGTGAAACATTTTTCGCTTTGTCGAGGCATATTTTCGTCCCCCACCACCCCTTTTGGTGTGACGCCGAGCGTGACAATCGACGAAGTGCAGACGATTTTTTGCACGCCGTTCTTTTTCGCAGCCTCGAGGACGTTGCGGGTTCCCTCAATATTGAATTTATCGAACGTAGAGCGATCCTTGTGCCAATTTTTGGCGTATGCTGCAAGATGAATTACCCCGTCGCACCCCTCCATTGCACGTTCGAGAGACTCTTTATCCAAGATATCGCCTCTGAAATATTGGAAATGGGGGTGCTTCCAAAGTTTTGACTCATCAACAATCTCCCCCTGAGGAAGTTTAGGTGACTCGCTTCGCCCCACTCCTCTCACAAAATAGCCGCGATCCAAAAGTTTTTCAACAAGTTTTGTCCCTATAAAACCAGTCGCTCCAGTCACTAAAATAGTCCGATTTTGCATCTTTCTCCTCTTCTTATACTCGTTCTCCTTTAAAATTTCCGTTTTACGCGACGCTTTGCGAGCCGTGGTGCGCAAGCTCCAACGGCGGACGGCACCGGAAATTTCAACGAGAAGTATTATAAAAATACAATTTTAACAGTTCTTCGCAAAGTATAGCATAGTTAGGAAAAACTGTCAAGAGATAAATCCGTCTAGCAAAATACGACGACATGCTTCAAATCTGCAAGCAGCCAAGAGGAGAAGCCATAAGAAGCAACAAACTACTAAGAGCGAATCGATATGACAAGAACCACGCAGTGGTTTTGCCCAATGCGTGGCTCCCATTTGAACGAAACTCTACTGACGAGTCCCCACGCCCCAAAATCTCAAGGAATGTGAAAAATCTCGTGATTCTGCGTCAATCACCTCTTGCTACGATCACACAGTAGAATGCGTCGGAGCGTGACATGCTGTACCCTCGCACTTCGCATCGAAACGTGCCGGTCCATCGAGGAGTCACGTTGACAACAGCAATGTTTGTTGTGTCATCGTCTTGCGCAACTTTACCTCCATTCTCATCGAAAACGTAGAGATCCAAATCCTGAACGCGATCATCGTCCCCAACGGCACAAATTACGTAAGTGGACCCGCTTTGCAATGTGCAGGTATAGGAGGACGTACCGCCTCGGTCCACCGTTGCAACGTTCATGTTCAAAATTTGCCCCCCCTGGTCTTCGAGAACCGATACAACGGCTATCGAATTGGCCAACACATTTGCGCAGGAGACTTGAGCTGCAACGGGGGTTGCCGTCCACAATGCGCTCACTACGCAGCACCAAAGAATCATCCAAGTTGTTTTCATGATTATCTCTCCTAAAATGGGTTGAATTGATAAATGATGAACTGTACACCATCTTCCAAAATGGTACATTCATCTTGTGTTTTTTTCAAGGGGGGGGAGAACGTTTTTAGTAAAAAATCTATAAAAGGTCCAAATTTTTTGTTGAAATAAGACTATCTATAAAAGATATATCAAAAAATTCTTTCAGATAATGCGAACTCGCCACCGAGATTCCCCAAAAAAGTCGTGCTTAAGATTCAGAGCTCCGAGTTGGGGACAATGAATCACGTTAAAGCTGCGCACCACTGCTCCCCGAAACTTGCGTGAAAACCGGGAATTCTCACGCGAGTTTCCTAATCTCCACGCCCCCCCGCTTTTCAAATTGCGCTATTCGTGTATAATGGTGCTTTGAGTGGGCGTTCCTCCATTGGGATTTGAGTCCGGCTGGTGTGGTGCTCACAATGCAATCAGGCAATATTCAGGACGACGAATATAAAGGGTTGAGTTATGCCAAAGCTTCCTTCCGACGTTCAGGTGAAAGAATCCGGTGGGTTTAAGGATAAATTTTGGGTGCCAAGAATTTGGAACGGAATGCGCTTTTCCAATTTTTTCGCGCTTCTCGCCAGGAATTATTTCTTGGTCGATCCCTATCGCTGGCCAATGGCGGCGATTAATCTTTTTGCGGGCGGCGTCACTTCGTCACTCCGTCTGTACCAAAAACTCACACTCGATGCGAAAATTCGCGCCGTAGAAGTCGAGCACGATCCCGTTTTTATCGTGGGACACTGGCGTTCTGGAACCACCATGCTCCACGAGATTCTCATTCGAGACCCGCAATTTAGCTATCCGGACACGTTCGCTTGTTTCGCGGCGGAACACTTCCTCGTATCGCGAAAAGTGCTGACCACGCTCTTGAAGCTCCCCAAAACGAGACCGATGGATAACGTTGCGTTTGGGTGGACGACTCCGCAGGAAGACGAATTCGCCCTCTGCGCAATGGGAATTCCCTCCCCCTATTTTCACCTCGCGTTCCCTCGGAACAATCGATGGGAGGGGCGTTTTGAGGAACAGCAGAAGTATCTCGACCTCTCAAACCTCTCCGATGCGGAAATGCAGCGCTGGCAGAAGGGGCTGCGTTGGTTCATTCAACAGCTCGCATTTTACGATTCGCGCCGCGTTGTGCTCAAGTCCCCGACGCACACCGCCCGACTCGGCGTCCTGCGGAGCATGTTCCCAAAGGCGAAATTCATCCATATCTCGAGAAATCCCGCGACTCTCTATGCCTCAACCATCAATCTTTGGAAGCGCTTCCTTGAGAGCGAGGCATTCCAAAGGACGGATGGCGCGTACCTTGAGGAGCTCGTTTTCGAATCGCTCGAGCGCATGTATCGTGCCTATTTTCGCGACAAGGAAGGCATCCCCGAGAACGATCTCATTGAAATTCGTTATGAAGACCTGTGTGCCGACAAACTCGGCGTGATGGAGAAAGTGTACGACCAGCTAGAGTTGGGGTGTTTCGAGAATATTCGACCGCAGTTGGAGCGATATGCCGAGGAGAAGAAGAATTTCAAGAAGAACAAGTTCGAAATCTCGGAGACTTTGGAGGAGAAGATAAAGGAGCGTTGGAGCGCGTATTACCAATATTTCTACCCCGAGCTTTAGAGCACTTCGCGTTGAAATTTGACACGACGTCCGCAGCGGAAGCAGCAGCAACCTGCCTCCGCGCGGATGGCGCGCCAGCGTCGAGGCGTCTCAGCGTCTCAGCGTCTCAACGCATGAAAACCTATTTATTTTTGGTGGTTGGGCGCTCCATGAAATCCGACTCCGAGAGTCCGCACTCCTCAATCATCCTGCCCCAACGATCAATCGGCAACTCGACGTCGTTGAAATTATTCGTTCCGACGCTAAATTTTGCCCCCATTTCCTTCGCCATTTTGATGAATTTCGCGCTTGGGAATTTCGAACCTGCCTGAATCTCCAACGCAATGTCGTTCTCGATTGCCTTGGCGATAATTGCTCGCATACGCTCTTCCGTCCAAAAATGGTCGTAGCGATCCGCTAATTTTTCCGGAAGATACGTCGGATTCGCCAAAATCGTGATTGGCTCGCCCAAAATTTGCAAATTATGACGCATATAGCGCTCCATCCACGCTTCCTCGTCCTCGATCGTGTAGAGATCCGTCTGCCACAAACGAATCGGTTTGCCCGTTTCGGGATCGTTCATAATCATCGTGTCCGCGAGGACAAAATCCAAACTCTTCAGGATTTCGGGGTCATAAAAACGGAACCAGTCGCGATCGTTCACTTGGATTCCGACCAACAACTCAACGCCCGCTTTTTTCGCCGCTGCGCGACACGATTGAATGAACTCGCGGAGCGTCTCGTCGTTGTTGAGAGGCCATTCTCGCCCCGCATTCTCCAAAACGGCTGAGCGCACGCCGGTTCTTTTTTCGCGCTCAATTGCCTTCTCGGGCGTCATTTCCCCCCGAATGTGGATGTGGTAGTCCGTGAGAGTAAAATCTTGCGCGCTCGAGGCACTAATCATGCTAAAGCACACGCACAGAATCAGAAATCTTCGACAAATCATACGATCCTTTCTTTATTAAAAAATCAAAAAAAACTCTAGTGTTGTGTCAATTTTATAAACATAATCGTTTTGAGTTGCAATCTTCCAATTTCTTGAAAGGAAACAATTTTTCAAAAATGTTTCCTTTCAAACTTTCTTCAAAAAACTTGTATAATTCGGGCATTCAGGCATTCAAGGTGATTGATAAATA
>JAUNBK010000154.1 GCA_030527105.1 Planctomycetia bacterium
AGCGAGAGAGGAAAACACCGTACATTTTTCTCAAATATTGCAGAATTTCGCCCACGTTCAGGCACAGATTTTCGTCCAACCACGTCGATAATCTCTCTTTTTGTTCCTGCGTCAGACGCGCCACGCGACCACGATACAGCCTTTGTTTTAAGGCATCAACATCATCTGATTCCGCCACGTCGCCGTCAGACCCGCCACACCCGAGCAGAAAAACGGCTTTGATTCTGTCCGCCAACCATTTTTCCTTCGCTTTTTTGCGCGCGTGGCGCAATTCGTTCAAATTTTTTTCTGATAATTGACAACTTTCCATCTTCCAGCATTGACTCCATTCGCAATGTGTGGTATAGTGATCCTATCGTCAAAAAGTCCGTGTGACTTTTGCGGGAATTTTATAGGAGAAGTAGTATATAATACTTTGCGTTGAAATTTCCTGTTCCGTCCGCCGTTGGAGCTTGCGCACCACGGCTCGCAAAACGTCGCGCAAAACGGGAATTTTAAAGGAGAACGAGTATAGGAAAATCGGCTTTAAGGAGCCACTTTCAAGCCATTTTCCAACGATTTTGCATAAAAATTACAATATATTGATTTGTTTTTGAAAAAACAACTTTCACGGAACCTTTCCTGACAAAATCAGGGAATTGTTCAGCGTTTCTTTAAAGCACGATGAGTATAAAAGAGAGGTACGAAGCAGATGAAAGACGAGTTCCAACAGGCACTGGAGTCGCTGCGCAGGAGCGTTGCTGAGGATGCCCCAGATTTGATTGATGTTGTGGACGAGTGCAACGGTCTCGCGTGCCATTACGACGAATATGCGGAGAGTGTCGAGGTTGCGGAGTCGAGTTTGCGGGAGTTGCTTCGTATCATCAGGACGCTCGTGGATGAGAGAGAGACTCGCTATAGCGACTTTCGCTCGCTCGAAGCGACGGCGTTGGTGAATCTCAGCAACTTTTATCAAAATCATGGGAAGCTGGCTGCCGCGAAAGAGCCGATGTTTGCGGCGCTAAAAATCGCAAGGATGCTTGCTGCAAAATTTCCCTATCGTTATTCCGCAAAACTCGCTTGGGTGTTGCAAATGGTTGGGCACATGCACCTCTGGTACAATAGCGACGAGGAGGCGGAAGCGGCTTGGAGCGAAGAGTTTTCCATTTGGAACCGCATAAAACCCGAAGAAGGTTTCGATCCAAATAAGAAAAATTTGGCGGGGCTGCGGTGCGCGATGGGGAAAACCTCGCAAGATGAGCTGGCGTTTTTAGAGCGATTGGGCATACCCACAGACTCTTTGATGACGGTTTTTTACAATTGCATCGAGGGATTTGCTCCAGAGGAGACACTGATCCGTTCTGCGTACGTGAACAATTTGCAACGGATGGAAACTTTGCTCGACGAGGGGGTCTCGCCCGACGTCTCTGTTTGCAACGACGGAGAAGATATGCCACTTCTTCTCTATTTGGCGGAGCGTCCGGATCTTTTCCCTGCCGCGCGACTTCTCATTGAGCGTGGAGCTTCTCTCGACACAACCTCGCAGGAGGGTTTTACCCTTGCGGAGGTTGCCACTGCTTTTCGAAATATTCCCCTGCTCGCACACTTGAGCGAAGTGTGCAAGGAGTCCATTCTCACCAATCTCACCACTGGCGCGCCGATCGTCATTCACGCAATCGCCAACGGGCACGACGACGTCGTTCGATATCTTTTGCCTATGTATGGCAACGACCTAAAACGTTTTGCTGCAGATCTTTTTCAGATGGCGACGTCTCTCGAGGAAAATGCGCTTCCTATCGTACAAGCTCTTGCGGAGAACGGCTACGACATCCGCGCGGCTTGCGACGATAATTGGACGGCGTTGCACAACGCCTCGCGACTTGGAAAGGTTGAGGTCGTTCGCTACCTGTTGAAAAATGGGGCGGATGTCCACCAAGTCGGGGGGTATGCTGACGTTATTCCCCTCCACAATGCCGCAGCCAGTGGGGAACTCGAGATCGCGAAGCTACTTGTTGCATATGGATCAGAAATTCATATCAAAAACAAAAATGGCAAAATGCCGTGCGACTTGGCAAGGGCGAGGGGGCACGACGATGTTAGCGCTTTTTTGGAATCGTTGGAGTAAAGGGCACGCAGCCTCGAACGCCGCTCCTACACGACGGCATTTGTTGTGGCAAAATTCCCGAGGATGACAACCCCCCCCCTTCAATCTTGGCGGATTTTCCTCAAGTTTCTCAGGTGGGGGTTGAACCCAGGTGGTTTTTGTGTTACAAAAGGCGGTAGAGGTTTTTATAATACTTCGCGTTGAAATTTCCGATTCCATCCGCGGTTGGAGAGCTTGCGCACCACGGGTAGCAAAGCGTCGCGCAAAACGGGGATTTTAAAGCACGATGAGTATAGAAGGAGAATAAAAGGAGTTCAAAAATGTTTGACCGCTTTTGCTTGGGAATTTTTCCCTGTTTTTTGAGGTTGGCGAAATGCGCCGTCGTGTTTTTCGGACTGCTGGCGTGCGCCCTCGGAACCGCTCGTGCTGAGGAACCCGGCAAGGAGTCCGTGGAGCATTTTGAGTATTTTAAACGCGAGAATTCTATCGTCATCACGCGCTACCTCGGCGTCGAAAAGCACGTTCGAATTCCCGCGCAGATCGAGGGGCTGCCCGTCGAGGCGATTGCCGGGAGGATTGTCGGGGCTTTTTCCGCGCCGCCCAAAGTGCAGCCCGCGAAAAGCATAGAACCGACGCAGGGGTGGAAGTTTTTGACCTCCGTCGAAATTCCTGGGAGCGTGAAAAAGATAGGTGCTCACGCTTTTAGAGGGTGCACGAAACTGGAGCACGTCAAGATTCCCGAGGGGGTGGAGGAAATCGACCGCAACGCCTTTGAAGGCTGCCATGCGTTAGGCGCTCTGGAGATTCCCGACAGCGTGACGCGAATCGATGCGGCAGCGTTTGTGGATTGCCCGAAAATCCAACTTCTTTTCTCAAAAAATGCTGCATTCAAAATGGTCGACGGCATCCTCTTTTCCCGCGACGGCACACGACTTGTCGTCTGCATTGTCCCGAAAGAGGGCGAGTACAAAATCCCCGACGACGTGGTCGAGATTGGCAACAACGCATTCGCGTGTTGCTCGGGTTTGACTCACATCACGATTCCCGACGACGTGGTGGAGATTGGCAACAACGCATTTGCGCACTGCTCAAGTTTGGTCTCCATCTCGATTCCTGACAGCGTGGTAGAGATTGGCAACAGCGCATTTGCACACTGCTCAAGTTTGGTCTCCATCTCGATTCCTGATGGCGTGAGGGCGATTAGCAACGATATGTTTCGTGGGTGCACGAGTTTGACCCAAATCACGATTCCCGATAGCGTGACGTGGATTGGAGAGGATGCGTTTAGCGAGTGTTCAAACCTGCGTTCCATCGAAATTCCGGCGCGCGTGGATGAAATTCGCCACGGCGCGTTCGCGCACTGCACAAGTTTAACCTCAATCACGATTCCCGACGGCGTGAAGGTGCTCCGCCACTGGCTTTTCTTCGACTGCACTAATTTGGTCTCGGTCGAAATTCCTAAAAACCTAGCGGAGATTGAACATGGAGTTTGCAAAGGGTGCACGAGTTTGAAATCCTTCACGATTCCCGAGGGTATAACGTCGATTAGCGACCACATGTTTTACGGGTGCGCGAGTTTGTCGCAAATCACGATTCCCGACAGCGTGACGCAGATTGGACAATTCGCTTTTCGGGAGTGCGCGAGTTTGACGCACATTGAGATTCCCAACAGCGTGGCGATGATTGGCGACGGCGCATTCGCCTTTTGCCCGAAGCTGACATTCAGCGTCTCCGACAGCAACGAGGCGTTTCGTTCGACCGACGGCGTTCTTTTTTCCAAAGACGGAACCGAACTCATCGCTTTCGGTGGCGCAAACGAGGGCGAATATCGAATCCCCAACGGCGTGAAACGCATCCGCGACTCGGCATTCAACGGCTGCACGAGTCTTTCGTCCGTTTGGATTCCTGAAGGGGTGGAGAGGATTTTGAGGAACACATTTTTCGGCTGCACAAATTTGACCACCGTGACGCTCCCCGCCAGCCTGCGTTGGATTGAGCTTGATGATCGGACGCTTATACCCCCTCAAATTACCCTCCGCTGCGTGGCAGGCTCGCACTTCGCGAAAGTCGCAAAACAGCGCAGAATACCAGTCGAGCTTTATGAGGCGCCGCGTTAGGATTCTCGCTTCGCGCCTGCCGTTGGAGCGGCACACTACGGCGGGCGGAACTTTGTGAAAACCGGAATTTTATAGGGGAACGGGTATAAAGCACGAAGAGTATAAATTCCATTTTTTCCCCCACCTCCTTGACAAAATAGGCAGTTTGGAGTATATTATAGCGCATGGTAAAAATGGGAAGGCTGAGGGAGATGCCATGAAACTTGGTTTGTGCGCAGTTGAAAACAGGGTGGTGCCCGTCTTGGATGCAGGGAGGGCGTTGATTGATCTTGATCGTGCGTTTGATGGGATTCCGTTGAGTCCCATTGAAATTCTTTTGAGTGAAGATTGGCGACAGCGTGTTGAAGCATTGGGGAACGAAGCGGGAGAACTTCCGTGCGTTCCGCGAGAAAGTGTGCGATGGATGTCGCCGGTTCCGGAACCGCAGAAAATTATTTGCGTGGGGCTAAATTATGCCGACCACGCAAAGGAAACGGGGGACGAGACGCCCAAAATCCCGATGATTTTCAATAAATTCCCCACGGCTCTGGCGGCTCATGAAGAGGAGATCGAGTTGCCAGCGGCGGCTGCACAAGTCGATTATGAAGCGGAGTTGGTCGTCGTGATTGGTCGCGGCGGAAGGGAAATCAAGAGGGAAGATGCCATGGATGCGGTTCTTGGATACTGCTGTGGGAACGACGTTTCGGCGCGCGACTGGCAGTTTCTTCCGCCAGCAAAACAATGGCTCGTCGGGAAGACCTTCGACAAATTTGCGCCCGTGGGACCACTGCTCGTTTCGCGAGATGAGATTCCGAACCTTCACGATTTGCGCATCGCGATGCGACTCAATGGAGAGACACTCCAGGAGGCGTCGACCCGTGATCTTATTTTCGACATTCCTTTTTTGATCGAGTGGATATCGCGCGTGTGTACTCTTTTGCCAGGCGATCTTATTTTCACGGGCACGCCTCCGGGCGTCGGAATGGGGCGTTCGCCTCAGATCTTTTTGAAGGACGGAGACGTGTGCGAGGTGGAGATCGAGGGCGTTGGTCTCTTGAAGAATCGATTCCGCAGGCGTTTTGGGGAAAAATAGCTTTCCCACGCAATACACGTCGTTTTTTGTGGAAAACTTCTCCATTTTCGTCGGTGGGAATTTTGTTGTCTAACGTTTG
>JAUNBK010000037.1:0-21152 GCA_030527105.1 Planctomycetia bacterium
GAAACGGATATCGATAGCGTCCTTTGGGCGAGAGCAAAAAAACGTATTCCTCATCTGGATCATTCTCCGCGTCCCACGTCGCCTCGATGATTGTTTTTCCCGTTTTCGACTTCCACGTCCGCACCGTTTCCTCCGCAAAGAGCAAACAGGGAACCATCAACAAAACCAACAAAATCAGCGTCTTTTTCATGCTTAAATCCTCGTGTTAAATGTGTTTTTCGTTTGGAACAATCCACCAACAGCGCAATTATACCAAAATCTCGCGCGAAAGAGAAGGGGGGGGATTTGTAAAAATGCGACCGCTTCAAAAAATTCGCATTCGAGATTTTCCTGAGCCGTGAACGAAGGGCGCAGCCCGTAGTTCCGGATGGGTGGGAGAATCGTTTGGCTATTCATCCGGAACTCCGCTTCGCTCCGTTCTCGGCTCGGAAGGATCAAAACATCCTTTTTCGTCTATTTTAACCACTAAAATTTGAGGGCACCCCATCGTGCATTTATACTCATTTTCCTTTAAAATTTCCGTTTTCCGCGACATTTCGCTCTTCCGTATGTGCAAAAAAAGAAAAAACGGGGTGGAAAATGTCAGAAAAATTTCACCACCCCGCGAAGAGAACTACCCCACTTGAGAGACGATGTTCGGCTCCTCCTGCGTCTGCGTGGCGGGATTGCAGGGGTCCGCCGATCCCGAGGCAAGCAGCTTTTGGTAGTACGCTTTTTTGTACTCAAGGACAGCCATCTGCTTCTCCAAAGCGTCGATTTGTGCGCGCAGCACGGCCTCCTGCTTGAAAATCAACTCCGCGCGCTCAGGAATGGTTGAGTCGCCGTCAAGACAGAGTTGGATGTAGTGCTTCACGCCATCAATGGATAGCCCCGTAGCACGGAGGCAGTGGATGAGGCGGAGCCAACTGATCGTGAAGTCGGAGAACAAGCGGATGTTGCTGTCCGTCCTGCACATCGCGGGAACGATACCGATTTTGTCATAATACCGAATGGTGTGGGGGGAGAGTTCAAGGATCTCCGCCGCCTCCTTGATGGTATACTTCGGCGTCTTATCCGTGAGGGGTTGATACGGTTTGCACTTTTTCATTTTATTATCTTCTTTCTCGCGTCCCATACAATACGGAGAGATGGCACCTTCCACAATCCAGCACGACCGTCTCCAAAAACATATTACAGTACATCGCGTTGAAACTTCCAGTTCCGCCCGCCATTGGAGCTTTTTGCACCAAGGCTCCCGAAACTTCGCGAAAACTCAAATTCCTTCGAGCGTCGAAACCAAGCACAACAGACCCATTATACCTTTTTTCTCGTGTTTGTCAACTTTTGAAAGAGAAAAAACTCCATTTTTTTGGAAATTTTGAGGAATTTTTCATCCTCCTTAAAATTTCCGTATCACGTAATGTTTTGCGAGCCGTGGTGCGTAGCTCCAACGGCGGACGGAATCGGAAATTTCAACGAGAAGTATTATAAACTCCCTCGGCACTTCATTCAGAACTACGCTTGTGCTCCGTTCTCGGCTCTGGGGGCACTTCCAATGATAGACAAAACCGAAAACGCAAATGCAACGTATTACAAGAGGGGTAACGTAAAAATATCGGAGAATAAGAAATGGAATATGGGAATATTTTCAAGTCACTAACGTCAGCAATCGTGTTTTTTTCGCAAAATGGACACACTCGGCAGCTCGCGCGGATCCTCCAAGAAGAAACGAGCAGCGACCTGTTCGAGATTGTCTCCTGCACTCGATATCCATCGAATTACCAAGCGATGATAGAGTACGCCAAAAGAGAAATCAATGGTTTTTTCTGTCCTGAAATAGAGACAAAATTTCAAGATCCGTCGATATACTCCGTTATTTTCGTCGGGTCGCCCAATTGGTGGTTCGACGTCGCGCCGCCTCTTGCGACTTTTTTATCGACGACCGATTTGTCCGGGAAAATTATTATCCCGTTCATCACTCATGGTGGTGGAACTATCGGACGCTGCGAGACAAAAATTCGCGAAATGTGCCCTAACTCGGAGGTACACGAGTCCCTGTATCTTCCTGGAATTTTTTCCAAATTATCCAGAACTCAGGTACAGCACTTCCTCTGTCAGACTGCAAAAAAACTGGCTTGAGTGCTCCTCGAGTGAGCTCACTTCCTCATTGCGCTGCCACGGATCACGCACTTGCGAACGCTGTAAAAAACGAAAAAGCGCTCACCCCGCTTGGAAATCTCGTGGGATGAGCGCTTGCGTCTCGAGAGTGTCATCACTCCGACGATTGTTTGCCTATTTGTTTTGCAAAATCACTGGCTCGTTCTCGTTGAATCGGAAATGACGTACCGATCCATCGTTGTAGCGAACCATGATCCGCAGATTCTTTACCTTGTTCGGCGTCACGTCCGTGAAAGCATCGTTATAGTTGTCAATGTCGACGTAGCAAGTACCCGAGAAATGCTCTTTCACGATCTTCGTGACGTCCACACGCTTGCTCTCCTCGTCGATACCATAGTTTGCCGCCACGATTTCGAACTGCGCTTTCTCTTTCTGCGCGTTCTCATAACGAAGCATTCGGTGCTTTTGATTCATGTGGAACTTGGGATCGATATTCGGCTGCAGCTTGAGCGGACCGCTGACTTTCTCGGAATCGCCATCCTGTCGGATGTTGAAACGATTAATCCTCGGCGCAGACGCAATACGCGGACGCACAGGCGGAATGGTCTCAATCGCGGCAGAATACGGATCGTACATCGCTCGAACTTCCTCGTCACCAAGATACGGACCGTTGCAATCGACCCACGCGACAAGGCGCTCCAAATCTTCTGGAGAGACCTTGACTCCATGATGCTCGCCACTCGAAGCGTTGCGAATGAGCGTGCTCACGGGGCTATAGGCGGAATACGGCGGAAGCGTGATCAAGTTGTTGGGATCATTCGCTCCATAGCCCTCCACGACAAACACGCCCGCGAGGTTCTCCGGGACGCCCTTCTCGTTCTTCGGCTTGCTGCCGCCCCACGGGCAGTCGCCCGACACAAGCGTGAGATACGGCTCCGTGAAAGGACTCACATCGTTCGGGCGAGTATACACCCAGCCCCACCAACCTTTGCTCGAGGGACGACTCGTCATATTGAGCTTCTTGAACGCATCGCTCTCGGGATCCTGATGGCACTTCCCACAGTTGCGATCAAGCACCGGCTGCACAAATCGCGCAAAGCTGATGCTCTCTTTTCCCCACGGCGCGGGCGTGAGATCGACCGGACCTTTGCGCAGCGCCATCCCCATCTGTCCTCCACCCATGAGCTTGTTGCTTCGAGTGTTCATGTTCGATTCGTGACAACCGAAGCAACCACGATTCTCGCCCGGCATAACGTACGTGAAGGATCGCATCACGTGAATCGCCATTCCGTTTTCGTCCAACATTTCGAAGAAGATCGCTTCTCCTGGCGGAACTTTGAAGTTGACGCTTCCGTCCGACTCGATCGGGACCGTGCCCAAAATGCGCTTCACGCCGTCCGCTTGGAAGACACTGACGGCAGGACCGTCGTGCTGCACGGTTTTGTGCCAGGTCGTGTACGTTTTGGGGTCCATTTGAATGACGCGGATGTATTTTCCCTTCTCGCGAAGAATCTCTGGCGCGCCCTCAAAAACGTTGTTGCTGTAGAGGATGCCGTCCATTGGTTTTTCGTCCGAACCAATCTCCGGCCACGCCACGGTGTCCGGCTTGATGAGCGGCTTCTCGCGCTCGCGCACCGGAATCGCATGATAAGCGTTAAAATCACCCTCGTACATCAACTCTTTATTGCCCCAAACGTCTTGGAAATAAAGGTTGAAATACCACTCATGATGGGGACCGCTGTAGAGATGCCCACCATTTCGCGCGGAGACAAGCATGTATTCCTCGCTGAGCGGATAGGGAGTTTTGTAGGCGTAATATTGACCCGCAGTGTGATAATCATAACTCGGCGCAGGATCCTGAGGACCGTTGCCAACTTCCGGCCACGCAACCTCGCGCGTGATGCGCTCCAGGCCGTCGGGATAATTCAAACCGGTGTCGGGATTGATGTATCCAATCGATCCGTTGAACCACGCATGGTGCCCCACCGCCGTGAAAACGACTTTCTTGCTGCCGGGGATTTGTCGCGCTTCCGTGAGAACGTCCGGCCACACGCTCTGGTTTCCCCAGAACGTTTGAGGATTCGTTCCGTCCGGGTTGATCGTCCAGAGACTCTGAACGCGCCACAACGCTTTGTCCGTGTACTCCCAACGCGTGAAGATGACGCGCCCGTCCCGCATCATGGAGGGAAGATACTCCGGCTCGCCGTTTGCCGAGATGACGTAAATATTCTTGCCGTCCGCATCGCAACGCGCCACCGCAAATGCGTGCGTCATTGGCATGCAGCGCACATAGCTATGTTGCCGGGTCGTGCAGAAGATAATCTTGCCATCAGGGCAGTAGATCGGATCTAAATCGTCGTAATCGCCGACCGTGAGTTGCTTCATGTCGGTTCCGTCCACATTCATCTCGTAGATGTGGAACGAGCGCTCGCCCAGAGGTCGGTGGGTGAAGAGGACTTTTTTGGCGTCAAAAGAAAGATCGGGGCGCCAGAAACTCCCCTCGTCGAGGAGGACTTTTTTAAGCTCGCCAGGGTTTTTCCCAACGATGATAAGTTTCCCGCCGTCTTCCGCCATGTAGCCGTTTCGGTGGCGCGCTTCGTGTCCCCATTCGTCCGTCGCATCGCCAGGTTTTCCCTTCGGATACGGATTGTCGATGAGCAAAATACTCTCGAAATTAATGAGCGGGTTGCGCATGATAATCTCGCGCTTTGCTCGACGCACGGCAAGATAAAACTCTTTTGCCGACTCGGGCGTCTCCGCCACTCCCGCGAATTGTTTCTCCACCGCATCAAGCGCGGCAACCTGCGCCGAGAGATTTGGCGCGTTCTCCAATTTGGCGATTCGCTCCGCAGCTTCCTTCGCCCAAACGATCTCCTGCTTCGCCTTCGCAAAGGTCGGCTCGTTGTCGCATTGGAACAACCAATCAGCCTCCAATTGTTGCACCCCTACTTCGGAGGTGGGTTGGTACTGACCATACGCAGCTGCCGTGCTCAACACAGCAAGCGCCATCGTCAGTAAGCAAAACATTCTCTGCACTTTTTAGTCTCCTTAAAATGTGATACTTAATGTAAACCTGGCTTGTCAATATTTATAGTACATTGTGTTAGGATTTCCGATCCCGCTTGCCGTTGGAGCCACGCACCACGACCCACGATACTTTGCGAAAACTCAAATTCATTCGAGCGCCAGCATCGTCAAAAAGGAACCCAAAATGGGTTACCCCCACGGATATCCCACCGCCTGTCATTTTACCCGAAAATTACTTTTTTTAGAAGTATCCCAACGCGTTTTTTTTAAGTTTTTTTGGAAAAAAGGTGTCATTTCCTTCCATTTCGTCGCATTTCCTTGCAAAAAATGGAAATGCGGGGGCGGAAGTGAGAATTGGGAACGATACTGGCGCTCAAATGAACTTGAGAACCAGTAGAAAAAGAGAAAAAGCCCCTGCGTTGTGCATGAGGCTTGAAATATCTCTCAAAAAACGACAGACTCTAATCCCTCGATAAGGACTTCGTAGGAGCCGTTTTTGTCGCGCAATTCGACCTCCAACGGCGTCGCACCCGGCGCAAGGACTTGGAGAACGTTGAGAAATTCATCCATCTCGCTCGGACGAATGGGCGAAACGCGCGTGCGCCAGCCTTTCGCCTCGGGCCGATCGGGACGCCGCGAGACGTACGTCGGCTGAATCTCGGGCGGAAGTTCCGACACGCATTGGGTCGAAATGCGTCGATTCTCGGGCGGAGGGAGGAGCGTCGTGAGCGCTAATCGTCCCGGCTCGATCGTTGCGCCAGCAGGGAGTGGTCCCTCACTCACGAAGCCAGCGTCGTGAAATTGGGGACGCGAGAGTGTGTTGATTTGCCAACTCTTCTCGAACGCCGCGTCGCTTGAGACGACTTCGTCTCGCACGATCAAAACGACCGGCACGTCCGCTCGCTCCGTGTTGAGCCAAACGAAAGTCCGAATGTAGGATTGGACTTTCGCGCTATATGCGCCCGCAAGATCGACCTTAAAAACAGCGCGCTTCGGGTTCCAAACGTCCGGCTCAATGGAGGATTGAAGGACTTTGCCCGTTCGAAAAAGAGGATTCGAGACGCAATCTTCAAGCGTGCTCGGCGTGTGGGGGAGGACGCGCTGCCCGCCGTCGTTGAAGGAGCCGTTGGAGGAGGTTTCGTTCGGATCCATCACAAAGAGGCAATTGTGTGCGCCAGACTTTTTGTGGAACCCAATATCGTACGGAGTCCCATAAAAGTAGTAGACGCCAAGATCGACCGTCTGCCAGCCGCGATAGTATATTTGGAACGCGCCCGCGTCGAGGTGCTGATGATTGAACGAGTTCCATCCGCCGCCTTTGTATTCGACGATAACTTCGTTGGAGTTCGGATCGAACCCGAATTCCTTCCCCTTGTCGAAACGCATCCAATCGTCGCCCATCCAACCGGTACGCAAAATGTGCGACGGAAGGACGTCTCCCGTGTTGATTGCGCGGGGGAGCGTGGCGTAGGAAAATTCCGCTTCCAAATGAGGATCGTTGAGCAAAAGAAAAAAGACGAGATCGTTCTTCCGCCCCAAAAGACCGTCGGCACGCAAATATTCCCCCTTCATGAGAGGGTCGTTTCCCAAAACGGCGAGCATAAATGCGACTTTTGCGGACGTGCCGCTCGGGAGCTTCCCCCCGCCGTCGCCATCCGGGATGAGTTCCCCCGTCGGAACGCGCATGTGGATTAAATAGTCGCGCAAATTGAGGATATTTTTGTCAAAAACCATGTCGCCACTCATGGAACGAAGCATGAGAGCCGCCATGAGTTCCCACTGGCACCGATAAAAACCATACCCTCTCCCCTGGTTGTGTCGGGGAGATTCGTATTGAAACGCACGCGCAGGGACGAGTTGCTCCGCGATAATCCACATGCAGTACCGATACCAACGCGGATCCACATCATGAAGCGCAATAGCAACGCTCAGCGAGTCGCGAAGGATCATTGATTCGTTCCCGTGCCCGACGAAAACATTTTTTCCGAAGGGTGGCCAAGAACACTCCAAATGGGGACCAAGCTCCACCATTCGACGCTCCAAAACCTTTCGCTCGTCGCTTTTGAGCCACGGATAGAGCCAATCGTACACGAGCGCGGCGGAATACATCGTCTCCCCAACCTCGCGAGAATAATCTTGCGCGTTCCCAAAATCGACGCGTTGGAGCCAAGGGAGCACGAGATCAATCGCCTCGCGCGCCAACTCGGAGTCGTTTTTGACGAGCGCGACGAAAGCGAGCGACCGCGCGTGCTCCAACAAATGCGCGTCGTAGGGGAGCGCCATTCTTGCTTCGTTCGAATCGGAGTACTGCACCAAACGTGAGTCGGCATAGAGTTTTCTCGTTTTCTCAATCTGCTTCAAAAGATGCTGCCAAACGAGCGCATTTTCTCCCTGAGTCACTCGATTCCGCAGGAGTGGGAGGGATTTTTGAGTCACCCAAATTCTCGGGTGCGATGCAGGAGGAACGACCGAGGGGCGATACGCTTCCGCCTCCTCTGGCACCTTTGGCGCGGGCGAGAAGGACAAGCGGATAGACTTCAGGAGCGTATATTTCGGCAGCCAAACGCGAATGGAGGATTCTCCCGCTGGGAGCCAAAATTTCCCCAAATTCTGGCTGACGTACTCGAAATTCGCGCAAGGTGGGGAGACGAAAAAGCGCTGTCTCACGCCGCCGTCGTTGATTTGGAGAAACCCCGCCAGCCCGCCGAATTTGTCTTTCGCCTCGAGGATTTTTTTCACCCCCTCTGCTTCCACCGAAATCAAAGGTCGAAGGGCATAGAGTCCGCCCTGCTCCACGCTCACGCGAAAAACGACGTCCGGCGCCTCGTCTTTTAGCGTCGCGATTTCCTCGACTTCGTGCCTCAAGCGCGCCATTTTGGTTGAATCCGTCCCGATAATTTCGACTCGAGACGCCTCCCACTGCGCGTCGTTGAGATCGAACCATTGCGCAAAAACACTCGAACTTGACGCTGCGACAAAACTAAAAACGACAAAGCTAAAAATTCGCGCCTTCATCAAATCATTCTCCCTCTTGTGTTTCGTTTTCTTCAAACCTCACGCTCCATTGGGTCGCCCCGGTCGCTCTCGGGAGGAATCGAACCCGAACGAATTGCCCCTCCGCAGAGACCTGAATGTCGTCCGCATTTTGCGCAACGACCGCTTTTTTCTCGCGCAGCTTCATTCCCTTCGGTACGACAAAACGCAACTCATAAGGGTCGTTCGCAACGACGCGACTTCGACCGGAGTACGTTTTTCTCTCTGTGTCCCAATGCTCCTCTTCCACTTCAAAAATGGGGCTGGCGACATGGCGCGAGGTCGAAACCAAAATCGGCGTTTCTTCCCACTTCCGCAGCGACAAAATTCGACACGACGCTGGCGGAAGCTCGCACTTCAACCGATTTTTGAAGGGAGGGACGAATTCATTCGCCCAATAATCGAACCCGACGTACTCGCAATCGTTCTCAAGATCGAGAGTCGAGGCTCCACGATCCACCGCGAGGTTTTTGTGCTCCTCCCAATTGAAAATTCCGAGGACAACGGCGTCTGGCGAGTCCGAGAGAATCCAAAAATTTGCGAGGCGTGTTTGAAAAAGATCGATCGGGCGCGCGTTTTTGCTCGAGTGTGGCGCCATCGTGCGGCGCAACAGATCCACCCTCTCTTCCGACAGGTCGGGGAGCCAATCGCTAAACGCGAACAATTGCCCCGAAAGAGCGACCCACGAGCAAAGTGCCCGTGCCTGAGGAAGCGGGACGGCGTCGCGAACATAAACGGGGTCCGGATCATTGAACCAAACGCGACGATTGAGAAAATACATGCTCGTACCACTGGTGGGACCTTTTCTCATCGCCTTCCAATTTGTGCCGTTGTCGGGACCGACGCGCATCGCATCGACCAGACCAAAGGACGCGCCAAGGACGCGCATATTTTGGCACAAATTGCAACCGAGGAAAAAAGCGTCCTCTCCTGCCGCCTCACGACAAATCGCAAGTCCGCGTCGATAGTTGTCGACGTTCGTCCAATGGGGACCGCAAAACGTTTGATTCCCGAAGTCGTCCGGGATATAATCGTAGCTTCTATACATCATTTCGCACGCCAGCCCGGTCCACAAACCATCGAATTTGAAGTATCGATACCCCCACCCGTTTGCGATTTGGTCGATTTCGTCGTGCAAAAATTGAGCCGCCTCGGGTTGGGAGAAATCGAGGCACGTCCCACCCCAATGCGCGGAATAGGGTTTGCCACGCTCCAACGTAATTTTGGAGAAACGCCTTTCGCTCTTTTTCCCCTTGGGTGGATAATCAATGGATGATTGCACGAACCAATGCTGGCGATTCTCAAAAAGTGGGTCGAAGCAATTGCCCGCGAAGGGAATCATCCAAATCCCCGCGCGAAGCCCAGCACGCTCGAGACGTTGCGACGTGAGCGCCATGCCGGCGGGATACGGTCCGAGCGGGTTGTGCGTCGTGAAGTTTTTCGTGGGACCATTCCCTTTCGCGCCCGACTGCCAATGATCGTCGATTTGGAAAAAATCCATCCCAAACGGCACCAATTTCGACCCCGCCTCCTGCGCGAAAACGAGAGTGGATTCTTCCGACCCAGCACGACCAAATTTGTCGGAATACCACGTGCAATACCCCGAAAGCTGGCGCGGAAGTCGGATTTTATAGTGTGTCGCGACCGACTGAGCGTATTCCTCCAAGCCAATACGACAATCGTCGAAGAAGCCAAAGACGAAAATCTCCCCGTCGCACTCGTCGGAATCGAGAGGGAACGCGCGCGAAATCGGAATTCCATATTGCGACTCGGCTCGCACCACAATCCCCTCGCCATCCTTTGATTTGTCGCTAAACACCACGCCGCTCGCCCGGTTGCTCGTGAGCCATGCCGCAACTAAACCCTTCTTCGTCTCGGGATTGGCAATCGCAAGCCATGTATACGACCCGGAGTGGTCGTCGACTTCTTTGAGTCCGATGAACGTCCCTAAAACCACATGTCGTGCAGGATTGTATCTTTCGCTCAATTGAATTTCGGGGAGCAAAATCGTTTTCTCCCCGCTCCCATTCTCAAGTCGAAACGAGGGACGAATCGCCCAAAATTTCGAGTCCGGTAGCGCCCAGACGTGGTAGATGATTTTTCCGCAATCAATGACGATACACTCGTCTTCCACGCGCACATTCGGAGCGGCTCCATCAGAGTGGGTGGGGAAAACGACGACCGCCTCCTCGGATTCCTCAGACGCGTCCCCAAAACGCAGACACGTTCCGTCGTATTGGGCAACGCCTGCGGAACCTTTTATTTGCGCCAACTCCTCCGAAAAAAGTGGGAGAAAAGCGCTGAATAAAAGGAGCGTGAAAAATGTTGCTATTTTTGTATCCATGCGGATCGAAATGGCTTTCATCGAATGGTTTCTCTTTCTTTAGAGGGTTTTTTGGGGAAATTAGGGCTAAAATCTTTCGCATCGCGCGGGTAGACAAGTTTTCCCTCGCGCACATAATCTTCGCCTCGCGGTGCGAGAAAGCGTACGAGACGTTCGCGCCAGAGGAGGAGCGTTTCGCGATACTCCTGAACGTGCGCGAGGTTTCGAAGCTCCTGCGGGTCGCGCGTCAAATCAAATAATTGCTCCTCGCCAGAGCGTCCGTGGAAAATGTATTTCATTCGCCCATCCGTGAGAGCCGACCAAGAATTCCCCCTCTCGTAGGCTTTGGCGAACTCCAAATCAAGATAGGGACGCCACTCGCACCCCGGGTCGCGAATCAACGCCAACAAACTCCTGCCGTCGTACCACTCGTCGCGGAACGACGCACCCGCCGCATCCAAAAACGAGATCGGGACGTCACGCAGCTCGACGGGGTTCGAGAGTTGAATCCCTCGGCGATTCTCCATCCCCAATTTCTCGCCCCACCAAACGACCATCGGCACGCGCGCGGATCCTTCATAAGGTCGACTTTTTCTCCACAAATGATGATCCCCCAGCATGTCGCCATGGTCGGACGTGAACAAAATGAGCGTGTTGTCGAGCAGACCTTTTTTGCGCAGCGCGTCGAGGATGCGCCCAATTTCGTCGTCGATAAACGTAATATTGCCATAATATCCGATCTTCGCCTGCGTGGGTGCCTCGGGCCCCAAGTCGCCACGATGAAGATCATTCGGGAGCGCTTCTCCCTGCCGAGCGTTTTCTCCGCACCAGTCGCCCAACGCGCGCGGCGGGATTTTGTCTCGATTTTTCTCGTAAAATTCGCAATACTCCTTCGGCGCGTCGTAGGGACTATGCGGCTTCGTGAAAGAAACCTTGAGGAAAAAGGGCTGATTTTCCCTCTCGACGTTTTTGGGGTAATTCTCGATAAAATCGACCGCCCGATCGCCCGTCCAACGAACGACGTTCAAACGCGTTTCGTGTCCATAATACCTCTGTCGATAATCGTTCGCGTCCAATCCGGTCGAATCAACTTCCAACCCCGGAGCCTGCGCGCGAAACCACCACACATAATCTTTCGTGGCAGCAAAATCGTATTGAATTTGGTGGTACGCGTGCTTATTATCGCGAGGGAAGAAGTGCATTTTTCCGATTCCCATGCAATAATACCCCCGAGAGCGCAAGAGCGACAGCGGTTCGTGAGGGTACTCGGGAGCCTGATTCACGTGAGAGAGTGCGCCATGTCGCCATGGAGACAACCCGCTCAACAATGCGGCACGCGCAGGTTTGCACGCGGGCGTCGATGAATACGCGCGCAAAAAAAGCGCTCCAGAGGACGCAAGTCGGTCGAGATTCGGTGTTTGGACAATCGGATTGCCCGAGCACCCCATCGCGTCGCCGCGCATTTGATCCACCATTATAAACACGATATTCGGCAGATTGGCGCTCGGCGGCGCTTTATCTTTTGCCAACAAGAGCGAGGTCGTTGACCCCACGATCATGAAAAAAACGACAAAAATAGAGATAATCCTCGAGTGCAACGTGGGTGTTTTCTCTCTCTGGGGAGGTGGGTTTGACATAATTGGAACAGACCTTTTCGAACAAAATTTCCAACCTGAAGGCGGCACGCGCCAAGACCTTTCTACTCTGGAACGAGAGACGCGCCCTCTTTATTGCAAGAAAAGATAAATCTCGATATACTTATCGTACTTTATACTCCAAGAAGTGCCAAAAATGCGCGAAAACTGTCTCGCCAGAGAGCAAAAGCACCCTCATTGGGCAGGAAAAATCCGGCACGATCCATTCATTCGAGTAGCGGAAACTCCTATAAGTTTCCGTCTTGAATCGCCACAAAACCCAAGATTATTATTGTCGGGGTGAATTTTAAGGCTCGAGCAACGGGTTGCGTTCCCGAGCGCGGAAAGGGGGCGAATCGACGACGGAAGGCGCCACCACTCCATTCTTCCTGCCCGGGAAAACCCAGAGTTCAACCTCAAACAACCCAGCCATGCTCTAGCGCATTTGCGAAATCCACTGTTTAAGCTCCAGCGCCTTGCGAACTTGGGAGCCGCTCGCATTTTTCTGCGCTATGTCCAAAAGTTGAATCGCTTGGATCTTCTTCTTTCGACTGACCGCTTCGAGTCCCAATTTTGTGGCGCACTCCGCCAATTCACGCTTTGTCGCGCTTCCGCGTGCAGCGGGATCCGCCTTCGTCACGAAAGCGATTCGGGCTTCGTACGTGTCCTCGCCAAATCGTTCCTGAATGAGCGCATAGGCATTATAAATCGTATCGTAGGAATTGCACGCCGTGCCGACTCGAATTGCCTCCTGCGCCAAGACGTACGCCTCGTCCGCAGGTCGGCTGCTCGAACGCGCCTGGTTGAGCAACTTCTCGGACAGGAGAAGCTGGTCGCGCAAGCTCGTTTTGGCGTAATCTTTCTCGAACTCCTGCTTGATTTTCGCAAGCGCCTTGTCCTTTGTCTCGCCCGTCGGAATCTCCTGAGGCGCGGCTGGCGCATTTCCTCCACGAGACGCCTCCGACTGTCCACCACCAGGGCGTCGTCCCGAATCCGGCAGCGGAACGTCCAACTCCGGAAGGAGCGAGTCCGTATCAAATCCCATCTCCTTCGCCTTCTTCCACAACTCGCGCGCCTTCGTTCGATCTCCATCCGGATCCATCGCAAGATAAGTTCCGTAGAGAACGTGGTTGTCCGCCGATGTCGACAAACTCGACGAGACGAGGAACTCAACGAGACGCGGATTGAGCGTGTCGGTCGTGAAAGTGCGATTCTGCCCACGGATTCGAACGACGAGCCGACCGGGGAAGGATTCGACGACCGCAAGGTCTTCGCCCCCAACGTTGACGGTGGAAGTGGGACGATAGCTGCCCATGGAGCTGCCCACCCACGTCACAAACGCTTCCATGTACTGCGCCAGCGCGTCGAGACGATTAAGTTCGGCATTCTCTTCCTCAGTCTTGATGATTTTTCGCGCGGCATTGATCTTTTTCTTCGCGTTGTCCAGCTCTCTCCAACTAATGTCGTGACGAATGCCCGCCATGAATTTTTTCAACTCAGCAGCGCGCGCTTTTTCCTTACGCGCTTCCGCCTCGTCGGGTTTTTTCGCGCCCGACTCATCCTCTGCGCCATCCGCTCCAGACCCACCGGATCCGCCACCAGTGGCGCCCTTCTTGGAACCTGCGCCATCTTTCTTGGCGTCCGTCGACGCATCTTTTTCGCCAGCGCTACCCGAATCCGATCCAGAGGTCTTCTCCGTTTCTTCTGGGGGTGTTTCTTGATTCACGAGGTCGCCAATGCTGCGGCGCTTCGGACCGCCAAACGAATCCTCGTACTGATCGAGTTCCGGGTACAAAATCCGCGTGTCCTCGCCCTTTTTCGACGCCACATCCCACAGCTGACGCACCAGTTTGTGGTCGCTGCCGGGAATCATCACAAGATATGCTCCATATTGCACGTAGACTTTGTAGTTTCGCGACGTGCGAATTTCATTGTTGTAGATGAAATCGACGATATTCAGCCCCGCCGCCCTGAGTTTCAGCGGCGTAAACTCCGCGTGCTCGCCACGAACAAAAAGCACCAAACGATTCGGCTCCGACGTGACGACCGAGACCTCTTCCTCGCTGGCGCCGATTTTATAGCTCGCACCCGCCGTGAATTTTCCCATCGACTCGCCAAGAGAGGTGGAGAACGTTTGGATCAACTCCGCAATTCTGCTCAAACGCTCCCACTCTTCCTTCTCAACGTCCTTCGTGAGGGTGGGTTTGATCGCCTCAAGCTGATCTTTCGCGGTCTCAACGTCCTGAGAAGCAAGCAAACTTCGCACAATTTTGAAGGAGGTGTTCCCGGAGAATGCTCGCGCAGAAGCAGCCGCCGCAGCTTCCGTCGCCTCGGGATCAATGGGCCCAGAAGGTCCCGCATTCTCGGCACTCGGGATCGGCTTCGGTCGCGAAGCGGGCTTCTCAACGGGGGGAGCCGACATTGCTTGCGTGGCAGCGTCCGCGAAGCTGGGTTCCGAATCGTTCGACGCCTCTTCCTCCGTCGGCTGTGCGTTATTTGCGATCTGCGGACCCTCCTTTTGGAAGGCAAAAAGGAGCGCCACAAACGCTAATAACCCCACTCCAGCGGCAGCCACGAGAATTTGCACACGATTCTCGCCACCAGCTTTTCCGCCTGCCTTCCCCGCGGGTTTGTTCCCAGTGCGTCCGTAATTGTTTTTTCCGCCACGTTTTGCCGAAGGAGAGGAGGACGACGACGGGACACTCGACGAGAACGAAGGCGCGTCCGTCACGATGTTTGGCAAAGCGCTCCCGTTCTCCTCAACAACCCCGCCAAGCGGCGAGGAAGTGGGGGCTGACGCCGGCTTTGGAGTGGGTACTGCGGTGCCAACCGTTGCCGCTCCATACCCCGGCAACGGCGTCACGACTCCACCCTGCGGTGGCTGATTTTGCACTGGCGTCCCCTGCATCGGTGCCTGCGGATAGACGGGTGCGTACATTTGAGGGTACATTCCTCCACCATACATACCGGGCTGAACCATACCGGGCTGCATCATGCCGGGCATCATTCCCTGCGGCATCATCCCTGGTTGAACCATCCCTGGCTGCATCATACCAGGCATCATTCCGGGCTGCATTCCCATCATTCCCTGCTGAGGAGGCATTCCGGCATTCTGCGCGTTCTGTTGGAAGGGTTGCTGCGAGTCGGGAAGCGAGGGAGAAGCCGACGCGCTGGGGGAGGGATGTTCCTCGTCGTATTTCGCCTTGTATTTCGGGTTGCAGAGGCAATTTTTCGCGACCTGCAGTTCCGTGAGAAGCTGTTCCCACTCGATGAAATGGTCGCCCGGCGGCATCGCGCGCACCTTGGCGAGAAGCTCGTCTGCCGCGTGCGCGATTCGCTCCACATTGCTCTCGTGATGTTTTAGACCGAGAAGCTCGTAATACGTCTCAGGGCGCTTGCCTGAGTACCCCAACCATTGAATATAAGGATTAAATGCTGGTTCCACAGTTTTGTTCCCAAAAAAAGTTTATCGCGATATATCATCCAACAGATTAATCCCAATTATAGCCAACCTCCCCCCATTTGCAAGGTGGGGGGGGCGGCTATTTCAAAAAAAACACAATTCCACGCCAAATTTTTCATTTCCCGCACGCAAAGACGCGTTTCTTGGCGCAAATACCCAACCCGAGCGCCCCAAAAAACATGAGCGCCCACGTCGCGGGTTCTGGAACCGCGTTCGGATCCATCGAAAGAAGAAGACCATCGCCAGAGCGCACGAGATTCCACGTGTATCGAAGATTGCTCGAAAGCAGCGCGTCGTAGTCAAAATCATCCCCAAAATCAGGGAACAAATCCGACACTTGGTACGTCGTGTCGGACGACATCGCATAATCCCCGAGCGCAAGGAGAGAAATGAATCCGTCGGAATCAAAATTGAGCGTCGCGTCGGACGACAAATTCAGCTTGCTATAGTCGGTGTCGGACGCGAATGAGAGCACCACGTCGCCCGAAACATCGAGCGTATCCAAGTCCAAAGAGTAGGAACCAGTCGCGAGTTGGAGCGTGGCGTTTTCGCCGACGCTCATCGTGCTGGCGTACACTGGCGCGTTGCCAGAGAGCGCAAGCGCCCCACCAGAAACTCGCACGCTGTTGAGCGGCTTGTCGGCGGAGCCTACGCCCGTCGTCGCGAAGGTTTGCGTCCCGGCACCCGATTTCAACAAGTTGAATTTTCCGAGAAGCTGCCCTCCGTAGGAATAGGAGGCACCCTCGACGACATTGAGTGTAAGAAGATTATCCGTGGCGGTTGTTGTCGCGTTCTCAAACACTTTTGCCGCGTTCGTACCATTCAAGCCCCCCAGCGTGATGTTTGTCTTTCCCGCCGTCTTCACTCCCTCGTTGACTTGAAGGAACGCCGTCGTGTTCACGGTTCCATTGAGCCACACGAACCCGCTGTCCTGTTGGATTTGAAGTTCTTTTCCCGAGGCAACTTCCCAATCTTGAATCGTTCCAGTGAGATAGAAATTGTTGCTCCATCCGCACTGTAGACCGGCAGACCCTTTGATGTAGATGTTACATGATAGATCACGCGTTGTCCCTGTGCTTTCGGGGTAAATATCCCCCAGAAACTGGAGTGTTCCGCCGTTCAAAATGATTCCCTTCGACGATGCCACCGCTTCGTTCGAGAAGTGAAATTTCCCACTTTGAATTTCAAAGTAGCCGTTGAATGTCGACGTCCCCGTGATAAAACCACGAGTTCCGGTGAGAACAAGGTTGCCGCTGGTCACGCCGTCCGGCGAGTGAATACCATTGATGATAAAAGCTCTCCCCGGTCTGGAGTTGTATGTGCCGCCCTTCGCGGTGACGTACAATTTTGACCCATCGGCAAGGGTGGTGTGGTTGACGTTGGAGGAGTCTCCGGGACAGTTCGAGAGCGTTCCTCCGTCGAGATAAACGTCGCCAGAAAGATAAACCGGTGTGTTTGCTACTGTCCCGAGAACCAGCGTGCCCTCTTGGACATACGTATCCCCCACGGTCGCTGCCCGGTTGAGTGTCAACGAACCAGTTCCGGTTTTGTAGAGCGTGTTGGTTCCGATATTGATGGAGCCATAGTAAGTCGTGTTGCTCGTGTTGTTGAGCGTGAGCGTAAGAGGGTTGGTCACATTCGGGGCGGTCGTGATCGTGCCCGTGGTGACGCCTGAAGCGCTGCTGAGGTTCCGAACCGTGGCGTTTTCCGAAAGAACGATCGCCCCTGCATGGGAAGTGACCTCCGCAACGACGCCATTCTCGATGAGATTCAGAGTTCCGTCGGCTGCGGTAGTGATTTTGTTCATCGAAGTTCCGAGGTTCAACGTCGCGCCGTTCTTGAGCGTCGCGCCCGTCGTGATGCTGGTTTTCGACCCCGCTTGGAGCGTCACGGTCGCTTTATCAATAATGAGCGTCGAGGTGGAAATTCCGCCAGAGAGCGTGTACTCGCCTGCGTCGAGGATATCCACGCCCATCCCCGCCATGAGGTCGTATCCCACCGTGGTGCCAGTGGTTGATGTGCGAGTTCCAGAGAATGTGCCGACGGATCCGTCTCCAGAGAGGGTTATTTTCCCTCCGTGACAATAAAAAGCACCGCCGTCGCTCGTGCTGACGCAGTCCTTGATCGTGTAGGTGCCCGTGACCGTAAGCCCCATCGCCCCTCGCAGCGCAGGGGCTTGCGCTCCCACGCACGCCTCAATGAGAACGTTCGACATATTGACGGTGGTCGACGTATTATCGTTGCGATAAAGCACCGCCCCATTATCGTTTCCAATCCCGTAAAAATGCAGATCCGTGAAGTTATACGTTCCGTGCGCATAGTCACAAAAGCGCTTGGCAGTACTTGTGATTTTCCTCTGGGTGCCCGCCGTGTCGGATTGAATCGTCAGCGTGCCGCCTGACCCAACAGCGTCGGCGTTGAGCTGTCCGGTGGTTTCAATATCTCCATAGAGCGTGAAAATGTCCCCATCTCCGAGGCTCAAACTCTGCCCTTTGAGATACGAGTAGATGTCAGCGCTCTCCGAATTATACGTCGCTTGAGCGCTTGCATCATAAAACGAGAACACCGTCTGCGCGTGTACGCTTCTACCATAGAAAACGGCAAGGCAAAAAGCGATAATTGCCCCCCAATAAAAACCCTGTTTCATAAAAACACTCCTATCTTCAAACTTTCTCGCGAGAGAAAAAATACCATCATGCCCTGTATTATACCCCAAAGAATCGGGATGTCAAGTTTTTTTTGTAAAAAAGGGAAAAAATGAGGAAAATGAGAATTTATTCGACATTTTCACGAGATTATAGACTCCGACTTCAGTTGAAACTCCAGCGAAAAGAGAAAGGTTCCTCTGAAGCACGCGCCCGTTTCTCGGTTGGACGCGTGTTTCAGAGGACGTCACACCAGATCACACAGACCAAATCACATCGCGTTGAGGAAATCAATCGTGATATTGAGCACCTCCTCGAGATAGAAGTCGCGCTTGATGTCGTTCGCGCTTCTCATCCCGGCTTCCTGAAGGTTCTCGTTCTCCTCCTCGATCATGTCGGCACGCTCCGCAAGGAACTTCTCGGCATTGAGCGTGACGGATTTTCGTCCCTTCTGCTCCTTGTAGAAGTCGATTTTCTTCACAAGTTTTTGGAAGTCGCTCGATGCCGCCACGCGCTCGGTCGAACGCGCACGCAACGCGCTTATAGTCTCCGGCGTGGCTCCAGCCCACTTCCGAATCGACTTCGGCTCAATCTTGTCGAACGGCATTGCATAGTCCAAATCGGACTCGCCAATGTCCATGTGCGTCGTGATGGACGGAATTTCAATGTCGGATTTGACGCCATGATTCTGCGTGCTGTCGCCCAAGGGACGATAGAATTGCTGAATGGTGACCTTGAGGGAGCCAAACTTGAGCGTCGAGGAACTGCGGAAGAGCATCCTTCCAAGGTCGACCACGGTCTGGACGGTTCCCTTTCCGTGAGTCGTCGCGTCGCCAACGATGAGTCCGCGATTGTAGTCCTGAATGGCACCGGCGAGAATCTCGCTTGCACTTGCGCTCAACTTATTAATGACGACAACAAGCGGACCCTCCCACGCAACACCCGGCTCAACATCCGAGTGGGTCGAGGGGCGCTCCTCCGCGCCTTTGACTTGAACAACGGGTCCCAGATCAATGAAAAGCCCCGTGAGTCGAATGGCTTCGACGAGCGATCCGCCGCCGTTCATTCGAAGGTCGAGGACGACCGCATCGACTTGGTTCTGGTTGAAATTTTCAAGGATTCTCTGCACGTCTTTGGTCGAGCTTTTATATTCCCCGAAGCCGATTTGTGCGCCGCGCATGTCCATATAAAAACTGGGGAGATTAATGGCACCGACTCGATACGGCTTGCCGTCGGGCTTTTTGCCGACTTCGAGGATTTCGCCTTTCGCCTCGCTGTCGCGCAGTTCGATTTTCGAGCGCGTGATTTGGACGATCTTTTTCGGACCACCCGCAGCGGGGAGGACTTCAAGACGAACGATGGTGCCTTGCTTGCCACGGATTTTTTTCACCACATCGTCGAGCTTCATATCGACAACGTCTTCAATCGCGCCGTCGGCCCCCTGTCCCACGCCGCTGATTTTGTCGTCCACTTTGAGGGAACCTTCTTTGTCAGCCGCGCCGCCCGGGACGAGATGACGCACAATCACGTATCCATCCTCCGAGGAGAGCGTCGCGCCGATGCCGTCCAGTTCCAACTTCATCTGGATTTCAAAATTTTCCACCGTGCTGGGCGACATGTACGTGGAGTGGGGGTCGTATGCCATCGTCATTGCAGTGAGATACATCTCGAGCAACTCGTCGTTGTTGATCTGGTGCATACGCTTGGCGAAGCTGGTGTAGCGTTTTTGGAGCTTTTCGACCGACTCCTTGTGCTTCTCCTCCTTTGTTTTTGGAGGCGTGGCGGGAGCGGCTTCCGCCGAGTTTTCGTCTTTGGGCGTCTCCGCGTCCCCCTTTTTCTCGTCGCGCAAGTCGTCCATCATGAGGACGAGAAGGTCGTACTTGACGCGTTTGCGCACGCGCTCTCTCGCTTCAGTCGAGTTTTTCGGATAGGAAAGCAGATCGGGTTCCGTCGTCATTTCCTCATCAATCGTGAAATCAATCGGCTGATTGAGCGCTTCCACCATCATCGCGGAGCGCTCGTCGACTCTCGCGAGGTACGTCTTATAAATGACGAAGGCGAGACGAAGATTCCCCGACTGCATCATCTCGGGCAATTGCGCCTTCTGACTCATGATATAGTCGTAATCGCTCTGATAGAAATAGAGCTTTTGCGGGTCGAGACCTTTTAGCATATTCGTAAGAGTCCGCTCCGCCATCGTCGCGTCAAATGCTCTCTCTGAGATATGCTCTCTCTTCATGAGAGCACCCACCGTGATTGCGATGGACTCGTCTCTCGAGGACGGCTCCGTCACTTCTGCGGAAGCGCTTTGCAACAAGCACCATGGGTCTGAGGGATTCGAAAGAAACGCCCCGGAAATCAATGCGAAAAAGAGCGTTGCACCAAATAAACACGTTAGTCGGCTTCTGTTCATGGAATTAATATTCATCGTTTTGGATCACTTTGGTTTGTTTCAAAGAAAACGTTGCCTTCTCTAAAACCCCGTAACAAACTACATCCTATTATATTACCCCCAAAGTCAAATAAAAACAAGTCCCTCTCCCCAAAAAATTTTTTTGCCAATACTGGACATCCCCCGGAAAATACTGTATACTAGAGAAAATGAGTAAAAAAATTTTTTTGCAAAAGGAGAAAAGAATGCTGCGCTGGCGTCTGTTCTTTGGAATTTTAATATCCTCTGCCGTGGTTGGGCTGTGTGTGCTGGATGTTTTCTTGGAAGGGAAAACACAAATACCAGGAATCGCTCTCTTCCCACTTCTCGTGGTGCTCATTATCTTGGCATGTCGAGAGATGCTTCATCTCGCGAACAGGAGCCATGTTTATCCGGTTCCGTACGTGACGTATGCGGGCTGCCTCTTCATCGCGGCAAGCGGCTGGGGAGCGTTCGTCTTGCAGCACAACACGCCGACCGTCCCCGTCGCGCCGACCAC
>JAUNBK010000037.1:21162-31205 GCA_030527105.1 Planctomycetia bacterium
ATTGCTCCGGACTCGATCCAGACTGACCCGCAGACGGAGAATCTTCTCCAAAAACTCGAACACCTCACGCCAGGGAATTGGGCACTCTCGGCGCTTTCCTTTGCGGTCTTTTGCGTTTTTCTCCAGGAAATGTCCTCGTTCGTTCGACCGGGAGCCATCAATATCCGAATCGCTTACACCGTTTTTACGCTTGTGTACGTTGGTCTTTTCGCGACCTTCCTCGCGTGCATACGCTTGTGCCACGGACTCCCGGCACTTCTCACGTTTGTTGCGATCGTCAAAATGGGCGACACGGGCGCTTATGCCGTCGGTCGACTTTTTGGGAGAAACAAGATGGCGCCATCCCTCAGCCCCGGAAAGACGATCGAGGGAGCGTGCGGTGCCGTTTTGTTCGCGGCACTCACGTCATGTGCGTTTGTGGGCGTCGTCATACCCTGCGCGCTCGGAAAGCCGATTGGTCTGGACGCATGGTTTTTGTGGGCGATCTACGGAGCCGCTCTTGGAATCATTGGTCTCTTGGGAGATTTGGCGGAATCGCTCCTCAAAAGGGACGCGGAGATCAAAGACGCAGGTACGCTTCTACCGGGATTTGGCGGAGTTTTGGATATCCTCGACTCCCTCCTTCTCGCCGCCCCCGCCGCCTACGCCTTCCTCACGCTGTATCCAATGGGTTAAAGTGGGCACCGGCGAGGGTGAGCACTCTTGCTCTCCAAAAATTCACCTCTTCCAGAGGGGGTGGCAGTCGAAGGCTGACGGGGTGTTTTGCCGGAAGGAACGACTTTCCCACTTCAGAACTACCCCCCAGCCCTTCGAGTGTCCCCCTTCAGAGAAGGGGAATTGCAGGCGGAAGTGTCGAGGGATTCTCCAAACTCTCCTTCAAAAAACTTGCAGAGCGTTCACTCCCGTTCGCTAATACCCTTTATTTTTTGACACAACGCGGGTCTCAAGAAAGAGTTTTTTCCCAAATCGCTCTTGCATGAAAGTCGATTTTGTGGTACAAGTCACCATTGGTATTCGTTTTTTCACAAAATCGAAAGTTTTGTCACAAAGTTAGGGACATGGATTGATGTTTAGAGCGATAGCGACGGCGGTGTTCGTTTTGGCGGTGTGCTTCGTTGTCTCGGCACGCGCGCAGGTCGGGATGGGGAGCGACATTTTGCCTCCAGAGCCAGCCCCACCGGGAGCATCGAGCTTGGCGATGGATCCTTACGCTCCGCCGGGGAATACTGCACGGCCGCTTTGGGAAAATCCTCCCTCCAATCCGTTTGGGAATTTTCACGGGGACGACGCAGCCGGAACGCGGCTCTTCCAAAATTTTGGCGTCGATCTCACATGGATTACGCCCTCCTCCTCGCCACACAATATGGGGCTTTTTCGGATGGATTTCGCCGGAGATATTGCGTTTCCTCTGGGAGCCATGCCCGACAGACCGATTTTGTTCGAGCCGCGCTTCGCGATCAATTATTGGAACGGCCCCCAATCCGACGAATACGACATGGCGCCGCAGACTTTCGACGCCTCTCTCGGTCTGCGTTGGCTCCCGCAGTGGCAGTGTCCTTCGTTCGCGACGATTGATTTCGACCTTTTTTTTAGCGTGGGAATCTACTCCGACTTTCGCGAAGTGAGCAGCGAGAGTTTTCGTTTCCCAAGCTGGGGATACGTCGCGCTCAACCTGACGCCGAACGTCCGTCTCAAACTAGGTGTGTGGTATTTAGACCGCGTACGTCACAAGATTTTCCCCTCCGGCGGCGTGATTTGGACGCCCAACGAGCAGTGGGAGTTTCAAATCATGTTCCCCAACCCGAGGGTCACGTATCGCCCCGCTGGTGCCTCTCTCCAAGACATGACGCTCTACGTTCGGGGAGAATATGGCGGCGGAAGTTGGACGGTCGAACACGAATATTGGAACGACTGCCGAACCGACTACAACGATTATCGCATCATGTTTGGATTCGACTGGTCCAACCGATATCGTTCGACGGGCTTCTTCGAATTAGGCGTCGCGTTCGCGCGTGAGTTATATTTCGACGACTCAACGCGACCTCGGCGCAGCTACGATTTGGACGCAGGTTTTATCCTTCAGGCGGGCTTGCACTTTTAAAACAGAGAATTTGGAGGAGGGCGAGTATGGAGGAAGAGGAAAAACGAGAGCAATTCCCCTAAAAGTCTCGCTTATACTCATACTCCTTTAAGATTCCCGTTTTGCGCGACGCTTTGCGAGCCGTGGTGCGCAGCTCCAACGGCGGGCGGAACGGGAAATTTCAACGCGAAGTATTATATACCCGTCGTCCTTTAAGATTCCCGTTTTGCGCGACGCTTTGCGAGCCGTGGTGCGCAGCTCCAACGGCGGGCGGAACGGGAAATTTCAACGCGAAGTATTATAAAATTTGAAGGCACCCTTATTTTCCCCATTTTTCTCCAGTGGGGGTTGAATTTCATCAAATTTCTGCTAAACTTTATAGCAAGCCTTGCGTCGTTTTGACCTGCGTGTCGCTGCGCTTGCGGCGTTAAGGTTTTTGTCATACTTCTCGTTGAAATTTCCGGTTTCCTGCCGCCGTTGGAGCAAAACTCCACGACTCCCGAGACTGCGTGGAAATCGAAATTTTAAGGAGGATTAAGTATACATCAGGTTTTTCACAAATTTCCAAAGGAGTTTTTATGGCACTCTCATCAAAAATGGAGAAGGCTCTCAACGACCAGATCAATGCGGAATTTTATTCTGCGTACCTCTACTTGGCAATGTCGTGCCAAGCGCAGGACTTGAAACTCAAGGGGATTGCCAACTGGTTCAACATCCAGTATCAAGAAGAAATCGCGCACGCGATGGGACTCTTGAAATACGTCCAAGACCGGGGTGGAAGAGTGACTCTCTCGGCGATCGATGGCCCCCGAACGCAGTGGGAAAACGCCGTCGAGATGTTCAAAAACACGTGCGAACACGAGGCGATTGTCACGGGACTCATCAACAATCTCGTCGCGCTTGCCACGAAAGAGAAAGATTATGCCGCGATCCAATTTTTGAATTGGTACGTGAATGAGCAGGTCGAAGAGGAAGCGACGGCAGATGAGATTCTCGGCGAGCTTCAGCTGGCGCAAAATTCGCCCGGCGCGATGTTCATGCTCGACAGAGAGTTGGGGGCGCGAACCTTCGTTGCTCCTACGATTGGGTAGTTTTTGGTCTCCCCATTGGATATACGTTGGATGCACGTCGGGCAGCGGCTGGTCGCAAGACGATCTCGACCAGTCGTTCTCGACGCGACGATTTGAATCTGTGTTTTTTTGTTGTTTTAAACCACCCTTCTTTTTTCCTTCCTTCGTGAGGTGTAATTTATGCGTACGATAACATTTTTTCTCGTTGTTTTGATGGCTGGAGCGCTCCATGCTCAAGCGCCTACACAAGTCCCCACAACGTTTGGCAAACTAAAGCTGATTCAGGAGGTCGATTGCGGCGCAACGCTTCCCAATGAGGACTTCCGCGAGTTTCCGAGTGGCGCGAGTTCCGTGGAGCGGATTCTCGGTGCCTCTTGTCGTGTGCTTGCGCCGAGCGACGAGACGACGAAGTATTTTGCCGTCCGCATTGGGAAAGGTTGTGGTCTCACTCCTGGGAAACCTTATCTCCTTTGCGTTGAGTTCCCGGAGGACAAAAGCCGATCGATGTTCATCCACAATGGAGGGAACGAGGCGATCTCTGGTGTCGCGACGGGCGAGACGACGGGCGACGTGCTCGCGGGTCGGTACGTCAATCATAATCCCGAGTCGCTTCAGTACCCACTCTCCGGGAAAATGTCGCAATGGACGGGGCTTTTTTATCTTCACGACCGATTTGCGGAGATGATTCGTCCCCGAGGGCGTGGCGAGCGCAATCTTCTCCCAGAGGATGGATTTTGGGTGACGATTTCTCAATCCTATGCACGCAACGATCCGCTTTCGTGCGGAGCCGCCGTTGCGAAGGTTCGGTTGTATGAAATTCTCGAGCCGGAGAAATTGGCGCTCGAAATCAACTACCCGCCGAAAAATCTCCCCAAACGCCACATCTTTTGGAGAGAAGAGATGGCGGACGGCGTGGTCGATATTGGTCGAAGCTATCAAGAAGAGCAGGACGCGACCGCGCGTGGCGTGGCGAATCCTGCGGATTGGTACGAATACAAACTCCTTTGGGCGCGAGCCTTGGGAATCAACACATTCTGCAAGGATTTGCTCGAATTTGGGCACAACCAAGGGTGGGACGCGGAGGAATATGGTGGCAATCGGTGGATTAATCAGCCGAGAAACAAACAACTTTGGGGCGAATTGGTGCAGCTTTGCAAGAAGTACCAATTTCCTATCCTTCCGTATTATGAGTACTGTGGGTCGATTGGTGGCGACGACACGCTCTCGCTCGGGCGACAAAAGCGCGCGAAGCGGCTCGATGGCGGCGACAAATACACGCACATTTGGTGGTCCGAGAAGGCAAACGTCGATCTCTCCGACCCCGACACGCTGCGGGATTTTGAGAAGATTCTCGATTGCACGGTGTTGCGCTACAAAAACGATGTAGAATTTCTCGGCGTCTGGCTCCGTCCTCGCGTGAGTGCGAATCCCGTGAGTTTCAACGAGAGAAATATCGCCCAATTCTCGCGAGACTACGCGAAAAAAACCGTCTCGCGCCAGGATTTGCAAACGAACAAAGAGTTGCTCCAACAATATTACCAATGGTGGTTCGCGCAGCGTCGCGCATTCCTCGAAAACGTGGCGCAGTACCTGAGCCAAAACGGCTTGGAAAACACCTTCGTCCTCTACACCACCGACGGAGGAGAGCCGGGGTATTCTATCCCGTGGCAAATTGCGGGGACCGGAAAAAAAGACTCGTGGCGCTACAAAACGAACGTCGTCAACGATAATATGGAGAAATGGGAGAGAATCATCCAAGAAAATCCGTATTACGAAAAGCGATTTGTGAAAGCCGTCGACATCGAGGAGGTTTTGGAGGAGAATTGGTATGCCGACGCTCTCAAACACTGGACCGACAATTGGGCGGGGGGAGAAAATAATCACGCGCTGCCGCCAGCCGACCCGGAGAATTATCTCGATTCGAAAAGGGTGATGTTTTCGTATACAATCCATCGAACGTACAGCGCTGCCGACACTCCGACGATGGAAAACTACCGCACCGGCGCGGGTCTCACGTGCGTGCGTCACTATCCCCTCAATGAGCATGAACTCAACGTGAAAGGGTCGACCGACAAGGAATTTGAGCCGACGGGGTATTTCGTCGCCGACGTCGAACGAGCGGGTGCGTTTTGCATGATGCCAGAGGTGCGCGCCATGGCGTTTGGGAATCCCTCCCAACTCGGCTATCTCACCGGCAACACCTTCCAACGCGGCTTCCCTCAGTACGTCCGCGCGTTCAACGCAGCCTATCTCGCGCTCCCAGCGCTCCCGTCCGAAATCATTCAGGCGGCGAAATATGGGAAAGAATACGTTCATAAAATCTCGACGCCGAGCGACGGGGATTATTATGCCGTTTGTTCTTTGGAGTACACGAAGAAAACGTTCGTCATTGAGAATCTTCCTGACGGAACGTTGGTGGAGTGCGCCACGGGGAAGCGATATCGCGTCGCCAACGGCAGCGTTCGGATTGAGATGGAGCCAATGTCGCTCCGGTCGTTCCACATGGAGTGAGTGTTTATACTCATCGTGCTTTAAAATTCAGCTTAATGCGACGTTTTGCGAGCCGTGTTGCGAAGTTCCAAAGGCTCCCGCCCCTTTGAGAACGTTGGAATTTTAAAGTAGGTCGAGTAAAATTTGCAAAAAACCGCGTCTAAACCCTTTTTTTGCACTTGATTTTCCTATTGCATTTTGCTACAATGGGGCAAGAAATTCGATAAGAATCGAGCGGCGCCACGTTGCTCGGCGAAACGCTTGCCCCAACGAATGGGATTTTAGCGCGGTTTTTTTATACTCATCGTGTTTTATAATACTTCCCGTTGAAATTTCCGGTTCCGTCCGCCGTTGGAGCTACGCACCACGGCTCGCAAAACGTTGCGAAAAACGGAATTTTAAGGGAGAACGAGTATAAACGGGGATGAGTATAAAATTCCCGCCTTGCGCAATGTTTTTGTGAGCCGTGGAACCCCAAATTCATTCAGGTGCCAAAATACTATGGTGCCAACGAATTTGATTTTCACGCCCCACTTGCCGAGGCTTGAGGCTTGAGACTTGAGGCTTGAGACTCGAGACTCAAACAACAGGTGGATCGTTGGAGTTGCGCGCGAAATGACAGGAAACCAAATTCACTCAGAGAGGGATATGTGAAAAAAACGCTTCTAGAAATTGCACGACAAGCGAACGCTCAGCTTTTGGGCGATGGATCGGTGGAGATTCGGCGTGCTACGCCATTTATTGAGGCTCAGGAAGGAGACATCACCCTGCTGGACAGTACGAAAAAACTCTTTATGATTGCTCGGACACGAGCCTCGGCGGTTTTGATTCCAACGGCTTGCGAAAAGATGCCCGACGAGGAGACTCTTCTCAAGCACAACCCGCGGAATATTCCTCTCCTTTTGGCTCCGGACGTGATTCAAACGTTTGCGAACATCGTCTCGATTTTCAAAAAGCCCGTTTCTCCGATGCCTAAAGGGATTCATCCGCGTGCGGTTGTCGATGAGTCCGCGTCGATTGGAGCCGATTGTTCGATCTCCGCTGGCGTCTTTATTGGCCCGAATGTCCAAATCGGCGACCGTGTCACGATCTATCCAAACGTTTGCATTTTAGAGGGAGCGCAAATCGGCGACGATACCGTCATTTTCCCCAACGCCACGATTTATGAACAATCCCAAATTGGCAAACGCTGCATCCTTCATTCCTCGTCTGTCATTGGGGCGTATGGGTTTGGGTATTCAACACACGATGGAGAGCACCACCTCGCCCCTCAATTGGGGCTTGCGATCTTGGAGGACGACGTCGAAATCGGGACAAACTCCACGGTCGACCGCGGCACCTTCGGTACTACGAGAATTGGAGCCGGTACGAAAATCGACAACCTGGTTGCGGTGGGGCACAATTGTCAAATTGGTCGGCGGAATCTCTTTTGTGCCCAAGTCGGCATCGCGGGAAGTACCACGACAGGCGAGAATGTCGTTTGCGCGGGACAAGCGGGCATTGCGGACCACGTGACTTTAGCGAACAACGTCACGATTGCCGCTCAAGCAGGCGTCGCTGGCTCAATTTCTGAACCTGGCACGTATCTGGGAACTCCTGCAGAGGACATCCGTGAGATGAGACGTCAATTCATCACCATGAAGCAGCTCCCTCTCTACTGGAGAACGCTCAAAAAGATGGCGCAAGATAAAGATGCTCAAAAGGATGCTCAAAAAGAGGTGGAGGTCAAATGAAAATTTCACGCACTTGTTGTACTCTCATATTCGTTTCGCTCCTCGCGTCGCTTCCCTCCTTTGCGCAAGACGCACCCTCGCGCGAGTGGTTCGAGCTGCGCGGCGGAATGCCGAACTCGAAAGAAGTGTTCGAAACCACCAAGAAAGGCACCGTGGCGTTCGTCGGAGGATCCATCACGGAGATGAACGGCTGGCGCAACTTGGTCATTGAGGAACTCCAGAAGCGTTTCCCCGAGACGGAGTTTGAATTTATCTCCGCCGGAATCTCTTCCACCGGGAGCACACCAGGCGCGTTCCGACTCACGACAGACGTTTTCGCGCAGGGGAAAAAGGTCGATCTTCTCTTTGAGGAAGCTGCCGTGAACGATTATACAAACTTCCGCACGCCGACCGAGATGCTTCGCGGCATGGAAGGAATCGTCCGCAGAACCAAAACCCTCAACCCGAATGCCGACGTAGTGGTGATGTATTTTGCCGAACCCGCGAAATGCAGGGACTATCGCGCCGGAATCGTCCCCGAAGTGATCGTTCAGCACGAAAGGGTCGCGGAGCATTACGCCATACCCTCCATCAATTTGGCGAAAGAAGTCACGGATCGCATCGATGCGGGCGAGTTTTCGTGGGAAAAAGACTTCCGAGACCTCCATCCCGCGCCATTCGGGCACGAGTTGTATTGCCGCACGATATGCCGACTTTTCGACGCTGCCTGGCCGAACGCCTCCGAGCAACAAACGAGCGCAGCCGAAAGCGTTTCGACCGCCGCGCTCCCTGAACCTTTAGATCCGTTTAGCTATTTCGATGGGCACTACGTTTCGATTCGCGAGGCGGAAGGGTGGCGTCTCGTGGAGAATTGGACTCCCACGCTGCGTGTTGGCGTGCGTCGTGGCTTCGTCAATACGCCGATGCTCGAGTCGAGCGTACCGGGGGAGACGCTTTCGTTTCGCTTCAACGGACGCGCGGTGGGAATTTTCGCCATTGCGGGCCCCGACACGGGAATTGTCGAATACTCCGTCGATGGGCGCGAGTGGAAGCAAAAAGACTTTTTCACTCCGTGGAGCACTCAGCTTTATCTTCCGTGGGCACAAATTTTCGAGGCGGAACTCGACGAGGGACCGCACGTTTTGAGGCTCCGAATGGCGAGCGAAAAGAACCCGAAAAGCGTTGGCAACGCGCTTCGAATCGTTCATTTCCTCGTGAATGGTCCCGATTCTTCGGAAGCACAACGAGAATAAAAATGTCGTCGATTATCAAACTTCCTTTATTCGAGAAGACTTCCGCCTCCGCGCGACCAAACGAGAAGGGACGCGCGAAGGCGGACTTTCGCCCCAATCCGTTCGTGGTGGGCGAGGAGAATTATGTCCTTTGTTCGGCCGCGTACGAGGTTTTGGGCAATTTCCCAAAATCGTTCTCGATGGTCTTTCACGCCCCGTTTGGGTTTGGGAAAACACATCTCGTCGAGGGATTATTCGTCGCGTGGCTCGCTCAAAATCCAGATTGTGAGGGAAAATTCGCTTCCGCAGCCGATTTTGCGAAAGCGTGGGCTGCCGCGCAGCGTTCTCAAACGACTAAGGAGTTTCTCGATAAGTACAAGAATATCGACATGTTTGTTTTGGAGGATTTGCACGAAATCGTGAAAAACACGGCGGCGCAAGAGCAACTCGTCACCATGATGGATCAATTTGCGCAGCGGGGCGTGAAATTGATTTTCTCCTCCGCGCAATCTCCCACGCTTCTGCCGCTCCTGCCGAAATTGACCTCTCGCTTGAAAGAAGGTATCTGCATCCCGATTTTGGAGCCGTCCGTCGACGCGCGACAAGAGATTCTACTCCTCGAGAAACACGCCTCGCGAGTCGCATTTTCCCCCGACGCAACCTCGGCACTCGCGGAACTCTCCGCCAAAACGCAAATGACGATTTTCGACATGCTCAACGCGCAGAAGCAATTGGACTTCCAACGAAAAACCGCAGCGCAGGATATTGTCACGTTCGCGAGCGTAAAGAAGTTTTTTACCGAAAAGTCGCAAAGGTCGAACGTTTCGATTGCCGACATTGCGAAAATTGTCGCAAAGTATTACAAAGTCCGACTTGCCGACATTCGAAGTCGCTCTCGGCGCGCCACGCTCGTCACGACACGTGGGATTGTTTATTATCTTGCGCGACGGTTGACCAACGCCACGCTTCAGGAGATTGGGGAATACTTCGGCGGTCGCGACCATACGACGATTCTCCACGGCTGCACGCAAATCGAGATGCTCGTGAAAAACGACGAGTCGGTTCGGCAAAGTTTGGAACATTTGACCTCGGAATTGCGCCCCATTTCGAACCCGCCCGCGCCAGACGATCGTCCTGCGTCGCGAAAAGGAAAAAAAGGGGGAGAGACGGATTGAATTGCGTCTCGTTCTAGAGATGTTTCAAAAAGATAAACATTATTAGCCCACTTCTCTAAAGAGGGGATGGCTCCGGTGGGTCAAAACTCCTTTTTGGGTACTTTTATACTCATCGTCGTTTAAAATTCCCGTTTTACGCGACGCTTTGTGAGTCGTGGTGCGCAAACTCCGCCCACCCACGCCGGGCAAAATCACAACTTTTATTGCAAAATTTTCTAAAAATCCCCACTCAACCCTTGCAAAAAATCTTTTTCGGTGTACAATGGGAGCAGTGTATCGTGAAA
>JAUNBK010000038.1:0-18995 GCA_030527105.1 Planctomycetia bacterium
ATAAAAAACTTTTCATTGCAAGAATAAAAATAGTTTTCATCGCGTGGTATTGGATAATTTGCGCGAAACGCACAAGATATTTCAAATATTCGTCCAGTGTACAAATGTTTTTTTGACAACTTGAATTTCCTATGGAAATTGCACGCAATAGTTGCGAGTCTGGTGGTGTGACAATTTTGTAATCAATCGTTTTGAGTCCGATCCGCCACCTCTTGAGAGAAAACATTTTTGAAAATTTGTTTCTTCTCAAACTCTCCTTCAAAAACTTTTGAAATGCTTTTGAAATATTCACTCCGTTCGCTAGTTCCGTTTGTCATTTTGACACAGCACTAATCATATTTTGGCACAAAACGGCACCGATCATTATACATCAGTTGCGAAAAAAAAGCCGTCTCGCGAACGAAACGGCTCTGGGGGAAATCAACTTTCGTTAGACTCGAGCAACTCTGCTTGGTGTCTCTCGTTCCGCTTCCTTCGGAAGTATTGGAACGATTCTCTGGAGCGTTGGCACACGGCGTATAGCGCGGGGACGAACGCAATTCCAACGAGCGTCGCGAGGAGCATCCCGGCAAAGGTTGGTATGCCGATAGCTCTTCGACTTGCGGAACCAGCGCCAGAGGCGAAAACGAGCGGAAGGACGCCCAAGATGAATGACCACGCCGTCATGAGCACTGCGCGAAATCGTTGGCTCGCTCCGCTGAGTGCCGCATCCGTGATGCTCAACCCCGCAATGCGCTCTTCCTTGGAAAACTCGACCATCAAAATGGCGTTTTTGCTTGCCAAGCCGATGAGCATAATCAAACCCAACTGCGCGTAAATACTAAGCGACATGGAGCACAACATGAGTCCCAGCAATGCGCCGAGCGTCGCGACCGCCACAGAGAGCATGACGGGGACGGGAATCGTCCAGCTTTCGTACTGCGCCACGAGGAAGAGGTACCCAAACGCAAGCGCAAGCGCGAGGAGGAAAAGGATTTGCCCTTGGTTGTGCTTTTCTTGATAACTCATGTCCGTCCACTCGACGTGATAGCCGGGGGGCAGCTGCATTTGCTCGATGTGCGCCATGTACTCGCCGGAACTGGTGCCTGGCTTGGCTTCCGCAGAGAATTGCGCGCACATGGATTGATTAAACCGCGTGATTTGCTGCGGACCGGTCTCGTACACCACCTCCGCCAGCGAGGCGAATGGGGTCATTTCCCCGTGGATATTGGGGATGTAGAGGTTTTTGATGTCCTCCATGATACTGCGTTCCTGCGCCTGCGACTGAACCTTCACCTTGAATGTGTATCCGTAGAGGTTGAAGTCGTTGACATAGTAGGAGGCGAGCTTGTTCTGGAGTGTGGAAAAAATCACACTAATGGGTACCTCCAACATTTCCGCCTTCTCACGATTTACCTTGAGATTGAGCTGCGGCATGTCGGCGTTGTAGTCCGTGAAAGCGCGGAGCGTTTCGGGGAATTCTTCGGGGTTGTTCATTCTCCCCATGGTAATCTTCGAGTTCAACGAGAGAGACTCTGGCGTATCATCGCCTCCCGCGCAGAGCATGAACGATGCACCACTTGTCGTTCCCAAACCAATAATGGCAGGCGGCGTGAAACACATCACGCGCGCGTCAGGAATCCCCGACACCAGACCTTGGAATTTTTCCTTTAGGTAGGCGATTTGAGATTCCGGCGTCGTTCGCTCGTTCCACTTTTTGAGGTCGACGATAACCATACCATTGTTCTCACCGCGACCGGAGAGCATACTGAATCCGCTCACGCACAAAACGCTGCTCACCATTTCGTCTTTGGAGAACAATTCGTACATTTGGTCTAGCACATGATTCGTACGCGAAAGCGTCGCGCCCGGAGGAAGCTCCACCGCGCACATGATCGCCCCCTTGTCCTCCTCAGGAATGAACGAAGAGGGAAGCCGACCATAAAAATGGTAGTTGAGGTACAAAACGCCGCCAAAGAGAATGATCGTGATGAGCGATCGGCGGACGAGGAAGCCCGCGAACTTCAAATATCCCTCACGAAACACACTAAGAACACCATTAAACGGGATAAAAATCACATCCATCGGCGTGCGACGATTCCGTTTGCGTGCCTTCAAAAGCAAAATGCAAAGTGCCGGGCTGAGCGAAAGCGCGTTCACGGCGGAAAGCACCAACGCGATACACATCGTCACCGCGAATTGAAGATAAATCTGCCCCACCATACCGCCATAGAAGCAGATAGGAACGTAAATCGCCACCGTGACGAGCGTCGTCGCAATGATCGCGCCCGTGATTTGCGACATGCCTTGAACCGTTGCATCGTAAGGCGTCAAACCTTTTTCGATACCCGTCATGACGTTTTCGACAACGATAATCGCGTCATCGACCAGCGAACCAATCACGAGAATCAAACCAAACATCGTGAGGACGTTGATACTGAACCCCAAGATGAGGAGGAATGGGAACGTCGCAACAAGCGAAACGGGAATCGCAATCGAGGGAATAATCGTCGCGCGCCAGTCCTGAAGGAAAAGGTACGTTACGCCGATAACGAGCGCGAGCGCTTCGAAAAGTGTCTGAAGGATTTCATGGAGGGAAATTTCGATGAACTCCGTCGGGTCGAACATCACGCGGTACGAGATGCCTTCGGGGAAACTTTTCGCGAGCCGTTCCAACTCCGCTCGCGCGGCTTTCACGGTGTCCAACGCGTTCGCTTCCGTGTTTCGATAGATCGCAAGCGGAACCGACATTTGCCCGTTTGATTTTCCTAGCGTGGCGTAGGATTCCGACCCAATCTCGATGTTGGCGACATCTCCCAGTTTGACAATGCCCCCGTCGCCGTCCGCGCGGACGATGATTTCGGAGAATTCCTCTGCCGACTTCAACCGTCCTTTGACGTTGATCTTGAACTGCATGAGATTGTTGCTGTTCTCAATGCCGACGGACCCCGCAGCAGCTTGGAGGTTTTGACCTTGGATTGCCGCGGTGATTTCGGAGGTGGAAATGCCCATGGCGGACATTTTCATCGGATCAATCCAGATTCGCATACTGTAATATTGTTCGGAGAACATTTCTGCCCCCGCAACGCCGTCGACACGCGCAAGGTAGTCCTGAATGTTGGTTTTGACGTAGTTCGCCAACTCAACAATGTCGTACTTCTCAGGATCAGCCTCGAAGGAAAAAACACTCAGCATGTCGCTTGAGCGCTTCGTCACATAAACACCCTGCGCTTTGACTTCCTGCGGCAAAATCGGCTCCGCACGACTCACGGCGTTCTGAACGTTCACTTGGGAGATGTCTGAATCAGCCCCGTATTGGAACGTCACGGTGAGTGAGTACGAACCGCTGTTGTCGGACGTGGAGGTGTAATAAAGGAGGTCTTCCAAGCCGTTCATCTGGGTTTCGATGGGTGCGGCAATCGTGTCCGCAATGTCCGCTGCGCTCGCCCCAGGATAACTCGTGGTCACCTGCACCTGTGGTGGCGAAATCTCAGGATACTCCGCCACCGGCAACTGCGGAATGCTCAAACCTCCCGCAAGAAGCATCACCAAACTCACGACAATCGCGAGTTTGGGGCGATCGATAAATACCTTTGAAATCATTTTTTCGTCCCTTTCGTTTGTTCTTTCCCTTGCTCTTTCACCGGCGCGCCTGCAGAAGACGCTGGAGGAAGCGGGGGCAAAACCTTGTTCTCAAACGTCGGTCGAACGACCGCGCCGGGCATCGCTTTGTGCGTCCCACCGATGATCACGACCTCGCCTTCACGCACGGTCTCTTGAAGATTCTCGCTGTCGCCGATCGATTGCAACTCTTTCGTGGATGGACCGAGTTTCACATAGCGCTTCGCGACTTTGTTTTTCCCGTCCAAGACATAAACGTACGCACCCTTGGAATCGTGCATGACCGCAGAGTGAGGCAATGCCACGCTTGGCTCCACTTTTTTCGTCAAAATGACGCGCGCGATACCACCAGGGGTCAGTTTTTCGTGAGGATTGTCGAATTCGATCCAAATCCTCAGCGAGTCGGTGGAGGTTTTCACCTGGTTGTCGAGGAACAAAATGCGCCCTTTAACGGGGGTGTTGCCGCCGTTCATCCAAGTCGTCTCGTTGGAGAGAACGATTTCCACCTCTGCTGTTTCTTGCAGGTTTTTGAGGTCGCCAAAGAGCGAAAGGAATTCCGACTCGCTAATTTCGAAGCGCACATAAATCGGATCCATCATGCGCACCGTGACGAGCGCGCCGCTGCTTGGCGTGACGTAGTTTCCCTCCGAGAAAGTCGTTCGCGTCGTGCGCCCATCAATCTGGGAGAAAACCTTCGTGTGCGACAAATCGAACTCCGCAAGCACCAATTGGGCTTTTGCGGACTCAAGCGCCGCCTTGGAGGAGGAAAGACTCGCCCTTGCGGCAAGCAACTCCGCCTGCGCGGCAAGCAACTCCGCCTCCGTGCTGCTCAGGTTGCACGTCGCGTTTTCCAACTCGTCCTTCGAAACGGCAGAACCCGTCTTGAAAAGCTCGTTGTGGCGGTCGTAATTTTGTTTCGCGTAGAGAAGCCGCGCATCGATTTGCTTGATCTTCGCCTCAATCTGCTTGATGTTCGCTTCGCTCGCGAGAATATTTGCCTCGGAGGTCTCAACGTTTGCCCTCGCGGTATTCACGTTTGCGACGTAGACGGTGTCCTCAATCTCGAAAAGGAGGTCGCCTTTTTTGACGGACGCGCCCTCTTTGAAGGCGACGTGCGTGATGAAGCCAGAAACGCGCGCGACGGAGGCGACTTCTTCTTTCGCCTCGAAAATACCCGTGAATTTCCTTGTGAGGGAAATGGACTGTCGCTCAGCCTTCTGCGCCAAAACGGTTTCGACATTCCCCGGCTGCTGCGCCTGCGCAAGCTGCGCCGCGCCAAGCACGCCGATAATGCTCAAAATAGCGCACCCGATGTTTGTCCAAAAGCGGTGTTGCATAATTTTTCTCCTGTTTTATCCAGAAACAAGACACCATGATAAGTGGAATCATCCCATACAAAGTCCGCATTATAAACCATTTCACAAAATTTGTCAATGGTTAATAGTTATAAAAAGATAAGAAAGGGCAAAATTTTCTAGAAAAAAAGTTGGATTGGGGGGTCTTCGACTCGCTCACCTTGGGCTGTGGTCTCGCGATTCTCCCCCAATCCGAAACTATTGCGCTTAATCTCGTTGAATTCTTTCCACTCCTACGTAGGGTCGCAGGACGTCGGGGATGAGGATAGAGCCGTCTTTTTGTTGATAATTTTCCATGATGGCAAGCAACCCTCGCGAAATGGCGATCGCGGTGCCGTTGAGTGTGTGGAGAAAGTGCGATCCCTTCTCGCCCTTGTTTCGATAACGACAATTGAGTCGTCGCGCTTGGTAGTCCGTGCAGTTCGACGTGCTCGTCACTTCGCCAAAACCGCCGCGCCCTGGCATCCACGCCTCCAAATCGAACTTGCGATATGCGGGACCACCCAAGTCGCCCGTTGAGGTGTCCACAACGCGATAGGGGATTTTGAGCGCGTCGAAAATGTTCATCTCCATCTGACGCAAATGAAAGAGCATCTCTTCGCTTTGCTCGGGCAGCGTGAACGCGAACATTTCGACCTTCGAAAACTGATGGACACGATAAAGTCCGCGAGAGGCGCGCCCTGCCGCCCCGGCTTCCGTGCGAAAACAATGGCTCACGCCGCAAAATTTCATCGGAAGAAGCTCTGCGTCGATCATTTTTCCAGAGAAGTACCCGCCGAGCGGAATTTCTGCCGTGGCAATAAGGCTTAAGTCGGTGTTTTCGACGCTATAAATCTGCGTTTCGTTCCCACGAGGATTGAATCCCGTCCCTTGTAGGATTTCGTTTCGCGCAAGGTCAGGCGTGACCATGGGAACAAACCCCTCCTTGAGCAGCGTCTGCATCGCGAACATTTGGAGCGCCATGTCGAGCAAAACGGCTTCGTTTTTGAGGAAGTAGAACCCCGCGCCCGCGACGCGCGCTCCCGCCTCGAAGTCGATCAAATCAAGCGCCTGTCCCAACTCCACATGATCCTTCGGCTCAAAATCGAACTCTGGAATCGGCGTTTTGCCACGCATCAACTCGAGATTGTCCTTGTCGTCGACCCCAATCGGGGCGTCGGGGTGCGTCATATTCGGGATCTGGCGATGGATATCATCCAACTCCGCCTGGATTTCGCTGAGTTTCTCGGCAATTTGCACTCCTTTTTCTCGAAGCGCTTTCCCCTCCTCTTTTCTCGCCTCGCGCTCCTCCGGCGTGGCGGCTTTGCCTATCGACTTCGACACCTCGTTGGCTTGGCGATTGATCGTCTCGGACTCTTGCTGGAGCGTTTTTCTCTCATTCTCCAGCGCCACAAAGCGATCCACGTCCACCTGCACGCAACGATGAACGCAATTTTCTCGCACCGCTTCAATGTTTTCCAAAATGAATTTTCGATCGAGCATATACTCATTCTCCTTTAAAATTGCGTTTTTCTCGAAGTTTCGGGAGCCGTGGTACGCAAGCTCCAACGGCACTCATTGCGAAGTAGCAAAAGTATATAGCATTTGAAAAAATTTTCAATGCCCCCTTGCTGAACGAATTCGCTCTCCGATGGCGGGGTGAGAGTGCATCCACCACACTTCGAGGAACGACGGATCCGGGTCGGCTTTGTTTTGTCGCGCCAATTTGACAAAGGCGGACGCTAAAGCCTGCCCGCTTGAAGTTTCGCACGCGTAGGCGTCGCTCTGGCGTTCGAATCGACGGCTGATTGCGTTCATTAATGGCGCGCAAAGGTGTTGGATCAACCCCATCACAAACATAAGGAACGTGAGCGAGGACGGAGGGAGTTCCGCATATGAAAAACCTTCCCCGATGTAGAGTTTGAGGCAGAAGTCCGCGAGAAAAAAGGTGCCGACACACACGAGGAACATGAGAGCCGCGAGCTTCCACATGTGGCGTCGGACGTGGTGCCCCACTTCGTGAGCAAAAACCGCTTCGATCTCCTCTGGAGTGAAGTTTTCGAGGAGCGTGTCGCCCAGAAGGACGCGTCGCGTTGCGCCAAACCCTGCGAGACAGGCGTTGGCTTTGTTCGTCTCCGTCGACAACTCGAGGCGATAAACGCCCGAGATGTTGAGTCCGACGCCTTGAACGAGACGTTGAAATCGTTGAAGGAGCGCGTCGTCTTGGAGTGGTTCGACCTTATAAAAAAGTGGCATGATGAGGACTGGGGCGAGCATTCCCAAAACGACTCCAAAGAAAAAAAAGACGCTTGACGCGACGAATATCCAATACTGCCCCGTCCAAACGATCGAGAGGTAGAGCGCAATCGCGAGGAGGCAGATGAGACTCGTTGCGAGGGTGTTTTCGAGGAGGAAGCGTTTAAACCACCGCAGAGGCGTGAGCGTGCTCAAACCAAAGCGCTTCTCCACCACGTATCCATTGAAAAACGAGAGCGGAAGCGCAAGCGCGCTGCCAAAAATCGCCAAAAGACCCAGAAGTGCCGCACCAAGGAGGGCGGGGGAGTCCTTCAAAAATGCGCTCTGGTTCGAAAGCCAACTCGAAAGCGGTGCCGCGAGGAAAAACGCAGCAACGCCCCAAAACGCAAGGTCGAAAAACGTTTCAACCAGCCCACAGGTGAGCGAAATCCGATTATAACGTTTCACTTCCGCCAATTCGTCGGGCGGCATGATTTCTCCGTCGTCGATTTGCGCACCCTCAACTTTGATATCCTGCATTAAATCCGGACTCTCAGCAACGTTCTCGTCGATGTGGGCTGTGTTTTTGTCCATTCCGTCGTTCTCCATCATATCAAGTTCTCAATTCCGTCGTGTCTTCGGCAAGGGAAGAATCCTCCCCAAGCCATGCCTTAAAATAAAGGATTGCGGAGTCTGCCATTGGGGAGACTCCCTCTTTTTTCACGTCCATTCGGACGCCCTGCGCTGTGGCGAGAATGGGGGATTCAATAACGACGCTTCCGTCCTCAACGAGGCACAACGTCGAGGGAACCCTCAAAAACGGGGGACAAAACGCAATATATACGGTAGTGTTTTGCTCACGAGGTGCAAATTCCGCGCGAATGTGTCCCTCGAAAAGATCGTTCGTCTCGCCGGCATGAGAGCGCATGAACGAAAGCTGCGCCCCGTCGGGGAGAAGTGCCGATTCGTCTTCCTCGTCGTCGAAAGTCTCTTCGTCAGATGGGTCGTCTAAAATGTCGTTGTCTTCAACATGTGCGTCGGAATTTTCCTCGGAGGGTGCAGAATTCCGACGCGATATGATCGTGCGCTGGATCGATTCGCGCCAAAAGAAAGCAACCACGAGAACCGCCGCGATCCAAGCGCCCCCGGCAGCAACGCTCCCTGAGGGAAGTGCCAAGGCGCAAGAGATTGGAACGATCGAGAGAAGGGTTTTCCAACACGCACTCTGGGAGTTTTGGTCGTCAAAAGAGACGATCGTGCGTAAAACAGCGTCCAAAATAGCGAGTTGCAAGCTTGCCACTCCCAAAACGAGCAACGTTGCGCCAAGGGAAAAGGAATAAGGGAAGCCGACTGCCAAACGTCTGACGAGGAGAAAAACTCCTGCCGCAACGAGCAAAAAAGTCCACGCTCCCACCCCCCACAACGACGCACGCCGAGCGGGAGTCAAAAACGCAGGTGCTTCAGGAAAAAACGATTGCAAAAACATACACTCATTGCACTTTGTGCTGATTGAACATTGTCATACTTCGCGCTGAAATTTACGAACGGTCTCCAACGGTGGACGGCACCGGGAATCTTAACGCGAAGTATTATAAAACCGAGAAAGACGACAATCTCTGGAATTATAGCGTCTTTTCTCGAAAAAGAAAAGAGAAATATGGAGAAAATATGGAAAAAATAAGGATGTTTTTCCGGTCTCCCTCTTGAAAAAAAACCAAAATAGGTCATACTTACACGCACAGGGACGCGGGAGACTTGGCACGGATGCTATCCTTTCGCTCGACGGTACGCTGTCGAGCGGAATCCTCCCGGATCAAACTGCTTACCTTCCAGGTTTTTCTCGACCACTTCTCAACTTTCGAGGGTTGCCCACGCTACCCAAAACGCCGTCCGCCATCGATAGGGAGGATGACGGCATTGAGAAAATCCGCCTGAGGGGACGCGAGAAAAAACGCCGCCTCCGCCACGTCTTCTGGAGTTCCCCAACGATTCGCGAGAGATTCGTCGCACGCGCGTTTTTTCCAATATTCTGGCGCCGATTCCCCCCAAGCGGTCTCGATCCAGCCGGGGGCGAGGCAATTCACGCGCACTTGCGGTGCGATTTTTTGAGCAAAACAACGAGCAAACGCCGTGAGAGCGCCTTTTGCCGTGGCAAACAGCTCGGCACTGTCTCCGGACATTCCCCACTCAATCGCGTCCCACCCGATGAAGAAGATCGCGGGGCGCGCCGCTCTATTGGGTACCTCGCCGTGCATTTTGGAGCCAAGATTCCGCGCGAGACGGATGTTCGCCAACACGTCCAACTCCCACAACGCGCAGAGTTTCTCCTCATAAGTCCACAACTTCCGCGCCCCCGTGAGAATATCGATCCCAGCGGCTAAAATGAGGACGTCTGCCCCAGTCTCTCGCCAGTTCCACGCTTCGCACGCCCAAAGATCTTGAAACGAGGAATCGCGCAAGTCTCCGGACAAGATTTGGATATCGACATTTTGAAACTCTCGCCGCAAATCCACAAGGCGTTGGGCGTTCGAAAATGCGTGTAGAAACAACGCATCGCCATTGCGCGCAAACCTTCGCGCCGCAGCATATCCAATCCCACCCGACGCGCCAGAGATTAAAACCTTGCGCGGGGCGGGAGTCGCTCCAACCGAGCCTTTTGCCGAACACTCAGCCTTGGGGAGTTGCATCGTTTTCGCCCTCTTTTTCATCACACTCGTTTTTTTCGGAGAGATCGTTTTCCCCATCGATATTTAGGTCCTCTTGAAGTCCCAAATCCTCCAAGAAAATTTTCGTAGCGTACTCAAGCGCCGTGGGACTCATTTCCGTCTCGTCAAGCTCGCCGGCATCCTCGCATTCGGGCGATCCAGCCTCAACAGCCTCCGGATCCTTGTCGTATCGCTGCACGAAAAGGTAGCCACTTTCGTTGGAATCCCTCTCCTTAAGGAGATTCTCCAAGAAGATGCAAGAGAGGAAGTCGAAATAGTGCCATTTTTTTCGTGCTGCAACAAGATTTCCCTGCTGTCGATATTTTCTCATTGATTCGTACGTTTCGGCAATATCGTTGAGCAAAATTGCACAAGACTCATTTCGAAGCCTGTCGTGCAGTTTTTTGGAGACCAAATGTTCCGCCCCTTCTTTGTCAATTTTGAGCAGGTCTTTCCCCAACAGGCGGAGTCTCACCAAATCCCAAAACTCGCTATTTCCCGGATCCGAACCTGTCTCTTCTTTTCCCTTACTATCGAGGGAATTATTTTGGAAATTGATTTTTAGCTTTTCCAAAAACTTCACGAACTCATCCCGCCCATTCCCACGTTCGATGTCGTTCTCTTTGGGAGTATCCGAGTCTCGCGTCTCTTCTGCGAATTCATCCCACACACTTCTCCAAATTTTGAGAAAATCATACGTTGGAATGGAGGAGGTGTCGGTGGATCCCTTTTTCAAAATATCATCCAAAACAATGGAAAACGAGGGGCCCAAAACATCGTATTCGTTGTCGGAATCTTCCCATGAAAATTCATCAAAATCAACCTCATCATCGTCCCCAGACTCAAAAATGCCTTCGGGAAAAAGGGAAAAAGGATCTTTATTCAAACCAGAATTCTCCTCGTCGTCCTCGTCCTCCTCATCGTCGTCCATGATATCCTCATCTTCATCTTCATCCTCATCTTCATCATTGTCGAAATCGATGTTTTTTCTCGGACGCCGAGTAATCCACGCTCCTGGGTCTATATCGTCACAGAAATCTTCTGTGGGATCATAATCTTGAAAACCATTCAAATTCCCCAGAGAATCCTCATATTCGTCCTCTGATGAGTCGGGAGACCACATGTCGTCACGGATAAATGGATCGTCCGTCTGCTCCTCTTCTTTGCGCATGTTGTCGATCTGTTCATTCAAATCTATCGCCTCGACAACAACATCTTCTTCGCCATTGTTTCTAGCGCACTCAACCGCCTTGCGTACATCCTCTTTCGCTTGATCCCAATCGCTCATTCGAGCCCAAACAAGAGCACGATTCAAATAGGGTCGCGACCAAGCAGGCAAGAGTTCGATTGCCGTACTCAAATACAATAAAGCGCTGTTGTTTTCTCCCATTAAGCTTTGGAGCCGACCCAAGTTGTTGTACGCAGGGGCGAACTCTGGATTGATTTCGATGGCGCGCAGATAGTCTTCTTGCGCCTCCTCAATATTCTCCTGATTCGCTTGCGCCGTCCCTCTCATATTGAGCACACGCACATTGTTGGGGAACATTTGGAGCAATTTCGTGCATAATTTCACCGAGTCCTCTTCTCGTCCGAGCAACGCGAGTGTCGCGGCTTTTTCGATCCATGCCGCATCCAGATCCGGCTCAAGTTCGATAACACGATCAATCTCCGCAAGCGCCTCATCGTGCCGAAGTAGCGCGTTGAGCGTCATTGCTCTCGCCAAATGCGGTTCAAAACGATTCGGGTCCCGTTCGGAGACGTACTCAAAATCGCTGAGGGCTTCCTCATAGTCCCGTACGCCAATCTTCACCGTCCCACGCTGATGGCGCGCCTTCAAATTGTTTGGCTCGCGTTTTATCACCTCTTCGCACTCTGCCATCGCCTCCTCCCAACGCTCCAAGGAAGCATAAAAAGCTCCTTTTTGCAAGCGGATTTCAGAATTGTCCGGCAAAAATTTCAGTGCTTCGTCCAAATCGTTTATCGCAACCTCGACGAGTCCTAATTTTGCTTTCGTCGTTGCCCCCCGGAGCCAGCCCTCGGGCAACTCAGGTTCTACCTGAGTCGCCAACTTGAAATCGAGAATGGCAGCCTCTGGTCTATCCATTGCGAGCTTAACATCGCCACGCGCAACATACGCAGAACCCTCTGTTGGGTCCGCTTCCACTGCCTTCTCGCAATCCTCGGCGGCTTCTGACAATTTTGACTGTTGGAGCCGATAAAAAGCGCGTTGGAGGAGGAGTCTTCCGTTGTTGCCTCCAACCAGATCAACTGCCCGTGAGCACGCCTCTTCCGCCTCGGCAAAACGCTCCATCTCCGCAAGCGCCAACCCTTTTCCAGAAAGAGCAATAATGTGCTCCGGGTCCAACTCTAACGCGCGCGTGAAGTGGTCGACGGCATCTCTGATTTTGCCACGAATTCGAGCGACTTGCCCACGCAAGACCCACGCTTCAACATTGTGGGATTCGTGACGTATGTATATTTGCAAATCGCGCTCTGCCTCGTCGTAATTCTCCAAATCCCTCTCAATCGCCGCCTTCAACAAACGAATATCGTGATATTCCGCCTCTAAATGCAACGCGCGCTTGCACGCCTCCGCCGCCTCCTCATTTCGATCCAAAGCAAACAACTGAAACGCCAAATCTCTCCAACAACTCATCCGGTGGGGATCGATTTCGAGCGCCTTTCGAATGTCTTCGAGCGCCATTTCACGCTTCTCCAGGTTGAATCGCGCCACGCCACGTCTTTGGTACGCCTCGGCATTCGTGGGGTGCTTTTCGATAATCTCGGAACAAGCTCTCTCCGCGCGTTCGTTCTCGCCAAGCGCTTGAAGGCACGAAGCGACACCAAGCTGGGCGTCGACATTCTCCGGCGCCAGCCCCACCACTTTTTTGTAGAACTCCAAGGATTTTTCGAATTCCCCCAGATGTCGAAAAATGACGGCACTTTGCCAATGCGCCGCCACGTGATTCGGGTCCGCCTCGATCACCTTTGCAAACGCTTCCAACGCGGATAAAAACGCCTCTTTCTCAAGAAAAATGCTCGCCCGAAGTTGAAGCGCATCAATCTGATCCGGGAAAACATTGAGCACAATGGCACACACTCCGAGCGATTCATCCAATCGATTCACAAGAGACAATGCGAGCGCCCAGCTGATATAAAAACGCTGAAAAAATTCAAACAACGGATCCGACCGATCCAAACGCGACCACGAGAAGGGTTTGGAAGTGTCGGAAATTTTTCGCGCCGCATCATCGCGCAGCTTCTCCGCCGCCGTACGATAGTGTTCCTCAGCAGCGAGAAAATTTCCCGTCCTCAAAAGCGCTTGGGCTAAAGCGAATTCAGCTTGATAGTTTTCTGGATCGATTTCCAATGCTTTTTCAAAACAATAAATGGAGCATTTGAAATTTTCGATAACGTGCAGCACCCCACCAGCATTGAAAAAAGTGCGGAAGTCGTCTTCCCCCAACTGGATCGCCTTCCAATACAACGCTGCTGACGCGTCCATCTTTTCGAGCCGACACAGCGCTTCAGCAGCGGCACGATACGCCTCTCTTTCACGAGGATATTGAAGGATGACGCATGCCGCTGCGGCGAGTATCCGCTCTAAATCGTCTATTTGATCGATTATATTCAGGCGTAAAATCCATGCGTCGCGCGAGTGACAATTAAACCAAAGCGCCTTTTCGCACATTCCAAGAGCCTCGAGAAAACACGATTTTTCATATAATTGCTTCGCGCGACGAAGAAAAACGTTAGAAATTTTGCAAAACAACGACCGTGTTATACGATTTGTGCGCGTGAAATATCCTCTCCATTTCGATTTCGGTCGGAATTCCTCAATTGTATTTCTTGCCGACTCAAAATACCCTCGAAGGTCGTGTGTCACCACCTTGCGAAACTTCGCGCTCATTGATGACAAAACCCCTTTTTCTCGCGATACGCTCGACGTTTCCTGACGATCCTGAAAAGTATCCTTTTTAGACATATTCTCCGCTCCCAGTTCATTGGTGCCATTGAGGCACTCCCTCATTTCGACCTGCCGTTCATCCCTACTCTCTAGGATACGTCATTTTTAAAAACTTACAAGGGGGCGCAAAAGTTTTTTCCCCACTTTTTCCCCTTTTCTTTCCCTCTTTTTTCTACACTTTTTTCTCCCTTTCTTTCCCACCTTTCTCCCCCTTTTTTTCGCTTTTAGGCTTGCACTTTTTTCGCTTTTCGATTATACTCACCTTTTGAAGCCCCTTGTTTATACTGGACATTCTCGCACGCCGCGCAGCCGACCACCAGTATCTGGATCGGGAATGACCTTCTGAACGGGCAATGGGGCGCGCGAAATGGCAGTAATATGATATCGCGTGATAGCACATGGTAACCTCAGAAGTAAGGTTTGTGTACCAATCACACTCAACATAATGAGGATTGATTTATGAAAATTGGTGTTTTATGCAGTGGCGGAGATTCCCCAGGGATGAACGCCTGCATTCGTTCCATCGTTCGAACCGCTCTCCAACGCGGGCACGAAATCGTTGGATTCATGGATGGATATCAAGGAATTCTCGACGAAGATTTTTACTTCGCCGCCGCCGGGATGAGTCGATTCCTCATGAGAACCGTCTCTGGATTGTCCAAAAAAGGCGGTACCATTCTCAACAGCAGTCGTTGTCCAGAGTTCGCGACAGTTGCGGGAATGCAAAAAGCCGCCGATATCCTGAGGAAACTCGAGATTGACGCACTCATTCCCATTGGCGGCAACGGAACCCTCACGGGCGCTCACGAATTCCGACAATATTGGGACGGACGCATCGTCGGCTGCCCCGGAACCATCGACAACGATCTCTGCGCGACAGATTTCACGATCGGATTCAAAACTGCCGTCCAGACTGCCGTCGACGCGATCGACAAGCTGCGCGACACGGCAGCGAGCCATCATCGCATGTTTCTCGTCGAGCTGATGGGGCGACACTGTGGGTTTATAACGCTCCACGCCGCGATTGCCGCTGGGTGCGAGGTTGCGTGCATTCCGGAGGCGCCCGTTTCTGTGGAAAAAATCGTCGAACATCTCGCATCTTTGAAAAAATTGGGAAAAAGTTCGATTATCATGGCGGTTGCTGAGGGGTATCACGAAGGTGTCATTTCGCTCCAGGAGAAGCTCAAAGCCGCTGGTGCGCCATTCTCCATGCGCGCAGTCGTTCTCGGGCACCTCCTGCGTGGTGGCGATCCGTGTCCCGACGACCGAATCCTCGCGACGCAGACTGGCAATCTTGCTGTCGAAGCCATTTTGCGTGGCGAAACGGACAAAATGGCGGGCGTCCTTCATAATCAACCGACCTTGTCACCACTCGTGGATGCAATCGCGGAACATCGAAAAGTCCCGCAGGAATTGATCGATCTTTTGAATTGCGTGAGCAAATAATAGACGGAAAAAAGAAAGCTCCGTGCGGAATTCCACATGGAGCTTGATTGATTTTGTATAAAATGTAGTTTCTCACTCACGAACGAATTCAATCAGGCGAATTTCTCTCGGCGCAAGGGAGAAAGACATTTTGTCGTTGAAGCGATACGTTTCGCTCGTCTCGCCGCTCTTTTTGCCAATGCGCATCGTGGCGCGCCATGTGGCATCGTTGCTCGGCATCCCGACTCCTCGATCCAGCGTGAGGACATACTCTTGCGGCTCGTCGGACGGATTATGGACGGAGACGTATCCTCGACTCTCACCATCCCACCCGGAGTAGCCATAGACGGCTTTTTCGTCGGGGGCTCCTCCATGCATCCGAACGCGGCGGAACGCAGGGGAAAACTCGTGCGCCCAAAGGAGTCCCTCCGCCAAAACGTCCCAATCCGCCTCCGAAAGAGAACGCGGACGGACATAAAGCTCGACAAACCCCGCCCCTCGCGAAAGGTGCATAAAGAGATAGTCTCTAAACGTCTCGGGGTCTTCGCCCGCTGTCGTTTTTTTCGGCTCGTGATTGAAAAACGAGTTGATCGGAAACTGCGCGTACTCCTGCTGACAGATGGAATAATAAATGCCGTCGCGATAAATCAATTCCTCTGTTCGCGTCGATCCGCTCGATGCGTCGCCAGCGTTGATAAGCCAGACGACGTCGACATGTTGAAGCCACCAAGGACTGAGCCAAGCTCCGTTCGTGATGGCGATATAGACTTCCGGATTCTTTTCGTGCATTTTCTGGAGGATTTGGATCAATCTTTCCGTTCCTGCTGACAAATAATAGATTTTTAGCTCGTCATATTTTGAATCATTCAACTTCGGATCGTTTGCGGAGAATTTTTCAACACTTAGCTGCGGCATCGCGGGACAGCCTCGACCATGAAGCTCAAAGTCGCGCACGTTTAAGTGACCAAATAAGCCGTCCAACTTGAAATAAGCGACGCCCTGCGTCGTAAGCTCCAGCAGGCGTTTTTCGAGCAAGCCCATATATTTTGGACCGCACATCGACATAGAGAGCGAAAGCGCTTCAAAACCTGCGTCACGATATTCCTGTACCATGGGGCGCGAATTAAAGAAGCAGCCGGGGCTCAGCCATAACCCCAAGGTCGATTTTGCGTCGCGTACGGTTTCGAAAGTCGAGGCGAAATCGGGATCGAACTTTTCGTTCACGGGATACGCCGCCTCCGTCACGTTCGAGACTCTCATCCAGCCGGCGTCGATTGCGTAGGCGTTCAAAGGAGGGCAGCCTCGTTTGGTCACGAGTTCTTCGTGAATTTTCGAAACACTCTGCGAAAAATTGGTGTGCGAAATGCTTCCTCCATAATCAAACCAAGAATTATACTGAACCTGAAGTCGAAGCGGTCGAATTCTTATCGTGTCGATATAATTTTCGAACGAGTCGAGGATATATTTGAAATCGTCGCCAACTCCCGCAACGCACCAGTGGGAAAGGAAAGGCTTTCCTTCTTCGAGCGCATTCCCCCACGCGAATCCGCATCGAAGGACGCCCTCCGTCACGAAATTCTCCGACGCAGGGAACTCCACGCCCCAAAACGAGACAGACTCCTCGTCATAAATCGGCTGTCCCAATCCGGGGCGCCAGTTTGCGTCGGCGCGCGACGTGATCGCTCTCTTTTGGTAGGGCTGCACGCCTTTTGGAGCCGGAATGGATTCCACCTCGATAAACTCAACAACGGTCTCAGGTTTTCCCTCGAGCTCCACCCTTTTTCTCATGAAGAAGTCGGATTTTTCCAACTCATATCGTACAACAACGCGCAGATGGTGCGCATTATTCTCTAAAACGAAAGCAAGTCCGCTCCCTTCGCGTCTCTCCAAAGGATACTCGTTTTTCGCGACGCAGACGAAATCCTCTGTCGTGAGCCAGACGTCTCCGGTCTCAAATTGCGTCCCTTTCGAGATTCTCAAGCGGAATTCCTCCGCACGTTGGGGCTTCAAGGCGGCGCCAGTCACTTTGTTGAGGAACTCCACGGTTCGGAGAATCCCGCCTTCCACGGCGAGCGTTCTGCTCAGAGCGTCGTTGGCGAGCACAAAGCGTTCCGCCTCTTGCGCCTGTGCCATTGCGCTTGCGAGTCCAACGCTCAATCCTAAAAGCGTCGAGAGGCAGAATGCCATTTTCGTTGTTGATTTCATGTTTTTTATACTCTGATAAATAAATTTGACAAAAATTGCTACTCCGAGAAAACGCGTGTGCTCTCTTCCTTCACGATGGGGGTTTGGAACTCTCGACTCGAGAGACGGACGACGACGCGCTGGTCGCCACTCGTGACGCCGCGTAGGACAAATTGGTACGTCTTTTGAGCCTTCGGCGCAAGCGTGGGAATTGCGTTGAATGCGATTTCGCGCCCCGTGGCGGTTTGCGAAGAACGCGTCGCCTCCTTGCAAGACACCAACTCCAAACCTGCGGGGATCGAGACGGTCGTTTGGACGTTCTCCGCCTGCTTCGAACCCTGATTGACGACCGACACCGTGTACGTCGTTTCCTCGCCGACCTGAATCGGGTCGTTGGAGTCCGCCACTTGGAACATGAGTGCCGCGATTCCCTCGACGGAGACGTTTTTCTCGCCGGAAATTGGGATGCAGATGTCGGCAGATGCGGTGTATTTCAAGGAGAAAGCTCCGATTTCTGAGGGCGAGAGAACGAACTCCGCCTCGGCAGGCTCTTTGGCTCCCAATTCCTCCAACCCCCACAAGATGGAGTGTGTCGTTGCGTCGTATCGTCCATATTCTGCGTTCACGAACTTCCATCCGCGCGGGAGTGCCACTTTCATCTCGATATTTTTGGCGGGAGCCGTGCCTGCGTTCGTCAGCTCCAGTTTGAACGTTCCTTCTTTGTCGAGGAAGCGTTTCGACGGACCGACGAGTTTCGCCTCCAACGCAGGTGCCGTCACTTCCATGGCAAAAACGCTGCGCGCACTCAGGTCTCCTTCCGCTTCCGCCAAGACACAATTTTCAAAAGTCCCTTTTCGCACTGCCGTGAGAGGGAGTTTCGTCATTTTTCGCTCGCCAGGCTGGAGGTCTCCCACCTTGTAGAGAAGCTCCGCGCCACCTTCGAACTGCAACTCGGTCGGGACTTTTTCGCTCAGCGTGACGTTGCGCGTGACGCCCGTGCCGGGGTTCGAAACGACGATCGTGAGTTCGACCTGCTCGCCAAGGAGAACGGCGCTGTCCCCTAGCGTCTCAATTTCGAGCATCGGACGCGTGACGAGAGTTCGAGCCGACGCGTCCGAACGACAAATGACGCTCGCAACGCTACCGATGGTTCCTTCCTCCGTGGGAATCAACTCCATTTTGACGGTCGCTTGCGTTTTGGGCGGCATCGATCCGACTTCCCAAACCACGGTACCGTCGCTCGAAACCTGCGCGGGTGGGTGCGTGCCTGCGAGTTTCGTCCCTTTCGGAATTTCGTCCCGAATTTGAACCCCTTGCGCTTCGCGATCCGACCTGTTTTGCACAACGATTTGCCATGTTGAAGCGGTGCCGATTTGGATTTCGGGCGGCACTATTTTTTGGATCGTGAGCGTTGAAACCTGCGTCCCTTCGAGCGTTTCAGCTCCTGGCTCACCCTTCCCAACGATCTCGGACGCCGGCAGAGTGCCCGATTCGGGGATGCGCAACTCTGCGGGAGGCGCGAGTGCTGCGGGCGCGGTGGGTGCT
>JAUNBK010000038.1:19005-31040 GCA_030527105.1 Planctomycetia bacterium
GACCGATGCCACAGGGGCAGCAGGCGCGGCGGGGCGCTCGGGCGCGGCGAGTGGCTCAGGGGGAGTTTCGACGATTCCCGAGGAGAGATCGACTCCTGCGGAGTGGTCGGCAGGCGGATTCGACGGAACCAACGCGGCGCCCTCGGTTCCGACAGAATCCCCCGTCGGCTCGTCAAACAAGAGCGTGTCAGGCAGCGTCTCTGGTTGTGGTGCCGGTTGTGGCGCAGGTTGTGCGGGCTGCGTCTCGGGTTGTGTCTCGGGCAAAGAGGGCGGCAGCGTGTCGGGGAGTGCATCAGGAAGCGCAGAGGGCGCGGCTCCGGCTCCCGCCTCCGTCGGGGGACCGAAAGGGGTTTGATTATCGAACTCGAGCGAAGGTTCCGCAAGAAACGCCTCGGGCACGCTGGCGACACTCGGCATCTCGGTGGTACTCGACACATCAGCCGGACTCGGCACGCTGGCGGCATTTGACGCATCGTCTTGAGCGCTCGTGAGAAGGGCAGTCGATGCTGGGGGAGCTTGCAGCGTGAGTGCGTCGCGCTGCTCATTATACACGGCGGTCTCGACCAATCCGCGAGCGGGTCGACGATGATAGCGCACGGGGATACTTTGTACGGTCGCCTCGAGAGACGGAGTCAGGGGCTGCCCCATCTCACGCGCGAAATGGACAATTATGGTACCGACCGCAGTTTTGCCTCCCCGAAGGGAAGCCTGCTCTTCCGCGTACGATTCTGCCGAAGGCGCGAACGCCCACAAAACACAACCAAAAGAAAGAGCAAGAGTTTGGAGTATCGTTATCGCTCGCATTGTTTTTTGTCCAAAATTGGTTTAATTTGATTTTCTATCGAACATACCGCCTATTTTGGCGTATATTGTTTTTAGGGGTAATTTGTACTCAACGCACGTCGAACTTCGGCGTTCGTGCTGCCTGCCGCTCTCGTGAGCCGTGGCACACAGGTTCAGCGACGGACGAAACTAGAAATCCGAGCGCGGAGTTATACTCGTCGTGTATTATACTCGTTCTCCTTTAAAATTCCCGTTTTACGCGACGTTTCGCGAGCCGCAGAGCGCCGCTCCAACGGCGGGCGGAACCGGAATTTTAACGAGAAGTATCACAATATACCCTATTTTGGCAAATGGTGGAAGAGCATTTTGAGAATTTTCCTTTTTTTTGCAAAAAAAAGGTATTCGAACTTGACTAAAAAGGGAATTTCATTATAATGGGTGGAGCGAGGTGGAGTTTTCTCGCGAGAGAAAGGAAAAAGCAACGGTCTTTTTGGGGAGGACAAAAAATGGGTACGAAAAAAGGGTTCACACTTGTCGAACTGCTCGTGGTGATTGCGATCATTGGTATGCTTGTGGGACTACTCCTGCCTGCGGTTCAACAAGCACGAGAGGCGGCACGGGTGGCAACGTGTTCCAACAACCTTCGCCAACTCGGGACAGCCTGTCTAAATCACGAGACGCAGACTCGCGCCTATCCTTCTGGCGGATGGCACTACCACGTCGTTGGCGATGCGGATCGCGGGCTGGGTGGGAATCAGCCTGGGGCGTGGACTTTCTCGCTCCTCCCATTTATTGAGCAGGATAACCTCTATAATCTCACGCACCTCGGCGAAGCGCCAACCAGCGCGCCATCAGCCACCAAAAAGAGCAAGGCGCGAGAAACACTCCAAACGCCGCTTAAGATTTATCATTGCCCATCGCGCCGCGTGGCGAAGCTCTACCCCATGAGCAGCTCTTCTTCTTCCAAAAACAGCCTGTGGAACGGAACGTGTCCAGACACCTTGGCAAAGGGGGATTATGCCGCAAATTATGGTGACACGCTCTCCAACGCCGAGACCACCACGATGGCTCCAAGCTCCTATTCTCAAGCGGCTACGTATAGCTGGGAAAATGATACGACTTTCAATGGAATCATTTATCGCCACAGCAGCGTTATGAAGGACGATATCATCGACGGAACCACACACACGTTCATGCTTGGCGAGAAATATTTGAATCCTGATTGTTACGAAAGCGTCCGAGTGACGGACGACAACGAGGGAATTCACTTCGGAGCCGACAACGACAACCAGAGAGGGACGTACAACAACACAGGCAGACTCCCTCGGCAAGATCGGCTTGGCGCGGACTATAGTTCCTTCGGGAGCGCGCATTCTGGCAGCTTTGGCGTCACGATGTGCGACGGCTCCGTGCGAAGGCTCAGGTACACGATCGAGCTTAGTGTCTTTCGATATTTGGGGAATCGCGAAGATGGAACTGTAACGCAGCTTCCAGAATAGTGCGTTTTCACATCACGCCCGCCACAAACGACAAGATTCCTCCAAACGTGTCGAGGAGGAATCTTGTGTCTTGGTTGCGATTAGTGATTAGTTTCTAACGGATTCTCGGGCGGCTTCCAACGCTTCCGCAAGTCGCGAGGCGTCCTTTCCCCCCGCTTGGGCAAAGTCGGGACGTCCGCCGCCGCCACCTTTGACGATGGAGGAAATCGAACGAATCCACTTCACGGCGTCGAATCCCTCCGATAGCAAGTCACGACTCATTGCTGCGGCAAGCGACACTTTTCCATCGTCCGAGCGACTCGCCAAAAGCACCGCCAGACGCGACGTTTTGCGCAACAGTTGGTCGGTCGCCTCCCTGAGCGCCTCCGCCCCCCCGGGAATCTCCGCGACGAGCAGGTTGTACCCCTCGCGCTCCTCAATATTCTTCATCAAATCCTCAATCGCAGGACCACTCGCCTTTGTGGCAGCAGAAAGCGCCTTTTTGAGTTGCTTCACCTCTTTGAGCAGCGCGTCGATCCGCAGCGGGAGTTCGTCGACGGGCGTCTTCATTTCCGTAGCGATCTGTTGAATAATTCGCTCGCGCGCTGCCATGTGCTCGAGGACTTTCATACCCGTGATTGCCGTGATGCGCCGTGTGCCAGCGGAGATGCTTTCCTCCGCGAGGATTTTGAACGCCCCAATCCGGGCGATATTATTCACGTGCGTGCCGCCGCAGAGTTCTTTGCTCTCTCCCATTGTCACGACGCGCACGTCGTCGGGGTATTTTTCCCCGAAAAGCATCATTGCCCCCTCGCTGCGCGCTTCGGAAAGAGGCATCACTTTGCCCGTCACTTGTTGCGCCTCGAGTATCCGACGATTCACTTCTGTGCCGATCGCCAACAGCGTCTCGGGCGGAATCGCGCCGGGATTCACGAAGTCGAAACGAAGCAAATCCTCCATCACCTTAGAGCCGCGCTGCTGAGCGTGCGCCCCGAGGTACTTTTGGAGGGTGTTGTGGAGCAGGTGTGTCGCGCTGTGGGCGCGCTCGATGGCGTGGCGTCTCTCCGTATCAATGGAGGCACGAACGATCTGCCCCGTGCGAATCGCACCTTTGCGCAAGTAGCCGAGGTGGATGAGCAACCCGGAATCGTTCTGCGTGTCGACCACCTCGAATTCAAACGGCTCGGAGTGCCCCTCTTCCGCATCTTTCGCCGTGAAAATCAACCGCATCTCCGCCTCGGACAGATGAAGGACGTTGGAAGTCGTTTTGTCCTTGAGCGCCAGCATCTTCCCGTCGCTTCGGATCCAGCCTGTGTCGCCGATTTGTCCACCCATTTCGCCATAGAAGGGCGTCTCGTTGAGCACGAGCATAATGGGCGCGTCTTCTGCCGACTCCGACCCAAGCGCCAAATGAGAAACCGCGTTGCCGTGCGAAATGATACCAACGACGACTGCATCGCACTCCGTTTTGTCGTAGCCGCAGAATTTGGAGTTGTGGATTTCGGACTTGAGCGCCTCTATGGGACCCGTCTTAAATAGCTCGATACGTTTGCCCGCGCCGGACTCCTCGCCATGTTTGCGCATCGCGTCTTTGTATCCGTCCCAATCGAAGGAGAAATTCAGTTCCGCACCGAGCGTTTCGAAGAGTTCTGGAGGGAATCCGTACGTTGTGTACATTTCAGCCGCCTCGTCGCCCGAGATTTTCGCGCGATTCTCCATCTTCATCTGGTGGAAGACTTTCTCAATGCGTCGAAGACCATTATCGACCGTGGCGAGGAAGTTCGCTTCTTCGCGCTTCATCACGTCCTGAACCACTTCCGCCGTCTCGGCAAGCTCAGGGTACGGCATCTTCATCTGCTCAACGACCGCCGGGACGATGTTGTACAAGAACGGCTGATCCATCCCCATCCTGCGCCCGTCCAGAACGGCACGACGCAGCAGACGCTTGACGACATACTCCTCTTTGTTCGCCCCCGGATAGACGTTTTCGTGAATCGCAAACGTGCACGCGCGGACATGATCCGTGATTCTGCGCAGCCTTCGCCCGTTGTCGTCGTCCGGGATATAAGGGACGCCAACGACTTCCGCCGCCGCCTCAACGATCGGTCGCAAAATGTCGATGTGATAATTCGTAACAACCCCCTGCAGAGCGCTTGCGCAACGCTCCAACCCCATCCCGGTATCGATATTTTTGCTCGGGAGCGGGAAGAGATTTTGTGGCGGATTCCCCTTTCTCTCAAACTGCGTGAACACGAGGTTCCAAATTTCAACCTCGCCCAACGGCGTGTGATAATAAATCTCGCTGCACGGACCGCAGACGCCGTCCGGTCCCTCGCTTGGCGCGCTTGCTGGCCAGAAATTCTCGTCCTCATCCTTCCGCTCAATCGCCTCGGGCGGCAGACCGACCTCTTGGTGCCAAATGTTGTACGCCTCATCATCATCCAAATATACCGTGACGGAAAGCGCTTCCTTGGGGAGATTCAAATAGCTTTTCGAGGTGAGAAACTCCCAGGCCCAATGGATGGCTTCGCGCTTGAAATAATCGCCGAAGCTGAAATTTCCGAGCATCTCGAAAAAGGTATGATGATACGCCGTTCGTCCGACGTTGTCGATGTCGCCCGTCCTGAGGCACTTTTGGCACGTGGTCGCGCGCGTGAAATCGAGTTTGCAGCGTCCGAGGAAATGATCTTTGAACTGATTCATTCCAGCTGGAGTGAAAAGCACCGAAGGATCCCACTTGGGCACCAAAACGTCGCTCGGGCGGCGCGTACAGCCCTTGGACTCGAAAAAGGAAAGGTACATCTCACGAAGTTCGTTAGTTTTCATGTTCTACTCGCCAAAAAAGGGACCTTTTATAATACTTCTCGTTGAAATTTCCGGTACCGTCCGCCGTCAGAGCTTGCGCACCTCGGCTCGCAAAACGTCGCGTAAAACGGGAATTTTAAAGCACGATGAGTATAAAACAAAACCGCATTATACCACAAAAAGGAAAAAAATCTACACCCCCTTCGCGATTTTGAGGGGAAAAGAGGCGCCTTCAAATTTTGGTGGAGCAAGCGGGACTTTTTTATTCCGAGGATGGGTGCCGATTCGAAGATTCTCGCGGAATCGGTAGAATCCTTTCAGGACACGCTCGTTCTGGACGGGCTTCCGCCTGCCGCTTGTGTGAGTTTTGCCAGATTACGCGCGACGGCTCGCCTTGTCGAGTCCTCCCGCAGGGAGATCAAACTGCATTACACGCCCAAAAGTGTTTTTCGCACAAAATTTACACCGCCCGATAGAGGGAGTCGCGTCGAACTGGCACCCTGCCCGCCTCGCGAATAAGGTGCTCAAGCTCCTCAATCGTCAAACATTGCGGCGAGAGAGAGCCAGCGTCGTGGTGGATTTTCTCCTGCCGAACCGTGCCGTCGAGGTCGTTTGCTCCATACGCCAACGCAATTTGCGCCGTCGAAACACCAAGCGAAATCCAATACGCCTTTATGTTTCGAAAGTTATGAAGAATAAGCCGCGCGGCAGCAATCATTCTCAAATCGTCCGCCGCCGAGGTGAGTTTTTTGTTCCCGAGGGGCAACTGAGCGCCCGCCGGATGAAACGCAAGTGGGATAAGCGCCAAAAAACCTCCCGTCTCCGCTTGAAGATCGCGAAGTTTGAAGAGGTGCGTGACGCGATCCTCGAAAGTCTCGATGTGCCCATACAAAATGGACGCCGTGGAGGGAATCCCCAAGCGATGCGCGGCACGATGAACATCAAGCCACACGTCGGACATTGGTTTCTTCGCGCAGATTTTTTGACGCACGCTGTCGACGAGAATTTCCGCACCGCCGCCGGGCAAAGTGGACAATCCCACCTCCTTAAGCTGCTCCAAGACGTGCGAGGGGGTCTGGTGAGAAATCTCCGCCATCCACGCAATCTCCACCGCCGTGAAAGCCTTGATGAGCAACCGAGGAAACGCCCGATGAATCTCACGCACAATCTCGAGATACCACGAGTAGGGCAAGACCGGATCCACACCACTCACGATATGCACCTCACGACAACCCGCCTCCGCCGCCGTGCGTGCCGTGGCGAGCATCTCCTCAAGCGACATACGATACGCCTTTGGCGAGTCGGCATCGCAACTATATGCACACAACGCGCAACGATATTGGCACACATTCGTGGGGTTGATGTGCGAATTGACGTTGTAAAAAACCTCGTCTCCACACAATTCTTTGCGCCGCGCGTCCGCACGAATGCCCAACTCGTGAAGCGGAGTGGCCCCCTCGTCAAACAAACGAAGCGCCTGATCCCAAGAGACAAATTCTGAGTTCATATCCAATTTTCGTCTGGTGTTAAAATGTCTAAAAGCCTCTCCATCGGCAAGCCCACCACGTTGGACTCGGAACCCTCCACGACACGAATCCAATCGTTTCCGTCTTGGTATCCAAACGCGCCGGCTTTTCCCTGCCAGCGCCCACTCTCAAGATACGCCTCCAGCAACTCGTCTGAAAGAGGTGTCATTGAGAGGCGCGTCACGACAGATTCAAGCAAAATCTCGTCCTCAAACGCAGGATTCCACAAACATAGACCGGAGATCACTTCGTGCTGCGTCCCGGAGAGGAGCGAAAGCATCCTCCGCGCGTCGTTTTTGTCGTCAGGTTTTCCCAAGATTTCGCCATCGCAAACGGCAATCGTGTCGCACGCAATCACGACGATATCCTCACGGGGAAAACGCCGTGCAACATTCTCGGCTTTGAGTCGCGCTTCGTGGCACACAAACTCGGCGGGGGAATGGAATTTTTCCGCGTTAAACGCCGTTTCGACTCCATCGTCCGCCGGGATAGCTTGAAACAAAATGCCAGCCCGCCTGAGTAACTCCTGCCGCCGAGGCGATCGGCTGGCGAGAATGATTTTCCTACGATGAAATGGTCTCATCTGTACCTGCTGTACGTTTATGCTTTTTGTACGTTAAAAATTGCCCTGCGGCGCGTGTTTCTCGATAAAATCAACAATCCGGGCAGGGTCTTTCAGCGAGTGCGGATGATGATCCACACCCGGCTTAATAATGACTTCAATCGGACCGCCCACCTTTTGATAATTCTCAACGAGAATCGCTCCGTTTTCGTCGTAAGGCACGACACGATCGGCGTCCCCCGCAATGAGGAGGATCGGGATTTTTCGCTCCGCAAGTGTTTTGCACGCGACGATCGGCATCCCGTCGAAATTCAAAAGCTGCTCCTCCGACAAACCATAAACCTGCTGCGCCTGCGCCCAGTCCTGAGGACTCCCAACTCCCTTTCCCTTGCCACCCGGCCAGCTTTTGAGGTCGCACACCGGGGCGTCAATATAAAGCGCCGAGACTTTGTCGGGGTTGGCAATCGCCCACCGCAAGGAACAAAGCCCGCCGCGACTCATACCAAGAAGAACGGGCTTCGGATTCAAACCATATTCCTCCGTGAGGAAATTGTAGAGGTTGGAGCGCTCTTGGTTGCACTTGTCGGAACCAAGGAGATCGCTCGTGCTAATCCACGCGACGTACCACCCTTTGTGGAGCATTGCAATCTCGGTCTGCGGCTCGTGCCCAAAAAACACGGCGCGCCAAATCCAAGGCTTGCCCGGGGCGGGTTCCTTCGGCGCCACCACACGCGCATTTCGCCCGTCGAGGACGAAATTATAGCAATCGAAACCGTTCCAATCGGTTTTCGTTCCAGGAAATTCCCTTGCGTCAAGCGTTTCGTGAAAACAAAACGCAAGGGCAAGACTAAACGCCAGTCCGAAAAAATACGTCCAAAAATTTTGCGGCAATCGCATGATAAACTCTCCTTAAAAATAGGCAGGTTGGGTGGGAAATAAAGGTTGGAATTGCGCGTTGTTTTAAGCGCCGCGCATTACGCCATGCGGACTTTGACCCCTTTGCTCTGGAGGTACTCTTTCATTTGAGCGATAGAGAAAATGCCGAAGTGGGCAATCGACGCGACCAAAACGGCGTCCGCGTGCCCTTCCGCCACGGCTTCGTACAAATGCTCGAGCGTTCCCGCGCCGCCAGAGGCAATAATCGGAAGCTGCACGGCGTCCGCAATGGCTCGCGTCATGGGCAGGTCGTACCCCGTTTGCTTTCCGTCGGTGTCCATGCTGGTGGGAAGAATGGCACCCGCGCCGCGCGACTCAACCTCTTTCGCCCACGCCACAGCATCCAGCCCAGCGCCTTGCGTCCCACCGCGAACGACAACCTCGTACCCCGAGGGAAGATTGGGATTTTGGCGGGTGTCGATGGCGATGGTGATTTTTTCCGAGCCGAAGGTTTTCGCGGCAGCATCAATCAAGTCGGGATTTTTCACTGCAGCGCTATTCATGGAGAGTTTCGAAACGCCAATGTCGAGCATCTCTCGAATGTCGTCGAGGGAACGGATTCCACCGCCCACCGTGAGCGGGATGCGAATCCTTTCGACCGTGCGTTTCACGGCGTCGATCAGAGTTTTTCTATTTTCAACCGTCGCTGTGATATCGAGAAAGACAAGCTCATCAGCCCCCGCCGCATCGTACGCGGCAGCGTTCTCGGCAGGGTCTCCCACCTCTTTGAGATCAACGAAATTGACGCCTTTAACGAGTTTTCCGTCTTTGACATCCAAGCAGGGAATGATTCTGCAATAATCCACCATTAGGAACTCCTGAAAAAAAGTGAAAACGATTCTGTCCAACGTTCATTTTACGCTTTTTCGCGATTTCGTCAAGTCCTTTGAGAAAAAATTTATAAAGTTTGCCGAAAATATTGGCTTTCATTTCAAAAAAAGCAGGAAATTTCGGAATTTCGTGCCCCTCGGTACTTTACGCCAAGGGAAAAATCGCGCATAATAGTCTTATCCTGGACGATCGCCCCGCGTTTTTTACCCGCAATTCTCCAGAATCAGACTCAACCCTTTTTTCAGAGGTCATTATGCATATTCGCTTTTACTTTTGTCGTATGTTTTGCGTCTCACTGCCGCTGCTCCTGTTTTTTGTGACCGTATTTTTGGCAACGCTATTTGTCTCCACGACGGGCTGCCGCAATTCCGACCCCACGCAATCGGAGCAAGCCCCACAAACGCCCCGCCCCGCTGCCAATCCGCTCTCGTCTTCTCGTCCGAATCAGAACGTCGCGCCCGCAGGAGATTCCCCCTCTGCGGAGGGCACGGGGGCATCATCGCAACCCCATTCTCCCGCCGCAACGCAAGAAAACGGGGAGGCAATTTCCCCCGCGCAGACGGAACCCGTTCAGCGTGTGCTCGATAGAATGGAGAGCGCATATCGAAACGCTCGAACTTATCGAGACAAAGGCGAAATCTGCATCTCGTGGACGCAAGGAGGGCAAAAATGGGAGCGAAAAACTCCCTACAGCACGTGTCTCGAGCGACCAAATCGGATACAAATCCAAGTGAACGAAACGGTTCTCAACGCAGACGGCAAGGAATTCTGCGCCTATTTTCCCGAAATGGGATCGGCAATTTTGACTCGAAAGTGCCCGGATACCATTTCGCTCCGCGACATTTTGTGCGAAAGAGACCTCTACCTTAAGTTGATTGACGCCGAGTCGAATCGTTTTTCCTACCTGCCGCCTCCTTTGGTGTTGTTGTTCGCGAAAAAACCGCTCGACACGTTCTTATACGGGGTGGACGAAGGAACCATTTCGATGCGCAACCCACAAAAATACGAAGATCACGATTGTTTCTTGATTTCTATCATGAGAAACGAGGACGAAACGATTTTATGGATCGACAAAGAGTCCTATGTTTTGCGCAAAGTGGAGTTGCCGACACGGATTCTAAAAAAGGAGAAATCCGCTGGAGGAACGCCCGTCGAATCGATGAGCATGACGATTGAATTGCACGATGCGGAGATCAATTGCGAAAAATGGGAATCCTCTGTCGCCGTCACGCTCCCTGCCGACGTGCGCGAGGTGGAGACGTTCGCCCCGGTGCAGATGGAACTTTTGGGGAAAACTTTTCCCTCCACGCCTCTTGCCAATGCGGAAGGAACTCCCGTTTCAATTCCTCAATTGAGGGGGAAGACGCTCGTCCTTTTCTTCGCGACGGCGTGGGACGAAAGCGCACACGCCTCACTCGCACGCATTGAGACTCTTTATCAAAAGTACAAGACCAACCCAAAAATGTTGTTTTTAGCGATTCTTCCCACGCAAAAGTCGGCAGAATCCGTCGCGCGTGCGGGCGTGACTCTTCCCTTCGTCATTGATTCAAACGGAGTGCTGGCGCAACAATGCCGGGTCGTGGGAAACGTCGCTTTTCTCGTGGACGAGCGCGGTGTGATTCAATCCTCGACGGATTGTGATCGCAATTTTGAGGCAAGCGTGGGAAAAACCCTCAACGGCGTGGATGTCGCTACCGAAATGATTCGCGCGGACGCAAAATCGAGACAGGATTATGAGGAAAGTATTCTAAAATGGATTGAGAACGACGTTTTTCTCGATCCTGCCGACATCACGCAGCCGCAGATTCCAGAGGCAAAAGTCTCTCCGTCGTCCGATCCTGTGGTGTTCAAAAACGCGGAGCTGTGGAAAAATAGCGAGCTTAAAGCTCCCGGAACGATTCTCGTTGTGCCGGGTGTTGAGGAGGGCGCGCCAGAGAAGATTCTCGTCCTTGAGAACGGCAACACCATTGCGGAGTTGGACGAAAAAGGGAGCATCGTCGCGAGGCACCCGCTTCCTTTAGACCCCAATATTTATGAGATTTCCCTCCTCTCCGCCATAAATCCAGAAGATGGCAAACGCTATTACGCCACTTTTGGCAAAAGAATCCACATTTTTGACGAAAATTTCGAACTTGTCTCTTTTTATCCACCCAAAAAGCCGGAAGAATTGAGCGACTCCGTTTCTGATGTTCGTTTGGAGGATCTTGATGGAGACGGTCGGCTCGAGGTTTATTCTTGTTTTTTGAATAACGATGGAATCCACAAAACCTCCTTGCAAGGTGAGCTGCTTGTCCAAAATAAGGAATTGGGTCTCGTCTTTCAAATGGCGTCGATCCGCCTCCAAAACGAAAACACACTCGCGATCGTTAATCAAACAGGTGGCATCCTTCTCATCGACCCCACAGACTTGTCGCAAATTTCGCAATTCTCGGTCTTGGAGCGAACGTTGGGCTGGATTACGTCCTCGAACTTTCAATCAGGCGCGCTCGAATCCCTCGCCGGAATCGCTCTTGCCGTCGGAGGAAAGAATAAAGCCCTCGGAATCGACCATTCCGGCAACGAAATTTGGAGTTTGAATCTCCCAGACGGGATTTATACCCGCCCGATCGACAAAATTTTCCCCGTTTCACTACGCCAATCAGAGGAAAGAAGCGGGGAATGGCTTATTCTCGGTCCCGATTCGTCCCTCCATCTGGTGGAAATCAACGGTATTTTGATAGATCAATTCAACTACGGAAAAATTATCACGGGCATCTCCTCCGCGCGACTCGGAGGTCGTGGCGCACTCCTTATCTCGACGCCAGACGATGTTCGAGCCGTTGAAATTCAGTGGAAGAAGTAGATTCCCACGCTTCGCGAAGTGAGTTGAAGCCCAAAGAAAAACCCTGCTCCAGACGCAACACAACGCGCAATTGGAGTCGGACACCAGAATAACTAAAGAAAAAAGCGCCGACGAACTCAGCGCTTTTATTTAACTCAGCTTATACTCATCCTCGTTCAGAATCCCCCGTTTACGCGACACTTGCGGACGTGGTGCGTGCCAACGACGGACGGAACCGGGAATTTCAACGAGAAATACCGTAAAATCTCAACTACTCGAGCAACCCGTCTTCT
>JAUNBK010000039.1 GCA_030527105.1 Planctomycetia bacterium
ATATTGACACTAAATATTGACCCTAAATACATATCCCAAATTTTGAGGAGAAAAACGTTATGAAAAAATTGTCAGGACTCATTGCCGCGACGCACACGGGGTTCAAGCCCGACGGGAGTGTCGATTTGGATATTATTTCGCGTCAGGCGGAGTTGATGGTTCGCCAAGGTGTGACGGGTGTCTACATCTGTGGCACGACGGGCGAGGGTATTTCGTGCTCCGTCGACGAGCGAAAAGCGATCATGGAAGAGTGGACACGTGTTGCGCGTGGCAAACTCTTTATCATTGCGCACATTGGCGCGCTGGCGCTCCCGGACGTTCAATCTTTGGCGGCATTTGCGCAAAAAGTCGCGTGCGACGCCGTTAGTATCGTGCCCGCGAACTACTTCAAACCGGGCAACGTCGAAACCCTCGTCGATTATTGTTGCGAGGCGTTAAAAACCGCGCCCGACGTGCCGTTTTATTATTATCACACCGGCATGTCCGGAATCAACCTCTCGATGGTGAAATTCCTTGAGGTGGCGGACAAAAAAATCCCGCAGCTTGCTGGGATCAAATTCAATAGTGTCGACTTGTATGAGTATCAAAATTGCCTCTCTGCCTTGGATGGCAAATACGATATAACGTACGGCGTGGACGAGTTTTTCGCTGGCGCGGTCGCGTTGGGTGCGAAGTCCGCTATCGGCAGCACGTATAACTACATGGCACCATTTTATTCGAAAATCGTGCGCGACTTGTCGGCAGGGAACTTGGATCAGGTTCAGAGTGCCATGCAGAAGGTGTGCAAGGTGGTCGACATTTTGGTTCAATACGGCGGCGTGGCGGCGGGCAAAGTCATGATGATGGCGCATGGTTTGGACTTGGGCGACGTCCGATTGCCCCTGAGGTCGATTTCCCCGGAGGGAAAGAAAGACATCCTCGAGCGCTTCGAAAAATTGGACGTCCTCGGAGGGTGAGAACGCCTCGCGTTTCGTTTTTCGGGGTGCTTTTCGTGCCCTACCGCACGTTTTGAGCAGAAGCGGCGGGGGACTCGCTGGGCGCAATGGTTGGGGAGACGTATCGCTCTGTTGGAGGAATCTCGTAGCCAATCGGACGCGCGCCGGGGATTTCGGGACCTATGTTGGGGTCGGGGTACGGATCGAATCGTTGAATCCGCCTCTGCCCCACATCCGACGGACAAGGTTGAAGCTGCGGCCCAGCAAATTGCCGATTTTCGACGCACCCGATCGCGAAGAGGAGCAAAACGCACACACTCGCTTGCGCGATGCGACTTCCGGCGCTTGTCGATTTCTTTGTCTTATACACTTTTTCCTCTCGTTTCTTTTTGGATGATTCGGGCAATTTTGTGTAACTTCGGCAATTTGGGGCAGACTCAAGGCAAATAGGCGTTGAGCAGGACGGAGTGTCGGGACGAGAAGAAATCTAGCCCACCGAGCGCGGCAGGGAGCGTCAGACTCTCGCCGGGATCGAGAATGTCGAACGCATTCGTCTCAAGGTTAAAAAAGCGGACTCTGCCTTCAAGGAGCGTGACGACGCAGCAACGGTTTCCGCCCCCCAAACGCGCGGATTCCCCGTCGCGAAGCGTCCAGCGATCTAAATGGAAATAATCGGACTCGACGAGGTTTTCTCCCCCTCCATCAATTTTATATGGCGTGACGGGAGTGGAATTCCAACACCCGGTGACGAGCGTTTCGAGTGCATGCGCGACGTGAAGCTCGCGTTGATTCCCGTTCTCGTCAACGCGGTTCCAATCGTATAGCCGAAGCGTTAAATTGCTGCATTGTTGAACCTCGTAGAGGAATATACCCGCCCCGAGAGAATGCACCATGCCGGGAGGGAGGAAAAAACACTCCCCGACTTTGGGTTCGATCGTGAAAAGTAAATCCTCCAGACGTTCTTCCTCCAGAGCACGTGCGACCTGTTCTTTCGTGACAGAGCGCTTAAATCCGAGAGTCAGGCGGCTGCCCGGCACGGCTTTGAGAACGACCCACGCTTCTGCTTTTCCGGCGTCGTGGAGCTGTCGATCGATCGCGTAGCGATTGCATGGATGAACCTGGACGGAAAGTTGTTTGTTGGCGTCCAGAAATTTCACCAAGAGGGGAAAATGGTCGTAGTGCGCGTGCTTTCCGAGGAGGTCTTCTGCGTAATGATCGACCAGATATTGCAGGGGTGCCCCGGAAAGGGGACCGTTAGCGACAACACTCATCCCGTGTGCGTGTCCCGAAACGTCCCACGATTCGCCAATGTGTTTTTCATCTGGGAGTTCTCTCTCCCAGATGGAAGCGAACGTACGACCGCCCCAAATCGCGGTTTTATAAATTGGGAAAAAACGTAAGGGATAAAGCATAGCAACTGGCAAAACTCAGGTGGACAAACCGATTATTGTTCCCATAGGATGAGGCGTCTGGGGAAACGTCAAACGCTTCGGAAAATTAATTCCGATAAAAACTACACGTGGTATTATATCAGAAAAATGCCGTTTAGACTAGAGCTTTCGCGAGAAAAAAAGGAAAATTTCTTGTTTTTTTCCGGGACTGCCACTTGATTTTTCACGGACAAAACGGTATAATGGGCTAAATTTTGTTTTCACCTTTATTTTCCCCTAGTTTAAGGAGATGTTTATGAGTAAGTCCGAGAACCACAAGGAAGAAGCTATTGAGGTCACGGGTGTCGTGCGAGAAGCTGTCCGGGGCGCGTTTCGTGTCCAGTTGGAGAATTCAGAGCACATCGTTTTGTGTCATCTTGGAGGAAAAATGCGAAAGAACTTCATTCGCGTCGTTCCTGGCGATCGTGTCACGGTTGAAGTGAGCCCCTACGATCTTACGAAGGGACGCATCACGTATCGCGATAAAAATTAAAAAATTTTTTTTCTTTTTCCTTCTATCTCACTCTGTTTTCGCCCTGATGGGTGTGTGTTTTATGGAACCAAAACCTAATTGTTGAGTTGAAGAGGTCGGCTGAGGTCGTATATCTTCTCTAATTAGTACTTTTGGGTTTGGTTAGACAAAATCTTTGGTAATCTGCGAAAAATACGTACCCCTGTTCGTTTTCACAAAATTAGATACAGGGGGAATATTTATCTTTTTTGCCGATAGTGCAACCGTATATAAATAATGGGAGGAAATCTTTAGGAAACGTCGATATCTTGGATAGAAAAAGGGATTCGTCCAGGAAGAGTGGAATGGCGTAATCCCAAAGGTTCGGCTTTAGCGAATTTAGGAAATTTGGACGGGCTGGTAGTCTCAAACATTAACTCCTAAATAAAAGGAACTCGAAATGAGCACTACATTATCATACGACCCTATTTTAAGTCTGGTGGTCAGCGTCCTTTCAAGGATTGAAGAAAGAACCGTTGATTATAAAGATTTAAAGATGGCGGCGATTGTCCGCAATGGGTATTATATCGGTTTATCCTACAAGTCCGACGACACGTTCGTCATTTGGAGGTCTGGGAGCGATACCGTAGAATTTTATGATAGGAAAACATGGAACCTGTTGGATTCCGTCCACGTTAGCGATCCCAAACACACGGACGCAGACTCCTCGGTGGACTCGGTTTCCTCTGTTGTGCACGTTGCATAGTAACGGGTGACTCGCGTTTTCGGTACTTTTCTCCCCTTTGTTGTTTTGGTTTTGAACGCGTCAGCCCACTTTTTAGGCTGGCGTGTTTTTCCGTTTCGGAGTTGATTTATGATTGCTGGGATACGCGGACTACTCCAGGCTGTCCGTGACGAGGATGTCATTGTTTCTACGGGCTTTATGGATTTAAGCGTTCTCGTTTCCGAGTTCTCAAGGAGGAAGCTCCAATCCGAGGTGGGAAAGAACGTCGCTTTCTACACACTCTTCTATCTTGATGGCAACCCAACACAAGGGAGAATAACCCCACGCCTCGCTGGGTTTCTTTCCGAGTTTGAAAGAGAGTTTTTCGACCTCTTTTGTTCCGTCGAAAAGGTTGGTCCGAAGAAAGCATTGCGCGCAATTACTCATCCGGTCGAAGAAATTGCCGTTGCGATTAAAAACCAGGACACGAAATTCCTCGCGACTCTTCCCGGTATCGGTCCCGCCACGGCAGAGAGCATCGTCGCGAAGCTCCGGCGAAAAGTCGGTGCGTTTGCCATTGCGTCGCCAGCGGACGGAGATATTGGGATGAGCTACAACGGCGTCATGGAGCAGGGCGTTCTCTCCGATGCGTACCAAGCTCTCCTTGCATTAGGGCATTCGGAGCACGAGGCGCGCAGAAAGTTGGAGGCGGTCGCGAAATCTGGCGAAACTTTCCAATCCGTTTCGGAAGTCATTAATGCCGTGTATCGTCTCTGAATCGTTTTTCTTGCCGAAGCACTCCATTGGGGCATCTCTTCTTGCGAGAAATGGCGACTATCATACGCGAATATACGTGAAATAGCGGTTTCGCGGCAAAAATCTCAAAAAAATAGAGAAATTTCGCGAAAAAATGCCAAAAATCCCCCCACCCCCGCTAAAATTTATATCGTTACGTGTTACAATGGACAATCTATATAGGACTAAGCGTCTACACGAGATAGGAGTCTCCCGTTTTTGTGTCGAGCGGTCTTTTATAGTCTTCTCGTTGAAATTTCCGGTGCCGTCCGCCGTTGGAGCTGCGCACCACGGCTCGTAAAGTGTCGCGTAAAACGGGAATTTTAGAGGAGAACGAGTATAATAATTTCCTATTTTACCCCCAAGAAATATTACTATGCAGAAATTTACGATTAGAAAAGGTCTCAACCTTCCGATTGCTGGCGAGCCGGCGCAGGAAGTGAGCGAGGCAAAAGCTGTGAGTAAAGTTGCTCTGTTGGGTCAGGATTATGTGGGGCTACGACCGATCATGGCGGTTCAGCCGGGCGACAAAGTGCGTATTGGTGACGTGCTTTTCACCGATTCCAAAAATCCAGGCGTCCAATTCACGTCTCCTGCCGCAGGGACGATCCTCTCCATCAATCGTGGCGAGAGGCGCGCGTTTCTTTCTATGATTATCGAAGTGGCTTCCAAAGAGGAAAAAGTTTCTTTCGGCGCCGTCAACGAAAAAGAAATTCTCTCCCTCTCACGCGAAGAAACCACCCAGAAGCTCGTCGCAAGCGGTCTCTGGACTGCATTCAGAACGCGACCTTATGGGAAAATCCCGAAGTTGGATTCCTCGCCGCGCGCGCTCTTTGTCACGGCTATGGATACCAACCCTCTCGCGGCGGACCCCGCTCTCATTATTGAGCGGGAGCGGCAAGCATTTGCTGCTGGTTTGAAAGTACTCTCCAGACTCCAAATCCCTCGGACTTTCGTTTGTCACGCACCTGAGGCGATGAACATACCGGGCGAGGAGCTTGGTTTGCCTGGTTTGGAAGAGGTTTCGTTTAAGGGACCGCACCCTGCGGGACTCCCTGGGACGCACATCCATTTTCTCGCGCCAGCAAGTCGAAAACACACGGCATGGTACATCAATTATCAAGATGTCATTGCGATTGGCAAATTGTTCACGAGTGGCAAACTTGACGTGACGCGATACGTGTCGATCGCGGGGCCTCGTGCTTCGCGACCGCGGATACTAAAAACCCGACTGGGGGCGGACTTGGACGAACTCACGAAGGGCGAAATGAATGGCGACGACAATCGTGTCGTGAGCGGCTCCGTCCTCAACGGGCGCAAGGCGGAAGCGCCGGTCGCTTTCCTTGGGCGTTATCATAATCAAGTCTCCATCCTCGAGGAGGGGGACAAGCGTTATCTTTTCGGGTGGGTTTTGCCCGGCTTTTCGAAGTTCTCCTTCAAATGGGTAAACGCGTCGAGGCTCATCCCCTTCAAGAAATTTAATATGACTTCCAACCTTCACGGCGGGCACCGAGCCATCGTTCCTATCGGGAGTTTCGAAGAGATGATGCCGCTCGACATTTTGCCAACGTACCTTCTTCGCTCGCTTTCGTACAAGGATTTGGAGGAAGCCGAGGCGCTCGGTGCGCTTGAGCTTGAGGAGGAAGATTTGGCTTTGTGCACCTTTGTCGATCCCGGGAAAAACGATTTCGGGTCCATGCTTCGTGACGTCCTCACCACCATTGAAAAGGAGGGTTAATATCTATGCTGCGTTATATTATGGATAAAATCGCTCCGCTTTTCGATAAGGGGAAGCTGCTGCACCCCCTCTATCCGGCTTACGATGCGATCGATACCTTTTTGTACACACCCAAAAGTACCGCTCAGGGTAGCGTTCATGTCCGCGATTCGCTCTGTTTGAAGCGAACAATGACCACCGTGATGATTGCGCTCGTCCCGTGCGTCCTTTTCGCGATGTTCAACACTGGCTATCAGACGTTCGAACTGATGAACGCCAACGGAATCACGAAGTTGCCGAGTCAGATGCCCGAGACGCTCCTTGGTTGGCTATCCTTCCACTGGCAGCCGTGGCTTATGACGTACCTTCTCTCCTGGACGGAAGGTTGGGGACCGCTTGCGCTCACCATCACGCCGGATGTGTCGTTCAATTATTTCCTTACCTGCTTCGTTTATGGAGCGCTCTATTTCTTCCCGATTTATATCGTAACGTTCGTCGTCGGTATTTTATGGGAGCTTCTCTTCGCGTCCGTCCGTGGGCACGAAATTAACGAGGGATTCTTCGTCACGTCGCTTTTGTTTCCACTCACGCTGCCGGCGACGATTCCGTTGTGGCAGGTCGCGATCGCCATCACGTTTGGCGTCGTGGTAGCGAAAGAGATTTTCGGCGGGACGGGTCGCAACTTCCTGAACCCAGCCCTTGCTGCGCGCGCGTTCCTCTTTTTCACCTTCGCGACTCAAATGAGTGGGGCGACCATTTGGGTCCCCGTCGATGGAGTTTCCGCTGCCACACCGCTCAGCTACGTCCAAACCGACGGCATGGCGGGCATTCAGATGCTCGCGGAGCAAAATGGAATGACGGAAATGCAGTATTGGTTCTGGTCGCTCATCGGTCTGATTCCTGGCTCCCTCGGCGAGACTTCCGTCGTGTGCTGCGTATTTGGAGCCGCGCTTTTGGTTTATACCGGCATCGGCTCTTGGCGAATCATGGTGAGTATCCTCGGCATGACGCTCATTTCTTCCTTCTTTTTCTATTTCCTTTACGCCACCGGGCAGGTGTCCGCGCCCGTCTATGGTGTCCATCCGCACTGGCAGTTCGTTTTGGGAGGCTTGGCTTTCGGTCTCGTTTTTATGGCGACCGACCCCGTCACGGGTTCCATGACGTACAAAGGACAGTTCATTTATGGAGCTTTAATCGGTCTCGTGATCATGGTCATTCGCGCCACCAACTCTGCCTATCCAGAGGGTGTGATGCTTGCGATTTTGGTCGGAAACTGCTGCGCCCCGCTCATTGACTACTTCATTGTCCAGGCGAACATTAAACGAAGGGAGCTACGAAATGTCTAGTAAAAAAGATTCCACATTCCAAACATTCCTCGTTGCGTTTTTGACGTGCGCGGTGTGCGGCGTTTTCGTCTCGACGGCTGCCGTCATGCTTCGTCCACTTCAGGTTGAGAACCAGGAATTATTCAAGAACAAAAACATCCTTCTCGCCTGCGGTTTGTTGGAGAGGGGGGAAAAGATTTCCGCTCAAAAGTGTCGTGAAATTTTGGACAAAGAGGTGCGTGTTTTGAAGGTCGATTTCGCGACGGGGAAAATCGTCGCGGAGGGTGCCGAGGCGCTCAAGTATGACGAGAGACTCGCCGCGAAAACTCCCGGACAGAACGTCTCCATTTCTGGTCCCTACAAACTCGGACTCACCTCGCGCGGTCGATTTGGAACCGTATATGCCACCAAGGATCGCGTCGTCCTGCCCATTGTGGGAAAAGGGCTTTGGTCCGTCATGTCTGGTTTCATCGCGCTTGACTCCGAAAGTTTGAATACCGTCGAATGCCTCCTCTTTTACGATCACGCAGAGACTGCTGGACTTGGTGGCGAAATCGAGAATCCGCGCTGGCAGAATGCGTGGGTCGGAAAGTCGGCGTTTGAGGGGAATACCCCGAAAATTCACGTCATAAAGGGTGTCGCGCCGAAAGATTCGCCTTTCGAGGTCGACGGCATCTCTGGATCCACGCTCACTTGCAACGGCGTGAATGCCACGGTCGGATATTGGCTGTCTCAATACAGACCGTTCCTCACAAAGTATGCCGAGAATAAAGGAGAAAACGTTCAATGAAAAAATATTACGATATCCTTTTCGCGCCTATTTTTAAGAACAATCCTGTTGCCCTCCAGGTGCTTGGGATTTGCTCGGCGCTCGCGGTCACGACAAAGTTGGAGACTGCGCTCACCATGTCGCTTGCCGTCACGTTCGTCACGGCATTCTCGTGCATGGCAGTGAGTTCCATTCGAAAATTCATTCCCGACTCGATTCGAATGATTGTCCAGATGATCATCATCGCTTCGTTCGTCATTATGGTCGACCTGGTTCTTAAGGCGCGCGCGTATGAGATCAGCCGACAGCTTTCCGTTTTCGTCGGTTTGATCATTACGAACTGCATCGTGATGGGGCGCGCGGAGGCATACGCGATGAAGAATCCGCCGGTGGAAAGTTTCCTCGACGGTATCGGCAACGGGTTGGGCTATAGCCTCGTCCTCCTCGTCGTCGCGGCGATTCGTGAGCTTGTCGGTTCTGGGAAACTTTTCGGACAGACCATTTTCCTCACCGTCAACGATGGCGGATGGTACCAACCTTGGGGAATCATGCTCCTTGCGCCGAGCGCCTTTTTCCTCATTGGTTTTTTCATTTGGGTGCTCAGAACTTTCCGACCTGAGCAGATCGAAGAATAGAAAAGGAGAGAACAATGGAACATTATCTATCAATTATCGTTCGAGCGATTTTCATCGAAAACCTCGCCCTTTCCTTTTTCCTCGGAATGTGCACGTACCTTGCGGTCTCGAAGCGCGTCGCCACGGCGATCGGTTTGGGCGTCGCTGTCGTTGTCGTCCAAACAATTACCGTTCCGCTCAATAATTTGATTTTGAATTATATCCTGAGGGAGGGCGCGATTTTGGAGGGGATGAGCCTTCAATTTCTGTCGTTCATCAGCTTCATCGGTGTCATCGCGGCAATGGTTCAGATTTTGGAAATGGCGTTGGATCGTTATTTTCCGCCGCTCTACAACGCGTTGGGGATTTTCCTTCCGCTTATCACCGTGAACTGCGCCATCATGGGTGGTTCGCTCTTCATGGAGATGCGCGATTACAACTTTGCCGAGAGCGCTTGCTACGGCTTGGGAAGCGGTGTTGGTTGGGCGCTTGCGATCGTTATTCTGGCTGCGGTCAGGGAGCGCTGCAAATATAGCCAATTCCCTGCGGGGCTGCGTGGTTTGGGTATCACCTTTATCACGGTGGGGCTTATTGCAATGGCGTTTATGGCGTTTTCCGGTATTTAACGTATTATATAGAAAATATAAGGTTTTCAAATGATTTTTCCCAATTTGTTTATTTTAGCGGAAATCTCGCAGGTAGCGCAAATCGGACTGGGCGTCATCATGTTCACTGCGGTGGTGTTGGCGTTGGTCGCCGCAATTTTGACCGCCAGAAAGTTCCTTGTTGCCACCGGAGATGTAAAAATAGAGATTAATGACGACCCCGCAAAAACGCTCACTGTCGCTGCGGGCGGCAAACTCCTTCAAACACTCGCCGGACAGCAGATATTTGTAGCAAGCGCCTGCGGTGGACAAGGCACTTGTGGTCAGTGTCGACTCCAGGTCATTGATGGCGGCGGAGACATCCTTCCGACCGAGAAAGACCATTTCACGCGTGGAGAGGTGCGCGATCATTGGCGTTTGAGTTGCCAAGTCCCCGTGAAACAGGACATGAAAATTCGGATTCCTGCTGAGGTTTTCGACGTCAAAAAGTGGGTCTGCACCGTTCGTTCCAATCGAAACGTCGCCACTTTCATCAAAGAGCTTGTTTTGGAGCTGCCCGAGGGTGAGAACGTGAATTTCAAAGCCGGGGGTTATATCCAAATCGAGTGCCCGCCCTACGAGGTGAGCTATAAAGATTTCGACATTGACAAGAAATTCCATCCTGATTGGGACAGATTCAACGTGTGGGACTACAAATCGAAGGTGACGGAACCGGCGCTGCGTGCGTACTCCATGGCGAACTATCCCGAGGAAAAGGGAATCATTATGCTCAACGTCCGAATCGCGACGCCGCCGCGCGGCATGAACGTCCCGCCGGGCGTTATGTCGTCGTACATCTTCAGTTTGAAGCCGGGCGACAAGGTCACGATCAGCGGGCCCTACGGGGAATTTTTCCCGTCCGACACGGATTCCGAGATGATTTACGTCGGTGGTGGTGCCGGAATGGCTCCGCTGCGCTCCCACATCTTCGACCTTTTGAAGAGGCTCAAGTCTGGACGAAAAATCTCCTATTGGTACGGCGCGAGAAGTCTCCGCGAGGTCTTTTATGCCGACGAGTTCGAGGCGCTGGAGAAGGAATTCCCCAACTTTTCGTTCCACCTCGCGTTGAGCGATCCGTTGCCGGAGGACGATTGGCAGGGTCCGACTGGGTTCATCCACCAAGTCCTTTACGACGAGTACCTCAAGGACCACGCCGCGCCAGAAGCGTGCGAGTATTATATGTGCGGTCCGCCCATGATGACGCAGGCGGTGCTCAAGCTGCTTGATTCGCTCGGAGTGGAGCGCGAGAGTATCTACTTCGACGACTTCGGTGGTTGATGTTTCGTTAAAAAAGCAAGCAAGGCGCCTCATTTCGTTTGCGATTTGAGGCGCCTTATACATCTGCGTTCAGAAGTATCGATAATCTTGTTACTCCAGATCGAACGTGAGAGGTTCCATTCCTTCTTTCACGACGACCGTCAGACCACTTTCGTCGGGCTGCGTGTATTTCTGCGGGATGAGAGACTTGCCCACCATGGGTTCTGCGTCCGTTGGTGGTTTGTAGTTGGGATTCTGCGATTCGAAGCAGGTGATAGAAACTTTGTATTCGCCGAGTGGAGCCCCCTTCCACACCTTGCTGTTGCGCAGTTTGACCTGCATTTCGAAGGTTCCGTCGTCTTGAATCACCCCCACGGGGGTATCGACTGCCGAGCTGGAAGTCGGCGTGAAGAAGACCGAGCCGAACTTTAACGGCGCGCCTTTATGAGTGACTTTCCCCTTGACCTCGACCATAGGCGGTCGTCCATCGCCACACCCCACGAGCAACGGCACGAGCGCAAGCGCGGCGAGGATCGAAAATCTGATTTTGTTCTGCATTCTACGTTTCCTTTGTTCCAAGAATAAAAAATCGATATCCACGAGCATACATTTTTTATCGTGGTTTGTCAAGGGGAGGAGGGAGAACTTTTCAACGCGAAGTAGCAAAAAAAACTCGCGTTAGAATTTTCGTTTTCTCGACGTTTTGCGAGCCGTGGTGCGCAAGCTCCAATGCGGAAGATTCACGAAACGATCGTTCGTTTCACTTGGCACGGATTCCCCATCGCCAAAACGCCAGCGGGGAGGTCTTTGGTTACGACGGAACCCGCGCCGACGACGGTGTTTTTTCCTATCGTCACACCGGGGAGAATCGTGACGTTCCCACCAATCCACACACCGTCCTCAATCGTGATCGGCTTGCCAAACTCCTGCCCCGACGCGCGAAGCTCCGGGTCGAGAGGGTGCCCTGCGGCGAAAAGTGAGACGCGAGGTCCCAACCACACGCTCTTCCCTATCCGAATCGGGCAAACGTCCAACATGATGCAGTCGAAATTCGCGTAGAAATCCTCTCCAATCGAAATATTGAACCCATAATCACATCGAAACGGAGGCTCAATGTGGAACCTCTCCCCGGTCTGCGCGAAAAGCTCACGAATGAGTTTCTGCCGCGTGGCGGGGTCGTCTTCCATGCTGTTGTTGAAGAGGCGCGTGAGGCGCAGCGCCCGACGGTGTGCCGCGCGAAGCTCATCGTCCTGCATGGTGTAGAACTCACCCGCAATCATCTTTTCCTTTTCACTCTTCGGCATTGCTCCCTCTTTTCGAATGTGACACGGTCTCAAAACTTCCCGCAGACGTCGCGCAGATCGATCGCACCCTCGTAGAGCGCCCTGCCGATGATGCAGGCGTCCAGCCCCGCTTCGCTCAGGCGTCGGACATCTTCGATCGAAGAAACACCGCCCGAGGCAACGACGGGGACGCGGACGGCGTCTTTCATCTCGCGCATCGCCGGGACGTTCGCGCCGCTCATCATGCCGTCCGTCGCAATGTCGGTATAAATAATGGCATCGAGAGGCACATCGTCGAATTGTTGAGCGAGACTAATGGCGCTTGTCTGGCTTGTTTCGAGCCAACCGTCGGTCGCGACGAACCCATCTCGGGCATCAATACCCAACACGAGTTTTCGAGGGAATTTGGCACACATCTCTTTGAACCACTGAGGTTGTCGAATCGCGAGCGTCCCGACGACGAGTCGACGAAGTCCCAGATCGAGCATTCGTCGAATCGCGTCCTCGCTACGGATTCCGCCACCCAGCTCACACGGAACATGAACAGCGCTCACGATGCGCTCAATGGCGTCGAGGTTTGCGAGCGAGCCGTCCCGCGCGCCGTCGAGATCGACGAGGTGGAGAAAGTCCCCACCAAGATCGACCCAGCGCATTGCCATTTCGGCAGGGTCGTCGCTAAAAACGGTTTCTTGGTTATAATCCCCCTGGCGCAGCCGGACACACTTGCCGCCGCGAAGATCAATCGCTGGTATGATTTGCACAAATGACTCCTGAAATTTTTCTATCGTGAACGCGATCTCTTTCGAACATCGGGTCATTATACCACGTCGGGATTTTTTGTCAAGTGTCGTTTTTCGACCTGTTGTTTATTGCTCAGGAACCATTTTAGTCTGGAACCAATCGAAATCAGCCGATCCGCCGACGTTTTGCGTCGAGAATTGGAAGAGCGCAAAACGATACCCCATAAAATGCGGGAGCGTATATCTCATCGGGATGCCCGACCCAATCGGAATCCATTCCGAGCCTGCGGGATCGAGTGTGTAGAAAAACGTGGCGATATCTCTCTGGTCTTGAAAATCGCAAACGGCTTTCAAGCGGATTTGACTCACCCCCTCTGGCAGCGGCACCTCGGCAAGCTCGCGCACGCCACCCTCCATGAACGCCGAGAGCACGAGCGCCCGCTGTCCCTCTCTTTGACGAACGGCAAGGCACGCATAATCACGCTGAAGGAGTCCAAGCCCCGCAAAATCGCCGTCATTCAAAAGCGAGAAATCGAGGCACGTCTCGCCAGAACACCGAGGTCCGAAGGTTCTTTGCGTCAGTGTGTTTTGGGTCTGAGTGAAATCGTCATCAATCCGAGAAGAAGTGAGGCGCAGGAAGCCAGGGCGCTTGGAGAGCGAGACGAACTCCAACACCGGCAGATGATTCCACTGCCACGCGGGAGAGAGGTTGGGCGCGTCGAACTCATCGGAGGCGATAAACGGAGGAATCGCGTGTCGCGCGGGCGGGAGCGGCAGCACGTCGGGCACTCGCCCATCCACGCCGAGAATTGGCCAACCATCCTGCCACTCGACGGGCAGAACGTAGGGAATGCGTCCCACCGCGCCCGCGTCACGAAAGAGCATGGCAAACCACTTGCCGTCCGGGGTGTCGAAAATACCCCCTTGAGCGATGCCGCGATCTTGGAGAGCAATCCGTCCTTCGTAGGGGCCAAGGAGATTCTCGGCGCGATAAACCAGCACGGTGCGCATTCCTCCAGGAGGCCAGCAGATGATGAAGACATAGTACTTCCCATCGACCTTGAAGACTTGCGACCCTTCCGCCAGCGCGCTTCGTGGAGAGGCGATCTTCCATGCGTCAGGAATCAAAACCTGATTCACGCCGTCGCTTCGGTACCCCTTAAGGTCGGGCGTCAGCTCGCGAATGACGATATTCCCCGCGCCGCCGATGAGGTACGCGCTACCATCATCCTCGAGGAAGAGCGACGCGTCGTGAAACATCGGTTGAATCTCCGCGTGAAGCTTCCACGGCGTTTTGTCGGGATTCTCGGTCGTATAAATCAACGTTTTACCAATCGTTGGAGAGAAGGTCGCGACATAGAAAATTCCGTCGCGATAACGAAGGCTGCTTGCCCAGGTGCCCGACCCGTAGGCGTTTCGACCATTCCGAAGAGCCATCGCGTCGCAATCCTCGTGCGTTTCGTATGCGTAGCTCGCAAGCTCCCAATTAATGAGGTCTTTCGACTTCATGATTGGCAGACCCGGATTCAAGTGCATCGTGGTGCTTGCCATGTAGTACGTCTCCCCGACACGCAACACGGAGACGTCTGGGACGTCCGACCAAAGAATGGGATTTTGCGCCTGCGCCATGAGAACGCCTGCCCAAAAAAGAGAAAAGAACGCCGACACGACGGCGAAAAACAACCACCGGGCGACATTTCGACACAACTCGGAAACAAAGGTATCTTTTGTCACAAAAACCTCCAAAGGAAAAAGGAAAGATGAAATTTTGTGGTGAGGCAAAGCCCTTCTCAGCGGCACTCCCACTCGACCTGGTGCGCCTCGCGGATGGAGGGCATTTCGAGTTTCTCAATCAATTTTTCGTATACATGATCCGGCACAACACGCTTTCGACTGCGGTTTCTGCGGAGCATCTCGTTCCAATCGGTCTCTAGGAAAACGACTCGAACGGACGCTCCGTACTGGCTGAATAGCTGAATCAACGGCTGGCGCAGCGTGGTCGTCAAATTCGTTGCGTTCCACACAAAAGGCTGCCGTTGGCGGAGCAACTCCTTGGCGCGTTCTTTCGCCACGACGATCACGACGCCTTGCCCATCTTCGGGAGCAATTTTCAACTCGTCGCGAATATCGTCCAACGAGATGATCGGTCTGTCGGAAAGCTGCTTGTTGGCGTACGTGTCCTTCCCCGTGCCGGGCAGCGCGCTCAGCACCACCACTTCCCCCCACGTGTCGTCAAAAAGCTCCATTGTTGGCATCTGAAGCCGACCTTGAAACCACGCGAATCGGCTAAAATCAGACGCAAATGAGAACGGACCGTCCAAACAATCGTTCTCTTCCGCGCATTGGGCGAAAAGCTCCACCAATTCGAGGGATTGCTCAATGTCCGAGGCGATTCTCCCGCGCAAGTCCGCCTCGGAAAGGATCGCTAAAAGTCGATTTCGAAAACTGGGTGCCAGCACACCATTCGAGGCAGAGCGAACAACCGATGAGGTAGGATTTTCGACGTTCAAAATATGCTGCGGCACCGAGTGAAACTGAATCAAAGAGCAAATCGTCTCACGAACGTTCTGGTGTTCCGGCGTCCCGCCAAGTCCCACCTCCTGCCAAAGAACGCGCCGCGCAATTTGCATACCAATCTGACCATGATGGCGCGTCGTAATTCGTCCGTCTTCCACACGCGTACAGACCGGTTTGCCCACGTCGTGAAGCAGTGCCGACACAAACACGATTTCTCGATCCTCCCGACTTAGATTTCGCCACGAATCCAAGCCGACCAACGCCTCGCACACCATTTGCGTGTGCGTCCAAACATCTCCCTCGCCGTGCCACTCGGGATTCTGCGCGGTGCGAATCATTTGCGGAATGAACGGTTTCATCGCGCTTGCCTGCATCGCCGACCAGTCGATCTGCCAATTCGGTGCCTCAGGGATAGGGAATTTTTGGCTTAAAATCATGGTAGCCCCTTTGTTTTGGGTCTTCTGAGAATCTCAGTTTAGCACTCACACACCCTCGGGAATCTCAGGAAGTGTTGGCAAAAACAGGTCATCCATCGGTCGCGCCAGCTGGTTAGGAACGATGGGACGCTGGAGCCAATGGGTTCCCGAAGCGAGTACCGTTTGCAAAAACGAGACTCTCACGTACTTCAGACGTCCAACGACCTCGCCCCCGTCCTCGACCTTCAAATAAAGCCCCTCCATCGTCGGTTCCTCGTGCGTCTCCGCCAACACCTGTTCGACATTAAGCCCCGCGCCCTCGGCATACGCGCGCAGATTCTCACGAAAATCGTCCCGGATGTATTTAGAGTGTCCGACCAACGCCGTCAAATCGCTGAGCTTGCTAAAACTACCGCGATACAGCACGGGCACCGAAACGACCGGCAGAAGCGCGAGCATTTCGTGACGACTCGCTGTGTCGAGGAAGCGACCCGTTTCGCGATCCAAAATGTCGAACTCCAAAAAGTAGTGTGGGAGCGCGTTGTAGAAAATCGAGTGCTTCGCGTACATCCACTCTCCGTACATGATGTATCGACTTCCGAGTACCTCATAAAAGTCGTTGCGATGCACTTCCGCCCACTGTTTGAGGAAGTTGAAGTGTTTTTCTCGCCCCCCGCCCGTGAGAAAATGCCCACGGCTTTGCAACTTCAACTCGCCATTCGAATCGAACGAAATTGCGGAATTGGCACCATCGCACTTTTCCTCCACGACGATAAACTTCCCAGCGATTTCGGAAAAACGAACTTGCGCAAGGTCTTCGTCCCCCTCCTGGAGTCTCGAACCCTCAAGATGCGGCGTGCGCGGATATTTGATTAAATCGTAACTCATTCACGTCTCCATTTTGCTCTCTTGCCGCCACCCAAATGGAGACGGAACCAGAAATTCCAAGGCAAACCACCGTGAAGTGTACCAGTTTTTAGAAAATTGTCAAGGGGGCAATCGGGTGCCCCTTGAACCAGAGGGCGCCTTCAAAAAAAGTTGGTGTTCGAGAATCTCCGACGGATGGCAACATCCCTCGGCACTTCATCTGGAACTACGCTTCGCCTTTTTGCGGTCAAGATTCTCTAGCCCCATTGACAAATGCGAAATCTGAGGTATAATAGTCCCAAATTCGGACTTTTTTTAGAAAGAGGCTAGCGATGAAGCAGGATTTGAAGAAAGACGCGTTTGATTTTTACGAAATGATTCGATCTTTGGACGATGTTTACGAAAAATATGCGAAGTCGTTCGGGCTTTCGTATAGTACGCTGTACATCCTCCATCTCGTTTCGCTTCGGGAAAACTGCACGCAGAAAGAACTTTGCGAACTGATGTATCTTCCGAAACAGACGGTTCACTCCATGATTCACCTTTTCCTGGAGCGGGGGCTGATGGAAATGCGTGCGTTGCCGCAAGACCGTCGGCAGAAAACGCTCCACCTGACGGAGAAAGGGAAGGCGTATGCCGCAGGGATTCTCCCGAAAATCGAGGAGGCGGAAACGCAGAGCATGGCACAGTTTCATGCCGACGAGCGGGCGTTGCTCCTGCGGTTAATGAAGCGGTATGCCGAGGTTTTTGAAAAAGAATTGCTGGGATAACGCCGATTTTCTCCCTCTTTGAAATGCTGAAAGGAACGCGGTATGAAGATTCGTTTATCCGATCACTTTACTTTTCGAAAATTGTTGCGATTTACGTTTCCGTCCATGATGATGATGGTTTTTGTCTCCATTTATGGCGTGGTGGATGGTCTGTTCATTTCCAACTGCGTGGGCAAGACGGCGTTTGCTGCGGTGAATATCGTCATGCCGTTTATCATGATGATTGGTGGTATTGGTGCCATGCTTGGGACGGGGGGAAGTGCCTTGGTCGCCAAAACGCTCGGCGAAGGAGACCACGACCGAGCACACCGCTATTTCACGATGATGATTCAGGTGATGGTGCTTGTCGGCGTATTCTTTTCGATCGTCGGGATGGTTTTTATCCGTCCGGTATCCATTTTTTTAGGAGCGGACGAGGCGCTGCTGCCCGACTGCGTGTTGTATGGTCGAACGGCGCTGGCGTTCAACGCAGCGCTTCTGATGCAGTACACGTTTCAGAGTTTTCTGATTACCGCCGAAAAACCGAAACTGGGACTTTGGGTGACGATTCTGGCAGGGGGCACGAATATTGTGCTCGACGCGCTTTTTATGGTGGTGTTTCCCTGGGGCGTTATGGGAGCGGCGTTGGCAACGGGCTTGAGCGAGTGCGTGGGAGGCGTGATTCCTCTTTGCTATTTTTTGAGCAAAAGGAACCAGACGTCGCTGCGCTTTGTCCGAACGCGGTGGGAAGTTTGGTCGATTTGCAAGGCGTGCGGAAACGGAGCGTCGGAGATGATGTCCACCATTTCCGCATCCATCACGGGGATTCTCTACAACCGCCAGCTCATGGCGTACGCGGGGGAAGATGGCGTGGCGGCATACGGTGTGATCATGTACGCTTCGTTCCTTTTTATCGGGATTTTCACTGGATTTTCCAATGGCAGCGCGCCGATTGTCGGATACCACTACGGAGCCAAAAACCACGCGGAACTGAAAAATATACTCCGAAAGAGCCTGACGTTCGTTCTTTTCGCTGGCGGGGTAATGATGGTGTCGGGCTCGGCTCTGGCGGAACCGTTGGCGAATATCTTTGTCGGCTACGACCGGGGTTTGACGCAAATGACGATCCATGCGCTGCGAATATGTTTCGTGGCGTTTTTGATCATCGGCGTGAATGTTTACGCCTCGTCCTTTTTCACGGCGCTGAACAACGGCAGCGTTTCGGCGGCGATTTCCTTCTTGCGCTCGCTACTTTTGCCTGTTGTGACGATTATCATTCTGCCGATACTGTTTGGGTTGGATGGGATTTGGTATTCGCTCCCGGCAGGGGAAGCACTTGCGTTATTCGTGTCGGTTGCGTTTTTGATGACCAACCGAAAAAAATACCAATATTAACTCCGAAAAAAGAAGAGTTCCTCATGAAAAAATGAGGTTTGGCTGAGTAGAATGATATTTTTGACGTTTTTCACAAAAAGGTGCCGACCACCATTCGGAAGTCGGCACAATACCACATATAGAACTACATCGAATATCCTTCACGATATTTAGGATAAACGAGGGACTCGAGGCGCTCGCGGTCGGCGGGGTTGCCGAGGATGCGGATGTTTTTCGCGTCCCACTCGATCTTCTCGCCAAGCTCTTCGGGCTTGTTGGCTGCCCAAACTGCCAGGTTGCCGAGGAGAATCGTCTCCGTGAGTCCGCCGGACTTTGTCACCATGTTCGAGTACGGCATGAGCGGTTGGTTCGTCTTGATCGCTTCGACAAACTCGCCAAAGTGTCCGCCGGGCGCGACAGGGACGTCGGGACGCACTTTTTCGAGAAGCGCCGCCTCGGCTTCTTTGCACTCGCCAATGAGGACGCGCTGGGTGCCGTAGTCGTTCGGAGAGTAGAACGTTCCCTTCTCACCAATGATGAGGAAGGCGGAGCCTGCGGGATTCATGCCGCCCAAAAGCGCCGGGTCGGGCTTCTTGCCGCCGTCCATCCACGTGAGTTTGAATCCTGGACGCCAATCGTTTGCCGGGAACTCAAAATCAATCACCGACCACTTCGGGAAGCTGTCGAAATTGTGTCCGGACGTCGTCGCCTGAACCCACGCGGGATCCTTCATGTCGAGCGAATTGTAGGGCACACTCGCGGTGTGGCACGCCATGTCGCCGAGCGCGCCGGATCCAAAATCCCACCAACCACGCCACGAGAACGGGTCGTACGCGCCGGGGACGAACGGACGATAGGGCGCGGTGCCGAGCCAGCACTCCCAATTGAGATACGGCGGGACGGGGGCTTCTTTTCCGCGTTCGCCACCCTGCGGCCAAACCGGTCGGTTTGTCCACACAATGACCTCTTTCACCTCGCCCAAAAGACCGTTGCGCACGAGCGCGATACTCTCACGCGTCGCTCTGTCGGCTACGCCCTGGTTCCCCATCTGGGTCACGACGCCCGTTTCCTTCGCAATTTCGGCAAGTTTGCGCGCCTCGGAGATCGTTCGCGTGAGCGGCTTCTGGCAGAAGCAGTGTTTTCCCATGCGCATCGCGGTGCCGGCAATCACGGCGTGCATGTGGTCGGTGGTGGACACCGTGACGGCGTCGATACTGGAGCCGATTTCATCGAACATTTTTCGATAGTCTTCGTACAACTTCGCGCCCGGGAAGCGTTTTTCACCACCCTTGAGTTGGTTTCTATTAGTGTCACACACGGCAACCATGTTCCCGAATCGGGCAGCGTCCGCAGAATCACTCCCGCCCTTGCCTCCGATACCGATCGCGGCGAAATTGACTTTCTCGTTCGGCGACTCTTGCGCCATCAAGTCGCTCATAATCATCACGCCAGCGCCAGCGACAGCCGAGGTTTTGAGGAAATTTCTTCGGTGGGTTTTGAAAGACATGAAAATCTCCTTGTCTAAAAGGTATGAAATGGAAAAATGTACGGAACAAAAACGACTCCACGAATCGTCCATGGAACGTGCTCCACGAAACTACATGCCCTCATTCTAGCGAATTCCCCCACATTTGTCAACGGGCAAAAGAAGAAAAAAGAGAAAAAAGAGGAATATTAGGGGATATTTCCCCTCAATTGGGGGGATTTGGGGGGATTATATGGACTCTTCCTCTCCTTCATCTCCCGACTCGTTATCGTACGCCACCGATTGGAGGGATTTGAGAACAGCAATCCGCGTGAACGCTCCTTCTTTGTTCGCGACAATGACGAACGGCTTCCGCTCGCGCGTCAATTTGGCGAAAACCTCCACCGTCGGCAAATTCTCCGGCACGACCAGAAGCGTTTCGACCTTTGCGTCTTCAATGGAGTTGGCACTCAAAAGGTTGTGGAAATAATAGAATCCCGAGGGAATCCACCCGCGCCCCGAGGGAGAAGGTTGGCAAAGCAATATCCAACTTGCACCAGCGGAACGCGCCGTCTTCAAAACGTCTTCAAGCGACATGTCGGAATTGACGACAGGGAATTGATTCAGGCGCGCGCTCCATTTCGCGATAGGGTCCTCCGCCATAGCGAATATATTCTCCGCAAGTCTCTGTTGGGTTTTTTGGATGATGCCGAGGTTTTCGCCCTCGCCAAAGAAGAGCCGCAATTCTCTTTGAGACATACGAAGCGCGTAGCGTCGGGGAGTCTCACCCAAAAGGCGCGTGAGAGCAATATTGAGAATCCAGAGGAGGACGCTGATTGGGAGAAAAAGAGGGATGAGCAGATAATAAATCGGGGCGCAGCGTCTCATCAAACGGTCGGGTGCCATCAAGAAAATACTTTTCGGCAGAAGCTCGCCATAGACGAACACGAACGGCGTCGCGACCAACGACAAAATCAGCTCGGGACGATAAATCGCTTGAGAAATCATAACGATTCCGAGGGATACGCAATAATTGGCGAGGTTGTTTCCCAAAAGAACGGTCGAGATGAAAAAAGCGCTGCCATTCGAGAGCCGGAGCCAAAAACGACTGGATCGATCTCCCGCCAAGGCGTTGAGCACCAAGCGGGCACGAGAAAGTCGATAAAATCCTATTTCCGTGCCGCTGAAGAAAAAACTCGACGACATTCCCACGACGAAAAAAAGGAGTCCTGGGATAAAAAGGTTAAAGTCCATGTGCTTGGATAAAACTTTGTTTTGTGATGGGAAAAAGCAGGGAGGCGCGGATTTCACGAGCCTCTCCACCAAATTATGCGACGTCCTACTTGGCAAAGAGGGCGTCTACCATTTTTAACGTCTCTTCAACGAGGATTTGCCCACCCTCGGGTCCCACCATGTTGGAGGGAGGAATCGCTCCATATCCCCCGCCCTCCACGGCACGCTGAGAGGGAAGGTAGGTTGCGGAGCCGATCACGCCGTCGCAAAGTTGGACGACAAAGGTTTGCGCCGCTTTCGACCTTGCTTTCATTTGGATGCCGAAATCGGTGTACAACTCGAATTGATTCGTGCACAAAACAATATCGCCAATTCTCACGACACGGATGCAGGTTGGATAGATGGGATTTGGATTCTCCTTGAGTTTTTCCCACCGAGCGGCAACGCGTCTGCGCCATTTTGCTTGAGTGAACGCGCCCGAGGCACCACCATCGGGAGATTCCGCCGCGATTTTCTCCAAGCGTTCCGCCTCGGCAATCGCAAAATCATAATCGCTCTTCGTGAGTTTTCTCTCAGGAAGATCAATCTCCTTGTACAACGTTCTCACGCACTTGGGAGTTTCTCTTGTCTGAGCCACCACGTCCCACGTATCCTCCACGGCACGAACGATTCTCCGCGCGAGTTCTTGCGTCCTTCCGAGTTTTCGAAGCGTGCGCATTCTCTCCTCTGCCTGGACGCGAAAACGAATATGGGGAGACATATCGCCCGCCGCTCCGCATAAGCCGAGGACAACGACATCGTTTCCCCACTCTTTTTTCAAGGATTCTCGCACGGGTGCCCAAAAGTCCGCATCGATTTTATATGCCCCCTCATTCTCTTGCGAGGGGCACGCGACATTAATCAATACAGCAGCCAATTTGTCGTCCGCGCCCCAAAAAAAGATGCTTCCAACGTCGTGATCCTCCACGCCTTCAATCGCGCGGAAGTTCGGATCGTTCGTTTTTCCATACATGACGGCGGTGCCATCGGCATAAATGGCGCGTCGATTGTATGCCACGACGGCGTGCTCCAAACCATACGCGAATTTTCCCTCCGATCGACTTTCCCACGCTTTTTTTACGGCAGGAATCATTCTCTCGATACAAATTTGCACGTACTCACTTGGAGCCATCACGCCGTCTTGATTGATGCGATAATGATCGTCCGCATTAATACCCGGCGCGGTGTGGGTGTGCGTTGCCGTGAGGATTAATTTTTCGCCATCAAGCTCGGGGAAGGTTTCTCGAAACGCCTTGCGAAACGCGAGATTGAACTCGTGACGAATCGCGCATGTGTCCATACTAATGATAATGGCGTAGTCTTGTTTTCCCTCTGCATCGACCCATTCTAGCGCGACGATATTCGCTTCGACCGGCGTGATGACACCTTGCGAAATGCGAGTGTGGAATTGCCCAGAGAGCGAGACGGGGCGATCTGGCGTGATGTTGCACGAAGCGGCTCCAACATAGAACCCCGGCTTTTTCTGCGGGAGGATTTTGCGCGGCGGCGCGCTTGCGATTCGAACTGCTTCCTTCTCCAAAAATTCGATGCTCTTCTGCACGTCGGGCGTCGGATTTTCGGGATTGCTCGTATATTCGATGCCGATTAAAATGGGATTCGGATTCACGACGGCAAGAACTTCGAGCATGTCGGAGAGATTGCCCACGCCGCTTCCGAGAGGGACGTCGCTCCCGGCTGGGTTCAAGTCGTGCAGGTCGAAACCTACCGTCCGTCCCTTGAGCGTTTGGACGCCGTCCGACGGATTTAAGCCGGAACGAATCCAATGTCCTGTGTCGTTAAACGCGCCGATGGCGGGGGAGTATTTCGCGCACTCCTTCGCAACGAGGGCTGGGTGCCACGTGTTTGGAGAGGCGTTTTTGTCGTGCCCATGCAGACCGACGACCATGCCAAATTCCTGCGCCAACTTGTCGAGCATCGGCAGTTGCTCGGGCTTGGGTTCGCTCACGAAATATTGGATTCCCAACATTTTGCTTCGTTCGAAAACCTTTCTGCATTCCGTTTCGTCTGTGGGGAACGACCCATAATAGAGCGCGACGAGTTGGAGTTTCTTCTCGTCCAGCGTCTTTTTGACTTGCGCGATCGCGTCGTCCGACATGGTTGCGGGGTTGAGAGTTCCCTCTAAACCACCGCCGATTTTTTGGAAGTTGAAACCATAAATCGCATCCGCACCCAAGTCGGCGAGCTTGTCGACTGTTTCGTAAAACGTGAAATTTCGATAGGAATACGCCGCCACGACGATGCGCCACTGGAGTTTCTCGAGCGCGGCTTTCGTCTCAATGGCGTGCGTCTGCTGCGCCGATCCGACTAAAAAACAGAGGGCGCAACAAAGGATCGTGATCATTCTGGACATTTTTGTCTCCTAAATTTGAGGAAGGTGGGGAAATTGGTGTGTTATAATGCTTCTCGTTGAAATTTCCCGTTCCGTCCGCCGTTGGAGCTTGCGCACCACGGTTCGCAAAGCGGGAATTTTAAAGGAGAACGAGTATAAACGACGATGAGTATATATTTTTCACATGCCGAGGCGCGCTTTCTCGGCGCGAGCCTGAACGTCTTTGTCCGTGGCAATCTCGGCGACTTTCTTCAAGATCGGCTCGAAAAATTCCCTATTCGGCTGACGCAAAAAACGATGGTGTGCCAACTCGACGATGGTGGCGCACGCTTGTTGAGAAAGCGCTTCGTCATTGAGGAACGAGGCGACCCACGCGACCGTTTCTTTGGAGCGCACGGCAGAGGCTCGAGAGATCGCCAAGAGACGATTTTCGAGAGATTTCGCCTTTTCGAACGCCTTGCGCAAGTCGATCAAAACCTCTTCCGGCGCGCGTTCGGTCGGAATCGTGATCACGCGAATATACGCACGCAACGCGGTCGAATCTCCACTTTGTGCGCGCTCCCAAAGCAAGTCGGCATGGTCTGCATTTGGCCAGTTGCACAAGGCGATCCAAGCGGCGTCTTGCAAAATTGGGCTGTCGGATTTTCGAGCCACGTCGATTTTCTCGAACACTTTCGAGGTTCCGATTCGACCCAAAAGAGGCAAAACTTCCGCTTGAAACGAAATCTCATCCCTCCGCGCGTCCTCGAGAATAAAGGCGAGCAGAATGTCGGCACGTTTTTCCTCGTCTGGATTTTTCTCCGCAATCATCGCAACGGCTCGGCTCACAAGATCCTTCTGCCTCGGCTCGCGAACGTCGAGATACAACTTGAGCATCCGACGCAAGTCCGGCTCATCGGGGTCGCACACTCCGCGCAAACCATGGATCGCGACCTCATAAACCTGCGGGTCGGGCTTTCGCGCAAGAACAACGAGCGTGTCGATTGCGTCGTAGTACTTCAAACGCGCGAGCGTCTCGACGACCCTCCGAGACGGAACGGCTTGTTTTTTAAGCTCCTCGAGCAAAAACGCTCCCGAGACCTCTTTCGGCAGGGAGAGAAAATAGTCGAGTGCCTCTTTTTCCTCGAGCGCATTTTGGGAGTTCAAGAGCGCGAGCCAGTCCGCGTTCGTCCTTTTGGAGGCGTCCGTTTCGAGTATTTCGCTTGCCAACGCTTTTTTCGCAAGGAGTCTTTGCGCGGGATCGATCGACTTCTCCCACGCTGGCACCAACGCCTGCTGATCTTTTTCACTCATGGTGCTCCAACGAGCGCTCCAGCCCGCTTGGCGAGCGGGGAGACTCCGGAAGGAAAACGTCATTTGATCGAGAATCGCCTCGGCAAGGAAGATGCTTCCGCGCTCCTTAAGCCGGACGGCACACCGAATGGCGGCGGCTTCCAACGGCGCGTTCGGTCGCCTCTCCGCGCGCAAAAGTCGAAGAAAAAATCGTCCCGCCTCGTCGGTTCCATAATTTCCCAACGCACGCCATGCGGCATGGGAGAGTTCATTCGTTTGCGTCGCGTATTGCGATAAAGGCACCAAGAAGTCGGAATCCTCCAAAATGGAGAGCGAATTCATGATGCCAACAAGCGGGCGTCCCTCCAATTTCGCGGCGGCGTCGCGCATCGCTTTTTTGGCGGCGTCTGTTCCGAGACGCTCGAGAAAGAGTCGCGCGTCGTCGGTCGTTTCGGGCTTTTCGAGCCATGGCGCCACGAGAGGCACTTCCGCTTCCGTCCCGACTTGGTACAACTTTGCGAAGATGAATTTTCGCGCGCCGGGCGTCGTTTTGGGGTTGTCGAGCAACTCAGCCAGACGTCTTGCGGTCTCTTTGCGCGCCGCTGGATCGCTTGTGGCGTGGATAACGATCCAATCCATCGCCAAGAGAGCGCCCGCATCCGTCCCCGCGACCCATTTTGGGAGATCGTCCCACGCTTTTTGAATCTCGGCGTCCGATAGAGTTCCCCCGCTTCCTCCTTTGCCCGTCGTCGCCCAATCGTTCGCGAAGACGATGTTCGAGAAAGGGATTAAAACGAACAAAAACACGATTATTAAAGGCTGTTTCATTTTTTTCTCACTTCCAGGCTCGGGTTATATTGGTTGTAGAGATGCAGCAACTTCGAGTGTCACATCGTCCACGGGCTTCTCTCGGCGCGCATCCTCATCGCGTTTGCCTCATCGTCGCCAATAAAGGCATCGTTTTGCGGGTCCCAACGCAATTTTCTCCCCAGGCGCAAACAAATGTCCGAAACGTTCCCGAGCGTCGTGGCGCAGTGTCCTTGTTCGACGGGCGAAACGGGGTCTTGCCGCGTCCGGATGCTTCGGAAGAAATCTGCCGTGTGGGCTGTATAAGAATCCGACCATGCCGGGCTTGCGTGGAGGAGAGCGTCGGAATCCTTGAACGACACGCTGAGGAGCGCCGGATTGCTCGCCTCAATGTCGCGCCGATTCACGTGTACCCAACCCTCGTCGCCGACAAATCGACAACCTTGGGCGTAGGGATTGCCCGTGTTGGTGAAATTCAAAACGAGACCGCTGTCGTAGGTCATTTTCATGCGCCACGCGATCCATGTGTCCGCCATGCCATGAGAGGGCAGGACGCCGCTCCCCTCGATATCGAACGGGGACTCGAAAATCTCTGGCACGCCCCAGCCCGCTATGTCAAGATGGTGAACGCCCCAGTTGGTGATAAATCCTGCGCAATAGTCGTAGATCATGTACAATCCGAGCCACTCCACACGGCGCGGGTCGAACGGATGGAGCGGCGCGGGACCACTCCACATATCCCAATCGAATCCCTCGGGTGGGTCGCACGACGGTACGCTCTCGATTGCTGTCCCGCCGGGCGCCGCCACTTGGACTTCGCGAATCTTGCCGAGGTAGCCATTTCGCGCCAAGTTGCACGCGAGGCGGAATTTAGGGTCGCTCCGCTGCTGCGTCCCTGTTTGAAAGACGACGCCATATTGTCGCACGAGCTTTTTGACCAATGAGCCTTGCCCAATCCATCGGGTAAGCGGTTTTTCGCCATAAATATCTTTTCCCGACTCGATAATTCGGCTATAGAGACAGCCGTGCCAATGGTCACACACGGTTCCCCACACGGCATCGATATCGTCGCGCAAAAGGATTTCGCGGAAGTCGCCATAGAGCGTGCAGCCTTTGTATTCCGCGACGCCAAGACGCTCTTTATAAAAATCATTCACCAATCGGCAGGCGTTTTCTCCTCGGTCGCGCCTCGCCTCCGCAATCGCCACAACCTGATGGTCGGGGAGGGGGCGCATCGCTTGGATGGAGTGTTGACCCCGGTTGCCCACGCCGAGGACCGCTATCGTGATTCGTTCGGAGGGGGGCAACTCGCCTTCTTTTCCAAGTACGGCACTCGGAACCAACATCGGGCGCGCCACGGAACAGCCGACCGTTGCGACGGCGGCGTGGCGCAAAAATTGTCGTCGATTAAACATAAATATGGATTCTCCTCATTTTGGATATTTATAATACTTCGCGTTGAAATTTCCCGTTTCGTCCGCCGTCGGAGCTACGCACCACGGCTCGCAAAGCGTCGCGAATAACGGGAATTTCAAAGGAGAACGAGTATAGTCGGTCGCGTCTCCAGGAGAGCCACCGATGTGTCGATTATATCAAAAACGAGGTGCCAATTCAAGTGGCGCGGAGGAATAATTGCCACAATTTGGTGAATATTCGGAAAATTCCTTTAGCCTCTGCGCTCACCCACGTGTCCTTGGCTCGATGCGACGCCGCCGGACGAAAACAAACAACCCGAGGCACATCGGGAAGAGTGGCGGAATAAGAACCGCCAACAATTTGCATTTCATCTGCGCGCGATAAATTTCCTGCTGAAGCTGAATCCGCAATTTTCTCAGATTCTTGTTCAACTCGCGCTCCGCCGTCATGAGTTTGGCAGCGAGCTGTTTTTGTCGCTCCGCCTCGAAAACCTCGCGCTGCGCCGCGACCGCTTCGGGACTGAGGTTTCCTTGGAGTAATTCTTCCTCCAAATGGGCGGAATTCTCGCGAATTTTTCGATTTTCCGCCTCGCCAAGCGCCTTGAATTGGTCGAGAAGACGCTGCACTTCGTCCGCATTCGCTTTTTGGGCGCGACTCGTGATGCGATCAATCGCGACCAACTTTCGATACGTGGGACGATGGTCGCGAATCGCATAAAACCTTTCTTCGCCGCAGAGTCTGTCCACGACGTTGAGGAAAAAGGTCACGTTGTCGAAATCGACGTCGCTCGAGACCGATTCTTCGCGAAATTGGAAAAAGAGATCGGAAATCAAATCGGCATCTGCCGTGAGTACGACATGGATCGGCTTTTTCTTCTGCGCAAGTTGCTTTTGAATCTCTGCCGCCACGATATATTGCTTGTCCTTCGGCTCGAATGGCGCGTCGGGGAGGATGTTCGTCATCGTGCAGCCGAGGGCGGGAGTGCGGAGGAGATTCTCGTAGGAGACCAAACCCGCGTTCGTCCCCGCGACGATGAGGGGCGCGAAGGTCGTTTTTTGGTCTTTCTGCGGAATCTGGGTGATGTGCCCCCCGAAAGGAATCACGACGCGGCGCAACCCTTTCGCGACCGGATTCTCGTGCGGGAAGGCGTCTGGATTCATCTCGCTGCGGTCGACAAAAACGAACTGAGGATAAAGCCCCGCGAGACGCGGAATCGGATTATAATGCTGCGAGACGATCTGATTTTCGTCGAATTTCACGCCGAGAAGGTACCACAACGTTTGCCTCGCGGCGCGATCTGGCTTCGGAAAATCACCCTGCATGAAGGGGTTTGTGGTTCCGCGAGGCGGACGACGCGGCGCGTTTGTCGGAGAAATATCCATTTGAACTGGCATCGGATCCTCAAAAATCGCCGTTGGCATCCCTTCGCGCACGGCTGTGATGAAGTTGTCGAACTCATTCGGCGGAAGCGTCGTGGGTTGAACCGCAAGCAGCATCTCGATCTCGTCCGTCGGAATTGGCTCTGCGGCGCTGATGGGCACCAACTCGTACGTTTTCTCCAACTCCCGCACGATTCGGCTTGGGTGTCGATATTGCAAGGTTGCGTGGTCGAATCCGCCCATGAGTTTTGCGTCCGTTTGAAGGATTCCGAGCTTCTTTTTGGCGGGAGAAACGACCTTCAAAAGCGCACGCACGACTTCATACTCGACCGACAAACCACTCGAGAAAAAGGGAATCACGTCGCGATTCAAGCCGCTCGTGATCGCAAGCCCGAGGTAGATGTCGTCCGACTCAAGCTTCCCACGCTGAACGATATTGACCTTTTGAGGCATGATGCCAAAATCCTCTTCCGCCAAGAGAGAGTCCTCCATCTCGGACGTGATATAGTGGAAGCTCAGGCGTATTTTCCCATTCGAGCGCTGCGCCATTTTTCGAAGCGTGGCTTCGATATTGTATTTCGTCGCAACGTATTCCTGCGGCAGCTCGGGACTTAAATAGGCGTGAATCTCGACAGGGCGAGGCAAATCCGCAAGAAGCGCGGAAGTTTCTGGCGAAAGGGAGTTGATTTTCTCGCTGGTGCAGTCCCACTGAATGTCGTAATAGTTCAAAATGGACGTGATCGAAAATAGAATGACAAGCAGAGAGGAAAATCGAAGAAAATAGAGCGTAATGAATCTGCCGCAGCGACCACCATTCGACCACCGACGCTTTCCGATGAGGATTTTGCACCAATAAAGCATAAGAGCCGCGAGAGCAAGGAAGTAGAAAATGGAGGCGAGCGAGGCGACGCCATTTCCAAAGGGTGCGAGCCGAGCGCTCAAGCTCCACCAGCCGACACTTTGCGACGCGCGAGACGTGAAAAAGGCGACCTCCGCATACGACGCGAAGACGAGCGGGGCGTTAAAAAGCGCGCCGAGGATATAACTCACCGTGAGGTCTTCCGTGAGAAAGGACGCCGCCATGCCGACTGAGAGCATCGCGAGTCCAACGAGCCAGTACCCAAAATACGTGCAGCCAAAAAGTCCAATGTCTGGATTGCCAAGTGTGCGCAAGACGACCCAGTTCGAGACGGCAGAAAACGCGAGTGACGCGGAATAAATGGCGGCAGCCGCAAGGTATTTTCCCAAAACGATGTCCATGTCGCTCGCCGGCAGGGTGAGGAGCAGCTCGTCGGTGCCCATTTTTCGCTCGCCCGCCCAAATGCTCATCGTCACGGCAGGGATAAACACCAGCATCACGAACGGAAAGAGCGGCGTGAGCTGATCCAGATTCGCGAGATTGTTCACAAAAAAGCCATTCTGCCAAAACGCAGCGAGTGTGCTGAGCAAAACAAACACACAAATGAACGCGTAGCCCGTCGGATTAGAGAAGTAGCTATAAAAGTTGCGGAAAAAAACCGCTTTGATGGTGTGCAGGTTCATAAATGGTTCCCAATTTTTTCACTATTAATTATTATTTGCTGATTTTGCTCAAACTCCTAAATTTTTCCTCCAGCGAGTTTGCCCCTTGGAGAAATTTGTCGACCGAGCCGTCGAAACAAAGTTTTCCCTCCGCAATGAAGAGAATTCTTTGCGCCATCGCCTCGACCTCCTGAAGGACGTGTGTCGAGAGAAGAATCGTCTTCGTGGCGCTCAATTCGCGAATGGTGTTTCGGATGTCGTGAATTTGATTTGGATCCAAGCCAGCAGTTGGCTCGTCGAGAATAAGCGCCTCGGGTTCGTGCAGGAGCGCCTGCGCCATACCAACACGCCGACGATACCCACGCGAGAGCTTCCCAATCGGTTTGTCCAACACGCTTTTTAAGTTGCAAATGTCGACGACCCTTTGAATACGACCTCGAAGGAGTCTACCCGAAATTCCCCGTGCCCGACCGAAAAACGCAAGCGACTCCCGAGGCGTCATATCGGGATAGAGCGGACCATTCTCTGGCAAGTATCCCAACTTTTGCGCCCCTTGGAGTCTTTCGCGCTCCATATTGAAGCCAGCAATAAACGCGCGTCCCGAGGAGGGAGGGAGAAAACCCGTGAGAATTTTCATCGTGGTGCTTTTCCCCGCCCCATTCGGACCGAGAAACGCAACCACCTCACCCCGACGGATTTGAAAGCTCACGTCCTCAATCGCGCGAAAACTACCGTAGAATTTGCTCAAATGCCCCGCTTCTATGAGAATGGATTCACTCATTTCTTCCCTTCCTGTAAATTTTCCCAAAACGTCACTTCCTGCATTATACACAAAAACAGAATTTGTTGCAAGGGGTGTTTGGCTGGGGGGAGAATGCGTTTCCCTTCAGAGAAGGGGAATTCATAGGACGCGCTTCCCCACATCAACACTACCCCGCTCTCCA
>JAUNBK010000040.1 GCA_030527105.1 Planctomycetia bacterium
TCGATAATTTTCCATCTTCCGACCTTGACTCCCTTCGCGATGTGTGGTATACTGGCTTTACCGTCAAAAAGTCGTGCGACTTTTGCGGAAATTTTGTTGGAGGAGGAGTATAGTTCTTATCGTGAGAAGCAATTCAAGGGGAATCCTATGAAAATTGATCATATCGCCCTGTATGTAAAAGATTTGGAAAAAACACGCGAATTTTTTCAAACCTATTTTCAAGCTCACTCCAACGATGGATATTACAATCCCAAGACTGGATTACGAACTTATTTCCTGACATTTAACGATGGTTTCCGACTGGAAATTATGACACGTCCTGACATGATCGATCCAGAGAAATCGACGCTTCGAACAGGCTATGTTCACCTTGCGTTCTCACTGGGAAGCCCGTCCGCTGTTGATGTATTGACGCAGCAGCTTGCCGCCGATGGATATGCGGTTCTTAGCGGTCCTCGTACAACAGGTGACGGCTATTATGAAAGTTGCGTTCTTGGTCCGGAAAACAATCTGATTGAAATAACGGTGTAATCAATGAAAATATATCGTTGCAAAAAGGACTGCGTTTATGATGAAAAAAAATGCAATTTCACTTCACAGTTCAGTCGTTGGACGAGCCAACCTTCGAACGTACATTCGAGCTGCTCATGAGGCAGGGTTTGATTGTATTGAGCCAACGAAAGTTCAGTTGGAGTATTTCTTTAATGCCGGGTTCACCGCCCTGGACGTGAAACAGCTTCTTGGAACGTTGGAGGTTTCCTCTGTAGGCTGGCTTTCCGACATTGAGCGGCAAGGGGAAGATTTCGTTGCACTCATGAAAGAGGCGGAAAACCTATTCGCGATGGCGGCTTCGGTGGGTAGCCATGCGGTGGAAATTATTAACGGACCAGTGGACTGGCGGGCGGTAGACAGTTTCCGCCGCGGCGTTCCTTTTGAGGGTTACATGGGACTTTTGGGGCTTCCCATGGAAGAGCAGTATCGGAAGGTGGTCAAAAACCTTCAGGTATTGGCAGACTTGGCAAGCCAGTTTCAGTTGACGCTGTTTTTTGAACCGTTGTGCTGGACTCCGATTCCTTCGCTGCGGGAGGGCATTCCCCTTGTCAAAAGAGCGGAACGGGAAAATCTGAAAGTCGTTGTGGATTTTTATCACAACTACATTTCTGGATTGGATGGAGAATTTCTGTCCCAAATCGATAAGGATCTGATTCTGGGGGTTCATATCTGCAACTCTCGCAAGCCGGATGAGCGGGTCCCGTGCGAAGAAATTTTCAGGGATGCGGGGTTTTATGACGGAGAAATCCCCATTCAGGAATGGGTCAAGGCCATACAGGCGACCGGCTTTCAGGGGTGGTGGGCTTATGAAACATTCTCAAAACGAGAGGCAGAGGAAGAAGTGGGGGAATTTACGAAATACGTGTATTTTGAATTGAAAAAACTGATTACTTCTTGTTCACGGTAAATGAGTCAATATTGTATACTACTTCCTCAATATACTCGGTCTCCTTTAAAATTCCCGTTTTATGCGACGCTTTGCGAGCCGTGGTGCGTAGCTCCAACGGCGGACGGAACCGGGAATCTTAACGCGAAGTATTACAAGTTCCCGCTTTGGGTGAAACGACGCATTGTCCATGATCACCGTGGTGCCTCTCGGAATCGATTTGACCAGAATTTTTCGAAACCACTCGGTAAAAAGCGCCCCCATCATGCTCTCGGTGTAACAAAATGGCGCGACAATTTGTGTGCCCATCCTGCCCGCAACGACGTTCGTTCGTTGGAAACGTCTGCCTCGTTTGACATCTTCGACTTTTTCCCCTCGAAACGCACGTCCAAACTCGCTTTTCTTCAGGGATTGTAGACAGTCCTTCAGATAAATTTTCCGTTTCTATTCGGATTTTTCAACATAAGTGAACGTCTTTTTTTAGTTTGCTCCCCATTTTTTCAAGGCATAAAAGACCGCCTGAACGCTGCACCCAGAGGGTTTTGCCAGTTCCTCCAGATATGCGTCCGGCTTCTCCTGAACCGCCTGTCTCAGTTTTTCCTTATCGATTTTTCGCCTTCGCTCCTGAGGTGGTCTGTCAGGCATGACCGACTCTGTTTCATCACGGAGTTTTACCCATGCGACGGATGTTTTCGGTCGATGCCAAACGTCGCCTTCAGTTGCCTAAACGTCGCGCCACCCTCTTTGAAAGCGATGGCGTGTTCTCTAAATTTTCTGTCATATGCCATGATCTCTATATCGGCATTATGGATGGGAAAGACCCAATTAATTGACTATATAATACTTCGCGTCGAAATTTCCGGTTCCGTCCGCATTGGAGTTACGCACCACGGCTCGCAAAACGTCGCATAAAACGGGAATTTTAAAAGAGAACGAGTATAGTTTCCCCAATACTTTCTCGTGGCGAGCAAAAAAATAAAAAAAATTTCCTCACCAGCCCTTGATTTTTTGGAAAAATAGTTCATAATGGTGGAATGTCATATTCAAGTATCGAGTTCAAAACTCTAACAAGGAGAGAAATTATGAGCATGGATCGTCGAACGATGATGAAAGTCTCCGCTGTCGCACTGGGCGGCGCGGCGCTTGGCATGGACAACGCGGCGGAAGCAGCTCGTTTTCGTCGTACCACAACCGTTTCAAAAGGAGAGAATGCATTGAAAGTCTACCCAAATGAATTTTTCTATGACAAAGACGGAAACTTCCTGCAGGAAAAAGCCCGTCAGGCGTTTTATGAAATGTTCGAGTACTACAACTATCCAACCAGCGACTTCCTGAGTGAGAACGTCTGGTTCGTCGATTTCGGACTTGGCGATTTCGCCAATTGCGGCATGGGCGGCATCTTCTGGCTCAATCGTGAAGATTTTCGATACTTCGGACACGACATCTATCTCCTCCCCGGACAGATGATTGCCGAGCATCGACACGTCAAAACCGACTATCCCGCGAAGATGGAGTCGTGGCAGGTACGATACGGAACCGTCTACAACTGGTCTGAGGGCGAAGAGACCGTCCCAGCGATCAGCGCTCCGGCGGAGAGTCAGAAAGAGTTCGTTCATTGCAAAAATTGCGAGCTTCTCAAGGTCGGCGACATCCGCCACTTGGGCGAGTTGGAAAAGTGGCACTTCCTCCAGGCGGGTCCCGAAGGAACGATCGTCACGGAGTATGCGAACTATCACGACGGCGCGGGGCTTCGTTTCTCCAACCCGAAAGCGAAGCTCTAATTTGAGCACGTGCGGAGTCTTTCGCGACTCCGCATATACTATCGTGCTTTAAAATTCCCGTTTTGCGCGACGCTTTGCGAGCCGTGGTGCGTAGCTCCAACGGCGGACGGAGTCGGAAATTTCAACGCGAGGTATTATAACATCTTTTACGAAATCGCCAGCGCTCGATCGGAACGTTGGCGTCGTTTTTTTCCCGATCTCGTCTTTTTCAAAAGTTCCCTTATGTCGAATAGCCACCCGTTTTCGCGACTATCGTTTCACACCCCGATCGGGAAAATATCGCTCGTTGCGGAATGCGGCGTCGTGACGCAGCTGCGTTTCGAGGGGGAATCGGGTTTTGATTTGGAATCAATAATCCTGCCGACCGATAAGGTCGTTTTGGAGTCCGCAACTCGACAACTTCAGGAGTATTTTGCGCAAGAGAGAAAAACTTTCGACTTGCCGATTGCCCCAATGGGAACCGACTTTATGCAGAGAGTCTGGCACGCGCTTTTGGATATTCCGTATGGCGAAACGCGAACGTATGGCGAGATTGCCAAAAAAATCGGCGCGGGTCGTGCTGCGCGTGCTGTGGGGAATGCGTGTGGCAAAAATCTCATTCCCATCTTTATCCCGTGCCATCGCGTCGTTGGTGCGCACTCCCTCGGTGGGTTTAGCTGTGGATTGGACAAGAAAAAGTCGTTGCTCTCGTTAGAAAGATGTTTTGAATGAGGTATATGATGCGCCAATTGATTCGAGTTTTGTCGTGTATCTTCGCGTTTCTTCCCGTGTTGCCACTCCGGGCGGACGAGCAGCGTTTCGTCTTTGAGGGTATCGAAATGGCGGTGCCGATTCGGATCGTGATTTATGCCGAGAATGAGCAATTTGCGCGCTACGCTGCCGACGAAGCGTTGGAGACGTTCCACGATTTGAACATTCGGCTGAGCGATTACGACGAAAATAGCGAGGTGCGCCGACTTTGCGACTACGCGTTCCCCGAGACGTACGTGCGTGTGAGCGACGATTTGTGGCGTGTCCTTCAGGAGTCCGTGCGTTATGCGCGTCTTTCTGATGGGGCGTTCGACCCCACGGTGGGGCAGACCGTGCGATTGTGGCGCCACGCCCGAAAGTCGAAGCGACTTCCCCCTCGCGATCGTCTCGAAAAAACCCTCAAGACGATTGGATACGAAAATATCCTCTTCGATCCCGAGAATCAGGCGGTCGCACTCTCGCGCAACGGGGCGCAAAACAACGTTCGAATCGATTTAGGGGGCGTCGCCAAAGGGTACGCAATCGACGCCGCCATGAATCGCTTGCGCCAGCTTGGTCTCACGCGTTTCTTGGTCGACGCTGGCGGCGACGTGGGTTTAGGAGACCCTCCCCCCGGAAGAGACGGCTGGACAATTGCGATTCAAACTGGCAGAGACGACGCCCAAGCTGAGGAGTTTCTCCTCCTCTCCAACTGCGGCATCGCACATTCTGGCGACGCGTTTCAGTTCGTTGAGATCGACGGTCGGCGCTACTCGCACATTGTGGATCCCGCCACGGGGCTTGGTCTCACGAATCGCGCGGCAGTCTCGATCGTCGCGCCGACAGCGTGCATGGCGGACGCGCTTGCCTCGGCACTCTGCGTCCTCCCGCTTGAGAAAGGAATTCAACTTGCGGAATCTCTCGACGGCGTCGACGCGCGCATCATTCAGGTGTGCGACGAGAGCAAAGAGAACATCGAGACGCGCGAAACCTCGAACTTCTCGCGACGTCAGATTTCTCTCGAGGCGCTCAAAGAGATGCGCCTCAACGAAATTCAAGAGCAAAACTCACATTAAACTGCGGTCGAAATAGTTGATTTCCATTCCGGCATCGACAATAATCTTCTGCGCGTTTATTCCGCTCGAGCGTGGGCTGAGCAAAAACACTGCCGTGTCGGCCGCTTCTTCCGTTTGGACAGCACGGTGGCGGGGAATCACTTTTTCGGCGTACAAATACGAGTCGACATACCCCGGAATCCCTGCCGAGGCGGACGTTTTGAGGAGACCGGGAGCCACCGCATTGAAACGAATCTCGGAAAATTCGCTGAACGATTTCGCCAAAAAGACGAGTGTCGAATCGAGTGCCGCTTTAATCGGTCCCATATAGCCGTAGCTCTCACTTGCCATGCGCGTCGTGGAGATAGAAATCGTGACGACGGAAGCCGTGCGCGAAAGTTTGTCTCGGAAAGCGTTGGCAATCTCCGCGAGTGAGAAACACGAGATGTGCGTCGCCTGCAAAAAGTCGTGGACTTTCGTCTCATGAAACGGCTTCAAACCCTCGGAATAATTCGCGAACGCAATGGAATGAACGAGTCCGTCGAACTCGACCTGCGGCAGCGCGCGATCAATTTCCTCTCGGAGCCGAACCAAGTCGTTCTCTTTTTCGACGTCGCAACAAAAAATCCGATTCTCTGCCGCGATTTCGGGGAAAATCGACGCGACCTTCTGCCGAATCGAGTCGTTCAACACCACCAAAACGCAATGGGCACCATTCTCCACAAGTCGTTTCGTGATGTGGTACGCCACACTTTTTCGGTTGGCGACGCCGAAAATTAAGTAATATTTATCCGAAATTTGCAAAAAATCGCTCATGTTATACTCGTTCTCCTTTAAATTCCCGTTTTATGCGACGCTTTGCGAGCCGTGGTGCGTAGCTCCAACGGCGGACGGTACCGGAAATTTCAACGCGAAGTATTATAAAATTAACGCTGAAGTCCCATGGTAAAAGTGAACAAGCGCTCTTCGTCGCCATCGTTTTTGGAGACGGGCACCGCAAAATCCAACGCAATTGGCGCAGGTCCCAACATCGGCATCGAGATACGCAAACCAAGACCCACCGCCACGCGATAGCGATCGTCCCAATTTTTGAAGGACTCCTCGACCGTTCCAGAGTCGACAAAGACGACGCCGCGAATCGAATCGTCTGCCGTGATTGGAAATAAATATTCAAGCGACGCGAGAAGCATCACGTTGCCACCCACCGCGTGTCCCAAATCGCGTGGCGAAACGCCTCGATAGTCGAAACCTCGAATCGTGGCGGAACCACCCGCAAAATACGACTCATAAATCGGCGTGTCGTCGCCCGACCACGAAAAAGAACTCGTGAAGCTCAAAACGTGTCTTCCCGACATGTCGGCACGCTCCGCGAGAAGCCAATATTTTTTGAATTGTGCGTTGAACCGGGAGTAAGTCCACGTGCCAAAAACCTGCTCGAACTCAAGCGACGCATAATAACCCTCCGTCGCGAGGAAGGAACTATCGCGTCGATCCTGCACGAGTCGGAAGCTCACCCCGAACAAGTCGGAACTCCCGAGAGCATTCGCGAGCCTCGCCGGTGTGGGCGAGACAGGATCGTCCAAATACACATTGTACCCGCGAAAACTCACATACGCGCGCATGTCGTGTGTAAGCGCGCGGCTCAAACTCAACTGCCCACCCATTCGGCGCTCGTCCCACGTGTCATAAATACGCTCGTAGTACATGAGATTCGTGCCCAAACCTATCTGGGTGTTGAAGAGGTACGGCTCATCGAAACTCACAGAGTATCGCGACACTTCCGTCCCCGGCATTGCCTCCATGCGGAAATGCTGCCCGCGTCCGCGCCAAGCGGTGCCGTTTTTAATGTCGCTAAAGGAAGTGGGCCAGCGTCTGATGTCAAAGTTCTGCTCATCCAAGACGACCGAGCCGACCAGTCCCGAGTCGGAACTCACACCGAGGGAGAACATCAAGCGTCCTGTGGTCGTTTCTTCCGTCTGAACCGTGATTGGCAAGCTGTATCTTTGCCAATCCTCCAACGAGTACCCCGGTGCCGGCGGGTCGCTAATGTGCTGCGTGAATGGTGTCAAATCCGGGTTGCTGATGCCGGGCTGGGCTGGCGGTGCCATCTCCTGACCGGTGCGAGGATTGATATCTTGATATTGTGGCGCGGGGGCACTCGAGGCAGCATCAACGGACGCCCACGCTGGTGCGCCGCCTGAGGTCGTCGGGGCGGCATTCTGGGTTGCGCTCGGGGTTGCGCCTTGGGTTGCGTATGTCGCGGGCTGCTCGAAGCCGCTCATGCTCGTGCTGTAGGAATCCTCCTCCGGTATCGGCTGCAGTGGCACTCCGCCGCCATAATGCGCTCGATAACGAACGGGCGTCGTGTCGTGAATCTCCACAGGCGAGTCGGAATAGGCTGGGTCGTCGTTGCTCACACTCACGCGTCCATAGAGAGCCACATCGTTTTCGGTGGGGTACGCAAAAGTCCTGTAGACTTCGCCCGACTCCGGGTCTCGAACCTCCGACGAGACGCCATCGTCCACAAAATCTTCCTCTCCCTGCTGCGCGGATATCCTTTGCGCGGAAACGGAGGAACCACCGTCAGCGTTCCAAATGCCATGAATCGTGATGTCGATAAGCGCTTCGTTCTCGTTGAGACGCAAATTCGGATCCACCTCGGCAATGGTCGTCTTGAATACCTTGTGAGTTCCGCCCGAGACGGCACTTCTTCCCGCACCGCCACCGACGCTGGCGGCACCCGCCGACCCTCGAGGCGCTTCGCTCGCTCCAGAGTTTCTTCCAGAGTTCCCCCCGAAATTTGACGCGTTCGGGCTGACGTTGCCTCCCACATGCTGCGCGATTTCCTCAGCCTCCAGAGTCATTTCTGGTGGCGAGTAGACGATTTTCGGAACTTTTCCCTGACTGGGGTCCACCGCGAACAATTGCGACGCCCTCAGTCGACGCTCCGATTGTTGAAGCTCGTAGACGTTCACGAGGTCGCCAGGTTTGATCGATAGCCGATTGAGGATGGTGGAAACTTGTGTGTGGGGGAAATCACCCTCGATCAGGACGTTGATGCGCCCGACGCGGTAGGTTTTTCCCTCTTTGACCTGGAAAATGATGTCGCATTGGGAAGGATCATCGAGGACGCGCGTCTCTGCCTGAATGTCGGCAAAAACGTATCCCGCCTTGCCGTAGCGCCTCCGCACCCGCGCGATACTTTGGTCGAGCCGATCTTTGTTGAACGGCTTCCCAATGAAAATCTTCATATCCTCCTGGAGCGCCCCACCGTCGAATTGGACGTTCCCAACATAGCGGATTTCTCGAATGCTCGCCTGAGGACCTTCGTTAATGACAAACGTGACGTCGCTCCAGCCGGTGTCGCTCGTGCGTTTCACTCTGCGCCCAATTCGCGCATAAAAGAATCCAAGCCGACGATAATAATCCTCGAGCTTGCGGACGTCGTCTTCCAGGATTTCGTCACGCAATTCGCCACCAAAGACCCAAAACATCCCCGGCTTGCTCTGAATCACGGTCTTCAAACGTCCAGCAGAGACGATCGTATTGCCGACAAAGTTCGTGGAGGCAACACGCAGCTTCGGCCCCTCATTGATTTGGAAAATCACGCCCAAGTCCGAGGTTTTGTCGCCCTGAATCGTCGTGACGACCGCTTTTGCGTAGCCGACCGAGTGGTAGAAGGTTTCGATTTTCTTCCTCGCCTCCTCCACATCGTACGGACTCACGGGTTTTCCCACCGCAAGCCCCGAAATCGTCGTGAGCTTCGCGACACGCTGCCCCTCGTTCCCTTGAAAGCGCAGGTATTTCATGATCGGGCGCTCTTTGACGTTGAAAATCACGGCGACGCCCTCGTCTTTCGTCTGAATATAAGGCTCCACCAAAACGAAAAGCCTCGATTGACTCATCCGTCGTATGTCGTCGTCCAGAGTTTGCGCACTAAATGAACGCCCTGGACGCGAATAGATATACTGCATGATTTTCTCGGTGGAGTTTCGAGAGTTGCCGATAATTTGGGTTTGAACGATCGGACGCCCTTCGTGTTCCTTCCCTTGCGTGGCTTCGATCGTATAATTCCCCGGTGCGGCAGCGGAAAGCGCCCTTGCGCCACCTTCTCCCGCGAGCGACAAGTCGACTGTCGCGGGCAACGGCTCTTCCGTCGCGTTCCCCGTGAGAAGATTTTGCGAGTTGGACCCGAACGCAGACGAAATAGGCGCCATGCTCATCTCGCCCCCAGGCAGATCCGGGGATGCATTTCCTCCAGACAAAAGTTCACTACTCCCCGGCGTATTTTCCCTGCGAGAGGAAAGCAAATCGCTGGGGTTGTCCAAACTCTCATCCGAGGTTGCAGCGCGCGGATTGGCGAAACTTCCATCCGAATTAAACGTGCCGGGTTGTATTTGCGAGGCGTTGGAGGGCGCATTATAAGGAGTATACGTCTGCGCAACCACGAGGGTGGCTCCTATACTCAAGTATAAAAGCCATATTGTCCGCCATGCAGTTCGAAAACTGCGGGAACGCGTCGTCTGCGTTAAATACAACATCGTTCGATTCATGAACGTCAATCTCTTCTTAAAATCCTGGTGGAGAAAATTCTACATTCCTACTTAATACAACATTCAGGCAAAATTCGCAAGAGTGATTTGGGAAATTTGCCGATTTTTTGCCAAAGATAGAAGATTCTTCTCAAGAAAATAGAGGAGAATGCCGAGGGAAACGGGCTTTTCCCCTCTGTTTCGCTGTGCCATTAGCTCACAACGTCTTATTTTTTCCCGATTCGGAGCATACCGGTGTGGATCCGTTTTTTGTACTGCGATGTATATATAATACGCGTTGAAATTTCCGGTTCCGTCCGCCGTCGGAGCTTGCGCACCACGGCTCGCAAAGCATCACGCAAAATAGGAATTTTAAAGGAGAACGAGTATAAACTCGGACAGGAACGACCGTAACGAATTCTGGTGGAGCGGTTTCCCTCGCCCTGCCATTTTGATACGCTCAGAAAATACCCCATCGAACTTTATACTCATCGAACTTTGAAATTTCCGCTTTGCGCGACGTTTCGTGAGCCGTGGTGCGAAAATCCAACGGTGGACACAAAATCAAAATTTAACGCAAACACTATAAAACAACGATAAGCATGAGCCACATCGCGCAAAAAGACAACCCAATTCGCGCCAAAATGGCTTGAAAAAGAGCGTTCCTCGGGGTATAATCGAAGTGTGGGGTCGGCATCGGTGCGTCGATCTCAACAACGAAACAAAACTTGGAGGGATACCATCATGAGAATACTTGATTTTTGGCTAAAAAAGTGGCTTGTTTTTGGAGTCGCGATCGTGTGCGCGCTTTGCTCGTACGCTTCGGCTCAAGAGGAAACTCAAAAAGAGACTCAAACGCTGGCGCCCCAGCCTTTCGACGAATCGTGCGTCACGCTCGCGCCGAGTCCATTCCGCCGCGCGTACGAGAGGAATTTGGAGTACATTCTCGCCCTCGACACGAATCGGCTTTTGGCTCCCTATCGACGCGAGGCGGGGCTTCCTCCTCGTGCGGAACCCTACGGTGGGTGGGAGTCTGGAGGACTCGATGGACACACGGCGGGGCATTATCTCTCCGCCTTGGCGCATTGTTTGGCGCAGACGAAAGACGTGCGCGTTGCTCAACGTCTTGACTATATGCTCGATGAGTTGGAGCTTTGCCAAAACGCCACCGGGGGTTGGCTCTCGGGCGCCCCAAATAGTCGTGAGTTGTGGGAGGAACTCCGCCGGGGGGATATTCGCGCCCATGGGTTCGACCTCAACGGACGGTGGGTTCCGATCTATAATATCCACAAAATCCTCGCGGGTTTGAGGGATGCGACTCTCGTCACGCACTCCGATAAAGCTCGAGAGATTTTTCTTCGATATTGCGAGTGGATACACGAGACCACAAACCACCTCTCGGACGATCAAATTCAGACGATTTTGATTTGCGAACATGGCGGAATCAACGAAATCCTTGCCGACGCAGCAGCGCTCTCGGACGAGAAAAAGTTCCTTGATTTGGCAATTCGTTTCTCCGATCGTCGCATTCTCGACCCGCTTCTCGAGGGGCGCGACGCTCTCTCAGGGCTGCACGCAAACACGCAGATTCCGAAAATTATCGGGGTCAAACGCATTGCCGACCTCGCGAAAAAGGAGGATTGGGACCGCGCCGCTCGTTTCTTCTGGCAAACGATTGTTGAGAATCGTTCCATTGCGATCGGGGGCAATAGCGTTCGAGAGCATTTTCACCCTTCCGACGATTTTAGTCCCATGATTATGGAGAGGGAGGGACCCGAGACGTGCAACACCTACAATATGCTCCGCCTCGCGCGCATGTTGTTTGAGACTTCCGGCGACGCACGATATATGGATTTTTATGAGCGTGCGATTTTTAACCACATCCTCTCCTCTCAGCATCCCGAGACAGGCGGGGTGGTGTATTTCACCTCGATGCGTCCAGGGCATTATCGCGTCTACTCTCGCCCACAGACGTGTTTTTGGTGCTGCGTCGGGACAGGTCTCGAGAATCATGCGAAATATAGTGAAATGATTTATTCTCACGCCGAGAACGATATTTGGGTGAATTTGTTCATTCCTTCGCGCGTTTATTGGCGTGAGCGTGGGATTGTTTTAGAGCAATCGACGAAGATTCCCGACGAGGCGACCACGCGTTTTTCCTTGCGATTGGGGCAGCCGACGCGTTTTGGTCTCAAGATTCGGCGTCCGGCGTGGGCGGATAATTCGGCGCAATTTCGTGTCTTTATCAATGGCGAGCCAGTTGGAGTTCATGCCGAGCCAGGTTCCTACTTCACCCTCACGCGAGAGTGGCGCGACGGCGACGAAATCCGAGTCGTTCTCCCCATGCGTGTGGCGTTGGAGAAGATGCCAAACCAACCCTTTGGTGCGTTCGTGTTTGGTCCCGTCGTTCTGGCGGCGCGCGAGGATTCCCACGATCTCAAAGAGTATCATGCCGGGAGCGGAAGAGGCGATCATGTTGCCCATGGTGCAACGTTGCCATTGGAGCGCGCCCCTGCCGTCTCGGCGGACGAGCGTTCGGCTCCAACGTGCGTCAGGCGTCTGCCTGGCGATTCGCTCGCCTTTGCGTTGGAGCGTGCGTCAAAGCCGACGGAGTTGCGCCCTTTCGCGAGAATTCACGACTCCCGCTACACGATCTATTTTCGTTTGAATCCCACTTCTGGAAACCAAAGCGCGGTGGGTGCCTCTTTGCAAACCAAGGAGCCTGATTGGGAAGCGCGAATCGTGGATCAGGTCTATTGTGGAGAGCAGCAGCCGGAGACGGACCACGAGTTTGAGGGGGAAGAGACCACCTCGGGCGTGTCGGACGGCGTTCGATGGCGATCGGCGCAAGGTTGGTTTGCGTACACACTTCGGAACTCAAGCCAGACAGCAGCGGTTTTGCGCGTGGAGTTTCTCGAGCTTCCCTCGGCAGACGCCGCGCCACAATTTTTGATGAATAATGAGCCGATCGCGACCGATCCACATGTGGATGGTCGTGCGTGGGAGTTCGCGCTCCCCCAGTCGGCGCAATCGTCCGAGAGCATTCGTTTCCGCGTCTCTGGCGTGGGGAAAATCGTTCGCGTCGTGCTGCTCACAAAGTAGTGTTGCGTCCATGTTGTCTCCATGTCGTGTCATTTTATAGACACAATCGTTTGGACTCGCGATCTTCTACTTCTTGAGAGCGCAGTTCCAGAGCAATTCCCCTACTTTTCGAGGGGTGGCAGCCGCAGGCAGACGGGGTGTTTGGTCTCGGGAAAGCGTTTCCCACTTCAAACGACCCCCGCCCTACGGACGTACCCCCAAAAGTGCAAAAAAACACGCTCCCCCTTTTCGTGCCACCGACGGTATGGTACACTTAAAGGACGGAATAGTTTCGTTTTTTGATAGAATTGTTGTATTTCATAAGGATTGAAGACATGAAAACATGTGTCAAATGGGTCGCCTGCCTCGCCCTTTTTTTCTCCGCGTGCGGGAGTGCGCTGGGATTTGAACCGCTTCAGGGGCACGAAGCGTGGGTTTTGAAGTCGCGTGTCGTTCCTACCCCCACCAAAATGGAGTTGGCGAGGGAAATCGTCACGCTCGACAACACGCTCGCACTCACGCTCTGCGTTAAAAAGGATCAAGACAAAGCGCTCAAGGCGGTCGAAACCTTCTTCCCACTCTGGTTCGCGGGGCAAAAACCACGCGTGTCATGCGAGAATCTCCAGGAAGAAATCGTTCCCGACGGATACAAAATCTCCGCGCGCGGGCAGACGATGAGAATCGCCGCCGAGTCTGACTCGGGCATCCTCAATGCGCTCAAAACACTCCGCCAGCTTGCCGAGGCGACGCGAGGGACGTTAAAAACCGTCTCCTTTTTCGTTCCCGAAATGGAGATAGACGACGCGCCGAAGATGGCGTTTCGCGGAATTCACGTCTGCTGGTTCCCCGAGACGGCTCCCGAGAGAATCGAGCAGGCGATTCGTATGGCGGCGTACTACAAGTACAATTACCTCGTGCTTGAGTTCTGGGGTGTGTATCCTTTTGAGAAGTATCCCGAGTTTTGTTGGAAGGAATACGCCACGACGCGCGCGGAGGTCGAGAAATTAGTTGCGCTTGGAGAGTCGCTTGGGATTCGACTCATCCCTCAAATCAACATTTTTGGGCACGCTTCTTGGTCACGCATCACGAGTGGGAAGCATACGACGCTCGATTTTCACCCCGAGTTCCTCCCGCTCTTTGAGCCGGACGGTTGGACGTGGTGTCTCTCCAATCCAAACACGCGCGAGGTGCTGAGCAACATGGTGTTGGAGCTTTGCGAGGTTTTTGATAACCCTCCATTTTTCCACATTGGGTGCGACGAAGCGGGTCCCTGCGCCACGTGCATCGATTGCCGACGCGCAAACTATGGGGAGTTGTTTGTCGATCATCTGAAGCACTTCACAAACCTGCTGGCGGAGCGCAATTGTCGTCCGATGATGTGGCACGACATGTTGATTACGCGTCAACAATTTCCGGGCTACGTCGCCAACGCGAATACACACACGAAGGATATTCTCGGAAAGCTGCCGAAGGATTTGGTCGTGTGCGACTGGCAGTATGGCTCCCCGAAGGAGAATGAGCAATGGTCGAGCATGAGATTTTTTAAGGAGCAAGGGTTCGATGTGGTCGCGTGCCCGTGGAACAATCGAGCGGGAGTCGTGAGTCAGGCCAAAACGGTGTGCAACGCGCAGTTGTATGGTATTTTGGTGACGACTTGGCACCATTTATCCGGGCTTGATCGTATGTATACGATGTTCTCCGTCGGGGCGCAATCCGCATGGCGCGCGGATCATCCCGCTCTGACGAACGACAATTTCAACGCGCACATTCGCCAAATTGGTTGGGACATGAAGCTCTCCGAATACGATAAAACAGGCGTGACGGACTACCAAATTCCCACGCAGACTTCTGGCTCCCCGCATTGATCCCTCAAATTTCGACAAGAAAGGATAAAATTATGATAATGAATACAAGCCGATTAGGCGCTTTTATCGTCGCGTGCGTCCCTTTTTTCCTCACAACGGCGCTCGCTCAGGAGTGGACGCCTGGGCTGGAGAAGGCGGAGGAATTCAACGAGCGTTGGACGGAGTGGTACTCTCACGAGTCGAAACCCGAGTGGGGGTACGAGACCCCGCAAAAGGACACGTTCATCGTCGTCTCGCCCAAGTCGGGTGCGCGAAAAAATGCGCCGCTCTACGTCGTTCTTCACTCCGCAGGGCACAATGTTCAAACCGCGCTCAATTGTACGAAAACCGTGGGGAACCACGATATTTATCGCTCCCCGGATGATTTCTACGCGCTCTATCTCGACTGCGCCGCTCATCGAGAAGTCGATTGGTGGTGGGGAATCCAAAAAACGAAAGGATATGAACTCGCCCCGGTCGAAAAGCGCCTCGTCGACTCGATTCAGTGGGTGATAAATCGCTACCAAATCGACGCGAACCGCGTTTATTGCTGCGGAAACTCAATGGGAGGGAGCGGCACGCTCGGATTCGGACTCCGCCACGGCGACATTTTCGCGGCAATTAAAGCCAACGTCCCGGCTGGTGTCGAACACGCAACGGCTCGCTTGTCGTTGGACGCCCAACTCCCTGAGGGTGTCCAACTCCCCGACCCTCCCGTCTGCGTGGACTATTCCGGGCAAAACGACAAATGGTCGAACGGACACGATTTCTTCTACAAAGCAATGGCGCAAAGACGATATTTGGTCATTGGACTCTGGGGGAATTTTGGACATGGCAATAATCACAACGCAATCAAGGAACACAACGATCTAATCGACGCATTTGATTGGACTTCCGTCGTGAAAAATGCGGCGTACCCCGTCTTCCTCAATGCTTCGACGGACGACACACTCCCCTGGCCTTCGTGCGTGGATACATCGCCGGGGCAGATTAATGCGTGGTTCCGATGGGAAAACAAATTGGACACTCCCGAAAAAGTGGCAATCTCCCTGCGCCTCGCGTCGGAAGAGGAAAGCCCCACGAAGATTTTCGAGGCTCCAAAAGAATCGACTGTCGACGTGTCGCTTCGACGGCTCCAACAGATGAAAATCGCGCCGGGCGAAACGCTTCGCTGGTCGTTCGGGGACGCAAGTGGTCTCGTCAAAGCGGACGCAAGCGGGCTGGTCCTCGTCCCACGCTTGAAAATCACCCTCCAACCCACAACACTCACGCTTTCCCGGGAGCAATAGCGTTCATTATCATTTTATTGAAAGGAATATATGTGACTATTTTAAACCACAAGATCAAAATCGTGCTCACGCTCGCACTTTTGCTCCACGGAGCGCATGTCGGAGCGGCAAAAATAGAACCTTCGCCAAGTCCTTATGGAACATGCGCCCATTTGGCGGGAGGGATGGAGTACGACGCGATGCCGCAAAATCTCGTCGCGATGCGCAACGCAGGGATTCGATGGGCGCGTGCCGACTTCTCGTGGAGCAGCGTCGAGAGAAAGAAGGGCGTTTGGACATTCGACCACCTCGACACCCTGCTCGACAACGCGGAGAAACACGGAATCACGATTCTGCCGATTTTGGACTACCACGTCGAATGGGCGCGCCCCGCCTACAAACACCCGAAAGAGTGGCGGGAGTACGTCCGTCGATTGGTCGAAAGATACAAAGACCGAATCCAATATTGGGAGGTGTGGAACGAACAAAACCTCAAAGGTTTTTGGGGTGATGAACCCAAACCGGAAGACTACGTCCCGCTCCTCAAACTCACCTATGAGACGATCAAATCGATCGATCCCAACCTCAAAGTCGTCTATGGCGGACTGGCGGGCGTCCCCTTCGAGTATTTGGAAAAAACACTCCAAAATGGAGCAGGAAAATATTTCGACGTCATGAATATTCACCCCTATCGTGGCGGAATGATTACTCAAAAATACGTCGATAATTTCGTTGGAGACATCCAAAAAGTGCGTGACCTCCTCGAAAAATACGGCGTGGGCGAAAAACCAATTTGGATCACGGAGATGGGTTGGGCAACCCCACCCACCTATGGGCATTTCCCATGCACGAAAAAAGTGGTTCAGGCTGGGTTGGACATAGTTTATCCCGAGGGATTCGAGGGAAAAGCCGCGTTTCTCGTCGACCCCAATTATGAGCCATCGTGGAGCATCACTCCTGAGGCGTGCGCGGCGCTGCTCCCAGAGGGGGTCGAGTGGGAATTCGTGAAACTCGCGGAGCTTTCAACGCTCGAGCCTGCCAAACACCCTGTCTTGATTCTCCCGCCAGGCGAGTTTTTCCCTCTGCACTTCATGAGCAACATTCAAAAATATGTCAAAAAAGGTGGCTTTCTCATTCTCACGGGCGGCGTGCCGATTTATTACGACGTCGAGCAGGACGAGAACGGCGTGTGGCGTCGTCCTGCGCAAAGTCGCCACATCGGGGCGCACGCTGCCGACCTGCGTATATCGTGGTTTGCTTGGTGGACGCGACAAGGAACGCCCGAGACTGCCGCGCTCGCGCCCGCCGTTGGACAAAAGGGGGTGGAAGGGATTCCGAGCAACTTTCAAGGGACGCGTTTCTTCGATGCCGCGCGACTCAAAGAGGGGGACAGGTTGATTCCGATCCTCAACGGCGTTTCGAGCGATTTTTCTGCACCCGTCGCGTGCGTGTATGAATTCAATAGCGATTATCGCGGCGCAATCCTCGCAAGCTCCATCATGGGCGAGGGAGTAATGCACACGAATCGTTGTCTCCCAGAGAATCAGGGAATCTTCTTGGCTCAAGCGATTCTCCTCGCGCTCTCAAACGGCGTCGAGCGCTATTTCGTTTATGAATTCCAAGCGGTCGAGCGGGACGATGTGGACCCAGAGCACCATTTTGGCATCACTCATCGCGACCTCTCGCCAAAAACAGGCTACTTGGCGTATAAAACCCTCACGACCATGCGACCAGAAGGGTCTTCGAGCTTTGCGCACAAGGGAGGCGCGAAGGTGGAGAATTTGTGTGTCTTCTCGTGGACTCGCCCCGATGGGAAAATCGCGTATGCGTTGTGGTCGCCCGGCTCGCACTCCAACCAGAAGGTGCGCATCTCTGGGACAAATGTCCAAGCGTTCGACCTTTATGGGGAATCAATCGATATCGAAAAAACGCTGGACGTCACGCCGAAGATCATCTATATCGTAGGCGAAAAGCCCCAGATATCCATTCAATAGCCAATTTTGTGGGTGTCTCCGGTACGATCTATACTCATCGTCGTTTAAAATTCCCGTTTTGCGCGACGCCTTACGAGCCGTGGTGCGTAGCTCCAACGGCGAACGGAACCGGGAATCTTAACGCGAAGTATTATAACGTGATTTTTTTCGTTTGCCCAAAGTCGAAACGCGCGCTTTGGGCAAGCGTTCTTCGATCCCGAATCCAACGTTGGATTGGTGCCGATTCCGCGCGAATTCCACGCCGGGTCTCAATGAATCTCACGAACGATGCCAAGCATGGTGAAAAGGATTCTCGCGGAGATTTGCTCGATCGGAATCCTATAATGAACGCTGAGCATAGTGCGATAATCCTGCATTTGGCGCGCGTTTCGTCGGACTTGCTCCTCGAAAAACTCGTCGCTTCTGTATTTTTTCAACGTCTTAAAATCAATACAATCCGCCCAATAAACTTGGTTGAGATCCTTCAAAACAACAAGCCGATCCATCGCGCCGAGGAAAAATTCGCGCTCCGTCCGAATCGCTAACTCCTTTTCGCAATGAATCTCCCATCTCAATTTGTTTTTATCCAACGGATCATCGCACACAATGCCACTCGGAATGGATTCAATCGGGAGAATTCCCGACGCCGCAACGCGCTCTCGCATCGCGGGTATGTATTCATGCCAGTACAAAATGGACTGGACGGCAGAATTCTTCAACGAATTGTGGAAATTCCGCAGCAGTCTTTCCAAAGTCTGCTGCGGGAGATCGTATTGAAGCGCGACGCTCCGCAGCTCCTCGGCCGACGGCAGACTCGTTTCAACCCACGTGATTTTCTCGTACCAACGGTGCCAAATGACGCCCGACACCGTGCTCGAATGCCGAAATCCCAGCATCCGCCCCAAATCGACACGCAGCGGATCCTCGACATTCGACGGCGATCGGCGTGGAAGATTCCGATACGACCCATCCTTGCGGAGAAAAGCGGGGCGCGGCTCGAAGACAGCTGGTGAAACAACACGCGGGAGCAGCTCGGAGTGCGCCAAAGTCGAAGATTTCCCCGTTTTTTCGTACCATCTCGGGTCGCCATCCCACGCAATGAGGGACGACGGGGGCGCATTCGTCTCGCCAGCAAGCGTGCGCAAAAGAATTTGGTCAACGTATTTCGACGGAACTTTGGCGGACTTGGACATCGCGGGGGGAATAACGAGATAAAGGGCATGAACCGCGCGCGTCATCGCGACATACAACAAGCATAGCGTCTCGGCAGCCACCTGCGACTCGTAGTGCTCAATCGCGGCGCTAAATGGAGAATCCACGCCCAAAACAAAGGAACGAAGCTCCTTGGGAACGTATTTCGCCACGAGATGAATCTCCTTCATCACGTCGTTATTGGGGTATCCCGGCGCGAATTGAGGGGGCGTCCCCGTCAGTTTAAAGTGCAAATCGGGCAAAACCACCGTGTCGAATTGCAATCCTTTCGACATGTGGATCGTCATCACGCTCACTCGCGCACTCGAGGGATCCGCAACACGCGTGATTTCGACAAACCTCACAAAATCGGCAATCCGATTCGAGGTATTTTTCGTGTCGTACGTGCCCGCGAGCTTGATAAATTGCTGAAGTCGTCGCAATTCCTCCGGCGGAAGGCTTGGCTTCCAACGCTCCACAATTTTTTCGATAATCGCACTAAATCCAAAAGTCGCAATCTCCCTCCTCAACGCTTCCGCTCTCTCCATGCGCAACGCCTGCGCGCTCTCTTGCAACTCTTTTGGTGCCCAAATCGGAACCCACTCGAACTCAGGATAAAATTGCCCCAATGCCGAGTGCGCAAGATGAAACCACGAAACGGAGTCTCCCGGATGCTCGAGAAACTTGAATAACGAGAGAATAAGCCGAACCGCCGAGGAATTAATGAGCGGATTTTTCCCATCCTCGCTCGCGGGGACGTTCAGACGGCGGAGATAAAATATCAACTTCTGGAGCGAATCGTTCCCACGAGTGAGAACCCCAATGGTGTGGTTCCCCGTGGTGGCGTAGAGGTCGCGAATCTTCTCCGCTGCACAACGAAGCGTTACGTCTTTTTGCTTGGGTTTGTTCGTGGAGCCATCCCCCTCGCCACCCGCGCCAGACTCTGAATCCGAATCTGAGTCCGAATCCGACTCCGCCGAGGGCGAAGTGAAAATCTCCCAATACCCGGGATAATCGCGCGCCGTTTCGTGTTTTTCGTAGTGCCACCGAGACCAACACGCCGCGTTCTCCTCGAGCACCTCGCTCATCGGGATCGAGTCGCTGCCCGATCGGATCGGCGGGGGAAAGGGGTCGTCCCCAAAAACTCGATTCACGCACTCGATTATAGTGGGGGAAGAGCGCCAACTTCGGTTGCTCGATTCGATCGTCATATTGGGGTACGCAGACGCAACGGAATCGAAAATCTCCGCGCGACCATTGCGCCAGCGATAAATCGCCTGCTTCACGTCGCCAACGCAAAAGAACGAACTCCCCTTGTGCGTGGTGCAGTAGCGCCCCACCGGCTCGAGAATGCTCCACTGGTCGAGCGAGGTGTCTTGAAATTCGTCCAAAAGGAGATGCTCGGTCGACGCATCCAACCTCCAATCAAACGCATGAAGATTTTGCCTCTCCTGCGCAAAACGCGCAACGTGGCGCGTCACGTCCTCGAAACGAAACGCCTTCTGCTGAATCTTCAAATCTTCGTAATTTCGACCAAAAATAGAAACAATATCGTACGTTGCAGAAGTTTGTTCCTGCACGTCTTTCAAATACGCGCCAATCGCGTGGCGGATCAAGCGACGCAGCGGTCTCTCCAACCCCTCCGGCACGGGCTTGCCATAAAAACGCACCGAGTCGTAGGGATTCGAGGCAGCATTTTTCACGAGCGTGGATTTCAAAAAATCCATCCAATTTTTCACGGAGGCTTTCTCAATCACACCAGCGACCGCTTTGGAGAGCCGTTTGTCCGTCCCCTCGGGGAAATTCTCCGCAATCGTGCGAATCTCCTCAATCGTGTGCGCCAGCGTGTCTTCCGCCATCCAACCGTCGAGAGGAAGCGACTTCATCGCGTTCCACGCCGAGTTCGACGAGCTTTGAACCAACGCATATTGACTCCGCACGGTGTCAAAGATGCTCGAGGCGAAATTTCGCACACTCTCGCCGGGCGAAACGCGACGCATAATTTCTCGTGCCGCGCGCGGATCCTGACGAAGTGTCGTGCGAATCGCTCGCCACCGCAGGCTCTCATCTTCCGCATCGTCGATTATCGACCACCCCGGCATCAGCCCAATTTCGTACGAGAAACACTCCGCGATTCTCTTGAAGTAGCTATCGAGCGTAAAAATCCGCATTCGATGAAGATTCGCGACCAGTTTTTTGAGGAGCACGAGCTTTTTTTCCCGCAAGAGAGGATCCTCCTCCGCGAGGCAGTCTTGCGCGGCTTGGAGAAGGACGCGGTTTTGAATTTCGCCCGCTGCTTTTCTCGTGAAAGTTGACGCGAGAATCGACGAGACCGACGCGCCCTCCTTTGCCAAATGAAGGAAGCGTCGGCTCAGTTGATACGTTTTGCCCGAGCCAGCCGAGGCGCGGATGAGGAGGTTGCGTTCCATAATGATTCGATATATCGACACTCGGATTTGAGTACAAAAACTCCAACTACGGCTGAACGATAAATTCCTGCCGCCCTACCGCGCAAGCTCGCTGCTCATAATCGCGGATTTTGGACGTGAAATCAAGAATAAACGGCGCCAATTTCGCACCCTCGTGAGTACAGAGGTCCCCGGTCTCTGGCGACCTGAGAAGATTCTCCGGCGTAATAAACACATAAATTCCCTCAAGACCAGAATCGTCTTCCTCTGTGAAACTCACGTTGGGAATAAAATTCTCTGGGAATTGATACGTCTTGCCGCTGGCGAGAGCAAAAGATTCCCTCTGGACATTTGGGAACAATTCCGTGACGCGCCCCGACGTTCCGATGTTGAGCACCGTAAGTTTTCCATCGATCGGCGCCGTGAACGAAAACTGGAGCGACTGATTTTTCCTCAAAACGTTGCACTCCATTTCCGTCGTTTCATTTCGCGACGACGTGAGAGATCGAGGTTGAACTTCCTGCACGCGAATGTCTAGCGGATTTTCTCCATATCCCGAGAGAAAATGGCGAAAATTTCTCAACAAGGTACGAGAACTGTCGTCGCTTATATCCGTCCACAACTTCCCAGCTTCTTTAGGAAAATAATCATTGTCTGCCTCGTCGACTCCGGCGTCGCAAAGCGCAACGTACGCCTCAGCACGGCGCGAGGTCTCGTCTATAAGGGCAGCGGGCGCGTGTTTATTGACGAATTTTTTAGCATTCTCCAACACTTCGTTGCTTTTCGCTTCATGCGCGCGGCGCTCGAGCAATTCGAGTTCAACCTGCCTTTTTCTTTGCTCGTCGTCAATTTTTTGCAACTCGTCTTCATGCTTCTTTTTGAGCAACTCCAAATCCTGCTCAAGCTGCAAAATTGTGGTTTTATCTCTTATATCGGTTGCTCTTTTTTCGTTTTCAATTCTCGTCCGCTCCTGATCATACATAGATTCCATTGTCCGCTTTTGAAGATCCTCCTCCTCCGCGATGGACTTTTCTTTGGATGGAGAAGAACACTTAAAATCTAGAATCACGTTGAGACGCAAGCCCATCTGGAGGTCTTGAGAAGCAAGGAGCTCCAACTTGCGCAAAAAAGTCTCTTGAATCGCTTGAACCGTCAGAATCCCGGGGATTTCCCGATATTCCAAGTTCTCCAGCATCCCTTGAATTACATTTTGGAATCGTCCGCTCCAAAAATTTTGCAAATCTTGGAGAGACAAATCCTGGAGAGAGCCGGACAAAACGTCGCACTTTGTCTTAAACGCAGCAGGATAAAACACCGAAAATGTCGCGTTCAAGCTGACGATCAAATCGTGGACAGCTCCAGCATCCGCACACCTTAATCCTTCCCAAGTTAGCGTCATGGTGAACGATTTTCGCGTGCGATAGAGAGCCTTTCTGTTGAGTTGATCGTTAATATTCTGAATCTCGTACCACACGTTGCCCAAGTTCGTGACGAAAACATAATCCTGTGGATTCGCCAAAAAAGCACGCAGCGGATCGAGAAAAAAGCAACCTCGTCTATCTACGAATTTTTCCCAAATAATGTTCGGCATAACTACCTCCTGTGTTTTATTCGGCATAACTACCTCCTGTGTTTTAGTTGTTAGGATCGTTAAATCTCATGGAGAACGTCATTATTCGCATGTTGTACAAGAGCGCACAAACGATGCAAAGGACAAAAACGAGCGTCATAAGGGCGGAACTCCAATCGAAAAGGTTGAGGAAGTATGCCAAGATGCCGTCGATCGCGGTATAAAGAACGAGAACGAAAGCGTTCACGCCGTTGGATTGCAACGCCGTCATTTTTTGGAGGAACACAATCGTGACGATCGGGAGCGTGAGCACCAAAAGAACCCAGCCGATGAGACGATGACCCCAAGAAGCGCCTTGAATGGTTTCGAGTATTTTCTCGTCCGTGGGAGAAAGCCCGGAGGAACTCGTCCCGGCGTCCTCGGAAGTTTCGGCGGGTGCCGCTTCCGTCGTGAATTCCTGATGATCAATAACGAGGGTGCCGCTTTTGTCGAGGAGAGAATATTCGATATTCCCCACGACGCGCCCGTCGAGAACCTGCAATTTTTTGCAGCGCCCAAACAAGATGCAATCCGCCCCACGACTCTTCAAAAGCTGGGCGGCTTCCTCCTGCGACGCAACACCCACAGGGAGCAACTTCAATCCGGCGCGGATTTTTTGATATGCCGATGGAGGGGTCAAAATAAACGGCGTGTCGCGCAAGACTATTTCGCGCATTTCGTCCGTGAGCAATCCGCTTGTCTCCTGCGCGAACTCGGCAATAAATATCGTGCGATACTCCTCGTTATGCTTCGACGCTTCCGTGACGATACTCTGCGCAGCATCCTGTATCCACGTCCTCTGCTTGGAGCCGAGAGGAGTGCGAAAATCAACCAACTCACACCACAAAATGCTCAGGAGGTAGAGGATGAAAAGAAAAACCAATACCCCAAAAAGAAAATATCGAAATCCGTAGCGATATTTCCCCATGTTGTCCATGTTGAGAGATAGTTCGTTCATAATGAATTCCTTTTTGATAAATGTTTTCTATTTTGACGTTTGCGAATACTTGTATGAGTTCCGTTGTCGTCTCGGAATTTGTACGACTCATACGCAGCACCTGCCCCCATGCTCAAACAACCAAACACGAGCTCGACCAAGTCGACGTAGTAGCTGTCGTCATGCATGCTGTTGTGCGTGTATTCTTTGATGTACTCAACGAGATCGCAAACTCGAGCAATCCTCTGGGAATCAAGAATGTCGTCGATTTTGCTTTTGATTACGAGGGCGTAATCTGTTGGATCAAGGAGCCAGAGGAAAAGGTGCCGATCCATGTTGGGGTTGTAGACACCTGGCACACGAAACACCCATTTGCTTTTGTTTGACTCGCCGCCCTTGTACGGCTCCGCGAACTGCACCCAACGATTGTTGGAACACAAACCAACGGTTCCGTCGCTCCACCCGTTGAGAGAAGCGCATGTTGCGTAAATAACATAGTCATTTCCATCGCCGGGAATATATCCCCGAACAATCCTTTCAATAGCATCCCAATCCGCAACACTCGCTTTTGGAGTCGTATCTATTGGAATGCTTCTCGAATTTGAATCCTTCGGAATTTCAAACTTCATAGGCGTACAGACCGCCGAAACGAGGTACACAACTCTTTTGGGCACGCTGGAAGTGATTACAAAAACCTTAATCTCCTGCAAGCCTTGAATTTGTTGCAGGACGTTCTCAGGAATTTTTACTGCCGCGGGCAGACCACCACGTTGGAGGAAATCTCTGATGAAATCGTTCTCCGGTTGGAGCAAACGACCGTTTGGAGGATTGCGACCCCCGGGAATAAACTGCTCCACACCATCTATTTTGAAATTCCCCGTGAGGATTTGCTGCGCTTGATTCGCACCATGGATGGCGTTGAGTACCAGTGTAACAGGTTTGATAACAAATTTCAAAAGATAGAGGAAAATAAGAAGTACATAAGTCCCCCACGATCCAAGGATGTATTTGAGATATTTGTTACAATATTCAAGTGGGGTTTCGGAGGAATCGACCAAAGCCCCCCCTTCAAAAAACATCTCATACACAAAATATATGGTGGCGAGAACGAGAACAAACGCAACATATATGAGCACGGATTTATAGAAACGACGCCTTTTCTCCTCCTCTGGTGCGATTTGCAAGGGAAGTGGAAATTGCTTCCCCGAAAGCGCAAGCGTATTTCTCGAAGTGCCCGCGATGAACTCGTTGCATAGCGAGGCGTCGGCTAGCGCCCTCTCCGTCACGACGTTGAGATTTTGACCGAACCACACCTTTTCCCTTGCAGAGTCGGACCACCCGAAACCTTCTTGGACGAAAAGATTGCGATTTGCTGGCGTATCGTGAGCGGCGTTCTCATCTAAATCGACAATCACACTGTCACCCACGCGAATCGCTGTCGTGTCCACTGCGTCTATTCCACCGCTCGTGGCTTTGGTGACAAATCGTTGCACAAATGCTCGTATTTCGTTCTCGTTCATATACTTATCGCACCTCTATTATGATTTTGCACAAAATTCCTACTCGCCCGCAAGCGATTGCATTTCTCGGTTCCACTCGTGGTATCGCTCTTCGAGTTCCGGACTGACGGATTTTTTCGTGGATTTGAGTGCCTGATCCAACTCCTCGTACATTAATGCCTGCGGTGACTTTGGGTCGGCAATGCAACGATCAATCGCGTTTGTTTTTGCAGTTTCGCAAATCGCTTTGATGTCGGCGCCGGAGAAGCCCTCCGTCCGCTTGGCGAAGTCGTCCAAATCGATGTTCAACAGCTCCACTTTTTTCAAGTTCAACTCGAAAATTTTCTTCCGCGCAGGCTCGTCTGGAAGTCCAACATAAATACGTTTTCCCAATCGACCGGGTCGCGCGACGGCAGGATCGACCTGCCAAGGATTGTTGGTTGCGCCCATTAAAATGAGGGTGTTCTTGTTTTCCTTCATACCATCAGCCTGCTGGAGGAATTCCGCCACAACGGATCCACGATCCTCAGGCGACCTCATTTTGAGCAACTCGTCGACCTCGTCGAAGAAAATGACGGCACGAGGGTGCTTGCGCGCTTCCTCGAAGAGGGCACGAAGGTTGCTCTCCGACTCACCCACGTATTTGCTTTTGATTTCTCCGGGCGTCACGGCGAAAAAGACGGCGTCTAAATCCCCGGCAATCGCTTTGGCGACGAAAGTTTTCCCCGTTCCGGGAGGGCCATAGAGGAGAAGCCCAAGCCCAGCTTTAACGCCGAATTTTTTAAATATCTCTGGATTTGCGATCGCATTGATGATATTCTTCTCAAGCGCATCTTTGACCTCCTGCATTCCCGCAACGTCTGTCAGATGAATTTGAGGTTTATCAATAATCCATCTCTTCGCATCCACGTTGGACTCTTCCTTCTTATCGGAAGACTTCACGCCAGAGGCTCCTGTCGCTTCGGTCGTCATCGCAGCAGGCTTCGTCGCAGCACACTTTGCCTTGAGTCTATTCAAGCAATCCATCAAAAACTTCACGTGATTAAGATAAGCCTGTTGCGTTAATCCGTCGGTAAGTTTTGCGAGATTCAAAGTGCACTGCGCCGCAGCGTAGCAATGGTCACAGGCTTTTTTATAGTCCTTCGCGCGCCACGCCTCAGCTAGCAGAGCTTCATACTCTTCCTTTTTTTGTACGTAAAAATTCATAACCACCTCGTAGTAGTTTTTGGTTTTTGTTCGAAGTTGACAAGCTACAAACCAGAGAGCCAGTCACGACTCTCTGAGGGCGAACACGTGCCCACCTAGACTTGCATGTACCATTTTTGTTGAGAACCGACGTGGCGAGTATCTCAATCTGTCGAGTTTTCGATATCTCGAAGCTCCTTTTCCACCTTTGAAATGTCCTCCAAGCGAACGGACTCTGGCGCGACGACCGGCATCTCCTGTTTTTTTGCCACCGAAGGGATACCAAACGTCTCCACAGCAAGATCGCGCATCAGCTCGTCTTGCGACGGGATTCCATCTGAAGTATTTTGCATCGAAGCCCCCCAAAGTCGATCCCACTCTTGGAAAAGAGGTTTGAGCGATTTATTCATTTCGTCGATGTTGCCCAAACTATCGACAACTCCCTCTACGCTAGGCATCTCAGGCATCTTTCCAATTGCGATGGCAATATCCTGTTCCAGCTGCGAGATTTCGAGATTTTCGAGGAAGGACTCCATCACCCACTTTTTCCTTTCGGACTGGAGGATGCGTTTTTGAGTTGCTTGAAAACCTTCAAGGTCGAATCTTGCGCCACGTTTGTCGCCAGCCTTGAGCTTTGCAGCTGCGGATTTCCACAATGCCTGCGCCTTTTTTTCTTGCTCGCGAATACCATCTTCCAACTTGAACAAGGTTCGCTCAACTTGGCGTCGTGCTCCCCGAAAAACGGTTTTTTGTTGTTGCACTTTTTCTTCATTCGAAGTGAACCAGCCCATGCTATACTCCTTCTTGTTTGATTATCCCTGCTTAAACAGACGTTCCAAATCACCACCCAACTGGTCGAGTTCCGGATTGGCGGCGGGATGCGAATTTCCCCCTTGAATATCCCCTGCGACCTCCATTTCAAGGCGCTTCATCATGTTGTCCATGTCGGGGAGGTACTCAGCATCGGCTCCACTAATACTGTTCATATCCGCTCCGTAGAGGCGATCGTACTCTCGCCCCAATTCATCGCACTGGTCAATTTTATCTTGGATGGTTCCCATGGAACCCAAAATCTTGTCGACATCCACATTAATGATTTTCCCTGCGACTGCCAAGCTCTCACTGATCTCGTTATCTTGAATCATGTTCTTGAGATTATCGAGGTAATTCTGAAAAACATACCTTCTTCGTTCAAAAGCATAGAGACGACTCTGATACGCACGATATCTCTGTATACACATTTTGGCGCGCATTTTATTCCCGCTCTGCATAGCTGCGCGCGCTTCTTGCCACGCTCTGTCGCTATTCGTCTTGTAGCGTTGTACCATCTCATCAATCGAACCTCCCAAGCGCTCCAAAGTGGAAATGCACCTTCTCTGCTGCTTGGTTCGCGCCTTTTTCTTGTCTGCTTCGGTTGGAAACAACTGTCGAATCATATCTCCTAGACCCATGGTATTACTCCTTATTGTGTTGCAAAAAGTTTGGAATTGTTTGAGTAAAAATATACATACTCATCGTACATGAAAATTTCGGTTTTCACGAAGTTTCTGGTGCCGTGGTGTGTACAACTCCAACGGCGGGAAAAAACGGAAACCATAATGCGGAGTACCCTGTGACCCCGCAACAATTTTGATAATACCACGCTTGGCAGTGTGGTAAGCACCGTTCGCGAGACGCAACAAAATACGGATATGAGGTGCGGGAACTTCGTTTCGTTCCTGATTCATTCGTATTCTTTGAGGAGCCGCTCAAAATCCTCTACTGTTTTTTGCCCAGTCGGCGTTGTAACATCTTCCGACGGTCGTTCAAGCGTACCAAAACTTTCTTTGGCGGTATACTCCGCAAGACGCGCATCAAGATCAATGTCCCCAAACGGGTCCTCATCCACCACCGAAATACGCTTGAGAGCGTCCATCGCCATTTTTTGCTCTTTGTGCGCGTATCGAGCTTCTTGCAAATCGTCAGTCGTCGCCGTAATCGTCTCCACGTCTGGCGTTTCGATCGAAAGCAACTGCTGCCGTTCAGCTGAAATCAACTCCTGATACTTTTTGATGTTGCTCAAAATGAGCGCGTATTCGTTCTTCTTTTTGTCGATTTTTTCCATGAGAAGAATTAGCGCGTTTTTCAACTGCGCCTTCGAGGCACCAACCGCACGCTCATACTCCCCTTTTTTGGCAATGACTTGCGCATCAAGCTCACGAAAATCCTGTTCGTACTGGACTTTCAGTCCTTCCTGTTCCGAAATTTTTCGTGTATTTTGGCGAATGCTCTCTTCAAGTTGCTCTTTTTTCTCGCGCAACTTTGCCTGCTCTTGATCCTCGCCAGACGAAAACCATTTTTTGAAAATCATAAATCTGTTCCTTGTAAAATAGTCGCCTGTGAATACGTGTTGAGGTATTCACAAATGTGTTCTCTCTATATTATGCGAACACTCAAAGGAATTTGAGCGTTCACCAAAGGTGTGGAGCCGTGGCGCGTGAACTCCAACGGCAGACCAAAACCGGAATCTCTATCGTGAAGTATAAAAAATCCTCCTCACGTCACTATATGTTATAACGCTGGAAATCTTCCAATCCGAACACATATACTCGTCTTCCCTTAAAATTCCGGGTTTCACAAAGCTTTCCGAGCCGTGGCGCGCCGCTCCAACGGCGGACGGAACCGGAAATTTCAACGGGAAGTATTATAAAATCCTTTTCCTCGCGCCAAACACGTTCAAAGAAACAAGACGATCAGTAGGTCAGCATCTCTTCCTGTGGTTTTTCCCTATGCAACGGCTCGCTCTGTGGCTGCTCTATCTCCTGCTGTACCGGGATTTGCTGCGCCGGAGCAGAAACCGGAGCGGCAATTGGCGCGGGTTCCTGCGTTTGTTGCACAACAGCAGGACTGTACTCACGCATACGCCGTTCAAACTCTTCGTCAGACGTGTTGTCCGCCATATCGTCCGTGACACGCTGTCCGCGCAGTCTCTCTTCCTCGCGCACCTGCATCTTCTGGCGGATATTTAACTCCCCTAAATCATCCAGCAGGTTGCCCAAGACATTCTCGTCCACCGTTTCCGTTTCGTTTTCGAAGAGGGTCCTTGCCTCTTTCGCCTTGTCTCGAATCAACTCCCAGCAACGGAGACTTCCAAAAATCGCATTCTCCACCCCCTGAAGGTTATCGAGCCTCAAAAAGAGGAGTTTGAGCTGCCGTTTATTGATTCGAAGGAGGTCGCCAGTATACCGATTCAGTTGGGGTATAATAGTTTTAATATCGTGTTGAAGTCGCTCAATCTCTCTTTTGTGATCATGCAAACGCGTATTCTCACGCCGAATTTTGTCGCTTGCTTGTTCAATAAGGAGAGTATATTGTTTAACCTTCTCCTGGTTTGGCGATTTTTTCCCGAACAGCGCCCGCCAAATGGCAGCCAAAATATCCCCTATGGACATAAAACACTCCTTGCTATACTCACTTTATACTCGTCGTCGTTTAAAATTCCCGTTTTGCGTGAGGTTTTGCGAGCCGTGGTGCGTAGCTCCGACGGCGGACGGAACGGGAAATTTCAACGCGAAGTATTATACAATGCTTCTCGCTTGAATTTCCGGACCTCTCGCTTGGAATCCCGGTTCTCGCGACTTCTCACCACCACACCCTTATTATACATGAAAAGTTCCCATTTGTAAACAGGCTCAACCTCATTTTCCCCAAAAAAAATTAAAAATGTTCTTTTTTTGTCTTTCTCTCCGTAAAATTTCCTTTGTTTCACACGCAAAATCATGACAGCAAAAAACAATACATACGTACCCATCGTACATTATACACATCCTCCTTCAAAATTTTGGTTTTCACAAAGTTTGGGGAATCGTGGTGTTCGTGCTGTGTCAAACTCCAATTCCCTTCTTTGAAGGGGTACGTCCGTAGGGCGGGGGGTAGTTTGAAGTGGGAAAGTCGTTCCCCTCGGCAAAACACACCTCTGAAAGTGGGGAATTGCTCTGGAACTACGCTACGTTCTCGGTCCCGGCGACTCAGTCGTTTGAGCCGAGAACGAAGTGAGCATTTCAAAAGCAACAGTGTTTTTGTCAAGGGGTACCGGTTGAAATTGGGTTGGATTTTTCGGTATTTTGCAGGCGATTTTCCCATTTTCGCGCGGAACGAATCAGTGAGTTGAGGATGATCAGAAGTTTGCGGGCGCAAGCGATCATTGCCACTTTAAATGGTTTGGACGCGGTCAGCAAGCGTTTGAACATCTCACTCAAAACCGGATTGCAACCACGAACGGCGGATAACGGCGCAAGACCCATGGAGACCGCCTCGCCAGACGTCGGGGTTCCAAGTTTCGATGAAAGTCTGGATC
>JAUNBK010000041.1 GCA_030527105.1 Planctomycetia bacterium
TTCCTTTAAACAGAGAACTCGTAAAACAATATCGTGATGTTTTGCGATTGCTTGGTAAGAAACCTCATGAAATACTAGGATTTAAGGAAAGGATAGATTATGGGGAAGGATGATTGGATAATCAAGGACAAAAGAGGAGATACTATTGAAGAAAAAGGATTTACTGCGGAAGATTTATTTTGGTGGCTTTATAATGAAGTGCCGTCTCATCCTTTTTGTTATTGTTTGACATTTTCTTTTGAGGGCATTGTGTATCGGATTTATGAGTGGTGTGAAGCATGTTCATTTCAACTCGAAGCATTAACTTGCGAACCTGAAGAAGAGGAACAATACGAAATTCAATCCAAAAAATACGATGATTGGGAAGAACTTCTATACGATCCCTGTTGGAATGGCCGATCGTTGGGTGAAATGATGCAACAATTACCTGAAAAAGAGTTACAATAACACAATGCAATCGGGATATGCTTGTCAACGTTTGATGAAAAATAATCACTTGCACCTTCTGGATTTCGATTTTGTCTCTGGAAAATTTCAGATTCCTTGTGTTTTTCCTGAAACGGTGTGCGTCCAGCGTTTGGTAGCTTTTAATAAAATCCGTTCTTTTCAAGAAGTTACAAAAAACATCGGGGTGCACTTCTTTTTGGATGATTATCAATTCGAGCGTGTTTGGAATAAGCCGGAACGGTATGCGAAGATGTTGGCAGGGTTCGCGTGCGTTTTATCGCCGGACTTCTCGATGTATGCAGATATGCCGTTGGCAATGCAGATTTGGAATCACTATCGGAAAATGGCTGTTTCGCAAGTCCTGCAAAATCAAGGAATTACGGTCGTGCCAACCCTGAACTGGAGTACGGAAGAATCTTTTCAGTTCTGTTTCGACGGTATGCCAAAAAATGGAACCATCGCCGTCAGTTCGGTCGGGTGCTGCAAAAATTCTAGCGTTCGAGAAAAATGGACGCGAGGAATGAATGAGGCGGTGGGAAGATTGAAGCCGAAAACGATCCTGTTTTATGGAAGCCCTATCGAATTTCAAAATCAGGGAAGCGAAGTCGTTTACTTCCAACCCGAACATCTTCAACGGGTTAGGAAAATCAGGAAAGGGAAAATTGAGGTCGGGGAAAGGACAAAATGGCTCATGGAAAACCCGGCAATCGTTTGCTATGTCGCAGAAGACAAGATATCCAAAACGTTCAGGCACTCATCCATCGCGCCCACGATTTCCGATTCTTCCTGCGCGGGAATATATTTCACGACCCACACCGAAAAATCGAGAACACCGAAAACGGAATTTACCGAAATTCTCTCGCGACCTTTTCCTTCGAGCGTGACAAAAAGCGTCAACCCGGTTGAGTTTTTCACGTCCTGAAACTTTGAAATTGCGTCATAAGTCCTCAGAACCGTTGCTTCCGGAAGGAGGGTTCTGATTCTTTCGCACAAATCTTTCCAGATTTGCACTGTCGGGGAGTCTTCCATCTTATTACTTCCTGCAATGAACGCGAATCAGTCCCGAATCGCCGACCGTGCGCCAGCATTCATTATCATACTGCGCAACGACGGTCCACGTTTCCACCCCGTCGGTGATTGTATCCTTTGGCAGTGGCTCAAAATCGAGGGCAGATTTTTTCAAAATGAAATCACGCACGGAGGATTCCAAAGCTGCGCCGGCAGATCGCTGTATTGCGTTCCAGCTCACGCCTGCGCGCACTGCGAGAATTTCCAAAGCCGTTTCCCCTCTGCGATACACAACCGGAACCGCAAACTCTCCAAGGCACTCCTCCAAAAAACGCATTCCGTCCGAAAATATATTCATCATTTCACCACGCATCTCCCTTCACTTCTTGGAGTGGGAGCATTCCTGTTCCCCTGATTCCCCTCTTCGGAGGGTGGTCCTTTTCGGAGGGTGGTCGTCCCCGGTCACCCATTTCAAGGCGGGCGAGGACGACCGCCTTCCGAAGGGCGTACCCTTCAAGGAAGGGGAATTTAGTTAAAGAGCCAACGCTTTCTTCCACCCGCCGTTGGCGGGAGTCGAAAGCTACCCACAAAGACTTCCACCTTCGTGAGAGGGAAACATTTTGAAAATTGTTTCCTCCTCAGACTCCTCCTTCAAAAACTTTTTAACGATTTTTTCTTTTCTCTTATTCTACAAACAACAGTTTTTTTCAAGGGGTATCGGTTGAAATTGGGTTGGATTTTTCGGTATTTTGCAGGCGATTTTCCCATTTTCGCCTGGAACGAATCAGCGAGTTGAGGATGATCAGAAGTTTGCGGGCGCAAGCGATCAGTGCCACTTTACACCGATCGTCCTTTAAATTCCCGTTCCGTCCGCCGTTGGAGCTACGCACCACGGCTCGCAAAACGTTGTGTAAAACGGGAATTTTAAAGGAGAACGAGCATAACACAAATATCTTTTTGATGGAAAATGACGTAAAAAGGGGGGATTCTACGGTGAATTTCGCCGACGAATCCATGCCGACGCTCGATAAGGGGTTCGAAATTTCTTCCCCAATCTTTTTATTGTCTCGTCCGTCTTGTCGCCCTGATACGCAAACGCCTCTGGACGAGTTGGAGAACAGTATTTGTCGCCAATTTCAACAACAAGAAAATACATCCCTTCGCCAAAAAATATCCGATAAAATCTCTCACGAAAAAGCAAAATAAATTTCTGTCCCTCGCTCGCAGCTAATGCCTCCTCAACGAGGCGCGATATCCAGCGCGAACGATCGTGGACGCCAACTCGTGCATCCACCTTGTCTGTCAATTCTGTCTTTAAAAGGACTTGTTTGTATCCTTCTTCCATTACATGCACTCCAGCTAAAGCTTTCGGAGAAAAACCACCAGGTTTTTCGATTGCTCTTGGGCGTTTTTTTGTTGGTCTGCCCTCAAGGGGCGTTAAAGTTACCGTGAGTATCGTGATTATAGCAAAAAAGTCTAATCCGAAAAGGGGGCGGGGAAATTTTGACCATATAGGACTTTTCCCACTCCGATTCGGTCGGGTGGTTTATCTCTTCTACCTCGTCAAGTTTGTATCCGTCTTTTTTTAGCTTGAAGAGAAACTCCAGTGCATGGGAGTCTGTGGGCTTCACGAAAACGGGCAAACGGAGTCCCTGAAAAATTTCGAATACCTCGTCAAGATATCTGCTTTCGATATCGTCACTTTCTATGACGATTGAGGAGTATGCTCTCTGCCTACTCAGAGCATAAATTTGAAGGGCTCTTAAATGTGAGGGGGTTCTCACTTTGATCGCGTGGTTTTTTTTCGCAAAAAGTGATTCAAATTCTTTGTTGTAAACAACTTCCCACGGACGGACGACCGCCGATTTTTCATCTCAAACTCCTCCTCCCGATTTTTTGGGAATTTACAGACCGGAGGGGCTTGACATATCACTCAGATGTGATATACTGGACCTCGGTCTTTTTGGCTGCCGCTCCGTGTGAATTCCTTGTGAATTCCTTCCAAAAAATTCAGAAACACGGGGCGGCTTTTTTTGTGGGGGAGGGGGTTTTGGTTCCCTTCCCTGCTGTCTTTTATACCGTCTTTTTTCCTTTTCGACTTTACAAAAACAGCTTTTTTCTACCTGTGCAATACCACAAAAAGCCTTTTTGTCAAGGGGAAAGTGAAGAAAAAAATACAAAAAAGCTCCAAAAAGAGGAAAATCCGCCTCGGTTTAGGTTCTTCCCAAGCCTCCACACAAAAGATGGCTCGGCGAACCCCCCTCCCATGGCGTTTTTTTTACTGATACTTATTTATCAAATTCGCCCTCGCAATGTTGGCACTATTGAGCGCTCAATCATTGTAAAGAATTTTTGTAATATAGGTTAAAACTTCCCCTGCCTGCAATTGAATCCTGTTTGATAAGGATATTTTCGAGGTATCAGTAGGGGGGTTTTAAAACTTTTTTCTTCATCCCCTAATATTAATATAAAATATACATATACGAAATGTGTACGCATGCAATATTCACTCGCATTAAGGGAATAGGAAAAAAGGGTATATATATATTATTATATATCTATTTTTACGCATTACGACCGCAAATCTTTTTTCTTTTTTTACTTAGGAAAAAAGAAGAAAAAAGATTTGCCAAAAATTCGATGTTCCTATACAACTCTCGACTTTTTTCCTTTTTTTTGGAAATTGGAAAAGAAAAAAGATTTTGAATATTGAGCGCTCAATCATTATGGAAAAACTTGGAGGAAAATTGCAAAATCGGGGGAATTTTGGGCGAAATTGCGTTTTTTGTTAGCATTTTTATGGTATAATGCTCCCGGACATTTGGGTATTGGAGAATAAAAAAATGGGAAATCCAGATATTAAAAAACAGGTAGAAAATGCCATTTTTTCGCCAAAGAAGGTCGAAACTGCGGAAGGACGAGTCGAGGAACACTCGCTGACGGAAATTGTGGAAGCCGCAAAATTTCTGGAACAAACAAGCAATGAAAACATGAAATTCCCCTTCGGGATTTTTAGAGCAATCGGGAAACCAACGGGACGGTACTAATGGCGAAAAAACAACGATCCAAAGGGGAGTCCCCGACATTCCAAAAAAAAGCGGATTCACTGGCGGTTGCAAATAAAACGCTCGCGCGCGAAAATATCGCGTTGCGACGGTCTTTTGCGTTGCATTATGATGCCGCGCAAACGCATGTACATAATCAAAACCACTGGATGAGAAGTGATTACCTGTCCCCAGACCTTGCATCCTCACCAGAGATTCGACGTGTGCTCATGCGGCGCGCGAGGCATGAACTTACAGAGAATAACCCCTATCTCGTTGGCACGATTGATACCATTTGCGACGACTTCGCTGGTCACGGGGTGAGAATCAACGTGGAGGATAATCGGCTCTCCTATGAAATTAAAAGAAAAATAGAAGACCGATGGGAAGAATGGGGGAAGGCGGTTAAGCTCCGAAAAATCCTTTGGACAGGGTGCAGAATGAAAATCGTTGATGGCGAAACTTTTGCCCTTTTGGTTCATAACTCACAACTTTTGCACCCGGTTCAGTTGGATCTCCGGTTTGTGGAAGCGGAGTGCATTGCAAACCCCATGGGGAACGATCCCAATGAAAGAATTTTTGATGGCATAAAATACGACAACGTGGACAACGAAATAGCTTTTTATGTCTTGAATAACCACCCCGGTGGGGATGTTTTTGCCGCGATCAACTCAAGGATTTTGCGCGATGGGCGCTGGGTGGGGAGCGAAAATATCGTTCACTGGTTCGAAACAAAGAGACCGTGGAAACGGTCGCCAACAGAATTGGCGGCGTCGTTGCCTCTCTGTGCTGTTTTGAGACGGTATACGATGGCGGAATTGAGAAAACAGGAAAACAACGCATGTCACACGATGGTGTTGGAGTCGGAAAGACCCTCGTTTGGCGCCAGTGTCGGGATGGCGGAGACGGATGAACCACAAATGGAGACTTTCCCTATTGAGCCGGGTGTGTTGACCGCGCTTCCGTGGGGGATGCACGCAAAAGAATTCGGAAAAATCCCAACGGGGCAGGAGTATGATGCTTTTGTTGGCAGTGTATTGCGTGAAATTATGCGCCCCATTGGCGTGCCGTACAATATCGCAGTGGGAACATCCAGAGATTCCAACATGGCGTCGGCGGTGGTGGATATCTATTTGTACAAATCAAAGCAATACACGCGACGGCTCAGCTGTGAGGAAGATTTTCTGGCGAAAGTTTTCAACGCATGGTTCCAAATGGGGGTGGTGACTCCGGGGTATTTTTGCGATTCAGGGTTCCTCTCTGACGAGTATTTTGAGAATCCGCCGAAAATCAAATACTACTGGAAGCGGATCGGGCTGGAACATACAGACCCCGCAAAGGTTGTGAACGCAATGGTTACTGCGCGGGATGCTGGCTTGCTTCTGGATGAGGATATTCAGCAGGAATATTATAATCGCGATTATGAAATCTGGAAAGAAAAAGTCGCAAGAGAATGTGAATTTCGACAAAGTTTGAAAATGTCGCCGGAAAATGACCCTGCGGATGAGAACGACGAAAAAGAGAAAAAAGAGGAAAATGAGGAAAATGAGGAAGAAGAGGAGGACGAATAATGGATTTTTTCGCAACATACCCCGTTGAAATCCAATTGTCACAAGATTCTACGCCAGAATATAGGGAGTTTCTGTTGTTTGCGAACACCGGGACGCCAGTTACCCAAGGGTGGGCGGAGCCGCTTGTTATTGATTTTGAGGGTGTTTCTTTCAAGAAAGATAAATTCCCCATTTTAATCCAGCATGAAGTAAACAGGCGTTTTGGGCACGCAATTTCCGCGCAAATTGTGAAGGCGGGGGAAAAAATTGAATACGCGGGACGAACAATACAAGGGCCCATGATTTTTGCGCGTTGTGTTCGTTCCTCTTGCCGGGCCGAAGCGCTTGAATTGGAACAGGATATTTTGGCAGGGTTTCCTTTTCAGGTCAGTATCGGAGGGGAAATTCTTGAGCAAGATCGGGTTAAAAAGGGCGATGAGGCGATTGTCAATGGGCAAAAACTGACAAATGGGTGCAGGATTGCAAAAAAAACGAACATTCAAGAAATTTCGATTTGTGTCTTTGGCGCAGATTGCAATACGGATGTGGAAGTAATTCAAAACAAAAGAAAGGATAATTTTATGACTTTTGAAATGTGGATGGAATCTGCGGGTTTGTCTTCGATTGCGTTGTCTGACAGCGCTCGCGGAATGTGTCAAATGATGTTTGACGCAAACGCAGACCCGGGAGTTATGAAGGAACTTTTGGGAATGGCTGGCTCCAAAGAAACGCAGGCTCCACCTGTGACTTCCGTGGAGTTGGACAATTTCCAGAAAGAAAAGGATCGTTTGGAATCCATTCGGATGGCGGCGGTCAATTATGAGTTGAAGCTCGCGAAGGTGAACATTCGACATGGGGATCGGGTATTTAGCGGGATTGAAGAATTCAAAGCCGCGGCCGTGGATGATGTGTCTATTGACAAAAACGCCTTTTTGTTGGCGTGTATGAAAGCGGAGTTGAGTATGAATAAACCGCCGGCGGTACATGTTACGAAGTTTACGAATTCTTCGGAAGCCGCAACGATCGCGCTCGCACGGATGTGCAATGTTCCAAACAAAGCCGTTGACGCAAGCACCGGGGAATCTTTTGGGCTGGAAAATTCCTACAGTGAACAAGCATTGGAAGAAGCTGATCGGAATCCAAGGTTTCGATATATGTCTCTCCACTCATTGTTTAACCTCGCGATTGAAGCCGCTACGGGGTCGCCATGGCATGGTGATACCCACAATTGGGAGTTTTTGCGTTTGGCTCAACAGTCGATGCGGATGTTGGAAAGTGAACGGTTCCACTCGCGAGCGAATCCAAATTCTGTGGAGTTTGGAGGAAGCACTTCGACGATATCTGTTGAAAAAATCTTCGAGGATGTTGGGAACAAAATTCTTGAATCTCGTGTGCGAACGCAACCGACGACGTGGCAGTATTTCGCAAAATGTGTCAACGTCAAGGATTTTCGACCGACCAAATTGTACCAGTACAACACGCTTGGATTGTTGACTCCTCTTGGAAACGATGGGAGGTTTGAGCGTGGGGAACAGTCGGAAGGATATACTTCGCTGAACATCTCGACTTACGGTCGGTTGGAAGGCGTGAATCGAAATGACCTGATCAATGACGACATGGGCGTTTTTGTTCGAATGTTTGAAGATTTGGGCGATCTTGCGCCAAGGACGCACGAAGAGTTGTTTTATCACACTTTTCTTGCAAATTTGAACACGATATTTACGTCTGGACGTGGTAATTTGTTGGAAGCTGGCAGCGGACTGGACTACGATGGTTTGACTGCGGCAACGACTCTGGTTAAGAATCGGGTAACGGTGGATGGAATGCCACTTCTTTCCTCGCCAAAATACCTGCTGGTTGGCGGAGGATTGGAAGTCGCGGCGGCGCGCCTTATGGGGGACGAATCGGTTCATCAGACGGTGAACAGCAAATCCATACTCACGACGAACAACCCGTTCCGGGGAAAATTCAGTGTGGTTTCGAGTCCTTATTTGGATAACACGCTGTTGAAACAGCATATTTTTGAAGCGGATCGCGGGAAAGGTTTCCCGAATCAGTCGGCAACTCAGTGGTTTTTGATGCCGTCGAGTACCGATCCGGAAGGGACGCCGATTGCAATGTCGTTCTTGCATGGGAATCGTGTCCCGTATGTTGAAACGGCGGACAGCGATTTTGATCATTTGGGTATGCAATGGCGCATTTACACGGACGTTGGGTGTGATGTATACAAACCGGAAACGGCGGTACGATGTACCGGTGCTACGGCGTGAACAGAAAGGGTGTGATGATGAAACTTATTGGTGGAGAACCGGTTGTTATCAACTACGATAATAACACGAACGAAGAAATTAAGGCGGGGACGGTGTTGGTGTGCGATAGCAAACCTTTTATCGTGAATGCCAAAATAAAAGCTGGAGAATTGCACGCGGGACTCCATGTTGGCATGGGGTGGTATCGCTGTGTTGCAAAAAATGAAGGGGCGGCGGCAATGACGACATTCCAGAAAATCTACTGGGACAGTACGAATTCGCGTTTGACCACGAAGGAGACTGGCAATGCGTATTTTGGCTTTGTTATGCCTACGTCCCTGTTGCTTGAGGCGTCTGCCGAAGGCGAAATTGTTGCGTTCCACTGTCCCTTGAATGCCCCGGCAACGGCGTAGACGGATGTTTCAAAAAAAACTCAGTGGTTTGCACAACCGACTCGCAAAATTCGCGGAGGAAGAGGCGGAATATGTCCTTTCCTCCGGTCTTTCCTTTTTGTGCCCGATTGTCCCAATCCACATGCCCGGAGAAATGGGGACGGATGTGGCAATCCGAACAGAGCGCCAATTGTTTTATATTCGTGTCCAAGACCTTTGCTGTAAAGGAGAATTTATTCTCCCAACTAAAGGAGATCGGATTCGATGGCGCGGGGATTTGTTTCGTGTTGTTTCTCCTTACACGGAAACAACGCCAAAATCAAATGCATCATGGTTTGATTATACAACCTCTGCACGAGATGTGATCAAAGTGGAAACTGTGAGAGATATAAAAAGGAGTTTTTTATAATATTTCGCGTTGAAATTTCGCACTTCCGTCGGTCGTTGGAGCGGCGCACCACGGCTTGCAAAACGGAATTATAAAGGAGAACGAGTATAATGACGGGAATGGTAGATTCGGTTGTTTTGCGTGATGCTGTTATGGACGCAATTTCCGAATGGGGGAAATGCGCAGAATTCCCTTTCATTGTGCAGGCAAACCCTTTTTCCTGCACAATGTTTGAAACATTATCAGTAACAGATAGTGGATTCTGTAAAGTTTTGATTAAAAATTGTACACAAGAAACTCAAGATAGAAGTGGTTCCTACTGGGAAACAGTCACGTTAAGAATTACTCTCACTACGATTGCGGAGGTGGGAGAATTGGAACGTGAAAAAATAGATTTGTTTGCGTGGTGGATAACCAATATTATGAATTTGTGTCGAGAAATTAAAACTTGTGGGTATTGCTGGCGCGAAACTGTCGTTGGCAGACGCGATGACGAATTGTTGATTAACGATTTGGAATCGAGACAAGATATTTATATGACGTTTTTTGATGTAACTTTTTTTCGGTATGCACTGAATATTTCTGAATAAGGAGAAAAAATGGCTGGGACTTTTAAGGTAACGACTGGTAATCAGTGTCGAATGTACTACAATTCCGGTACTACAACGGCACCCGTTTGGAATTTGGTTAAACATATGGGAGATGTGGAAACATCTGGTATGGAAGCCAATACTGTAGATTTGAAAATGCGAGAGTTGCAACACACACCCAAAGTGGGGACAACTTTCGGCACGCCGGAATTCAGTTTTGATTTAGTCAAAACTGAAGTGGATTCGACGGTGTTTCTGGAAAGCCATTTTTCCAGTCAAACGCCGTTCGAAATCGTTGAGTGCATGGGGGAAATTACGACGGAGGGCGTTTCGTATATCCGGATGCCCGTACTCGTTACGAAATTCCAGTACGGTGCCCCGAACGAAGATGTTGTTAAAAATAGCGTGACGCTCTCGTTTACGCTCATGTTTGACGAAGAGGGGAACGTCATTAAACCCGTATGGGGAAAACGCCCATTTTACGAAACGAGCCAAATAAAAAGTACATACAAAAAAATGGAGTTTGTTGCGCATTTTGCCGATGTAAAACCACATATCAAACAAAATGGGGGCTGAAAATTCACTCTCAAGAGGTAAGAGTCAAAACGATTGGGTTTATAAAATTGGCTCAACACGATGAGGAGAAAGAGAAGATGAACGTGCATTTCGAAATGCTGGGCGGCGGGCAGGATACGATTTTGTTTGCGCATGGTTTTCCTTTTAACAACACGATGTGGGCGGGGCAAAAAGACTTGGCGCTCGAGTGGCGTTTAATCCTCCCCGACCTGCGTGGCATGGGGCGAAGCGAGGCGGATTTGGCGGGCAGCGTCACGAAAATGGAAGATTTTGCCGACGATCTCGCGAAAGTTTTGGACATCGTGGGGATCGAGAAGTGCGTCTTCTGTGGACTTTCAATGGGGGGATACATTGCGCTTGAGTTTTGGAGGCGTCATGCGGATCGGCTCAAAGGGTTGATTTTGTGCGACACCAACGCGCAAGCGGACGCGCCCGAGAATGCGCAGAAGCGTTTCGAAACGGCGCAGCGCGTCGAGCGTGAGAACTCGGCAGCGTTTTTGGCGGACGCCAACATGCAGAGTTTGCTTGCGGAGGGGACGCTAAAGCAGAAGCCGGAAGTCGTGAGGAAATACGTTGCGATGGTTCGAAACAACAACCCGACGGGCGTCGCCGCTGCCGCACGCGGAATGGCGCAGAGGCACGATTTTTCGAATGAGCTTCAAAATATTGATGTTCCGACGCTCGTTTTGGCTGGAGAAAAGGACGCGCTTTCTCCTCCAGAGGCGATGAGAGCGCTTGCCGAGAGAATTCCCTCCGCCGAGTTTCACGTTATTTCGGGCGCGGGACATTTGGCTCCCTTGGAGAATGCTGACGAGACGAACAATATTATTCAAAATTTTATGAGAAATCGGATCGAATAAGATCCTCAAACCACAAATTAAAGAGAATTTTTGATGAGTCGAAAAAACAAAAAAGACCGCCGACGCTCCGCGCCCAAAAAGGTTTCTCGCGAGGCGTCGCAGCAGGATTCAACGCAAATTTCAACGCAGAAGCCCAAAAAACGCTTCTACACGCGCGCCACAGTGCTGCATATTGTATCTCTCACGGTGTCTTTCGTCCTCGTTTGTATCTTGTCGTACATCATTTCCACCAGAACGATCGTGGAGCAAGTCCCGGCAAGCGTGGAAGGTTGGTTTTCGACGAAAAACGCCGCTGGCGAAATCGAGAACGTCGAATTTCGTTTAGGAGCCGCTCCCGCATTCGAAATCGCGAATATGATTGACGACATCACGCCGCAGCGTGGGAAAATGTCGGAAAAATACGGCGAGTTGAAATTCACGTTCACGTCGAAACGCACACGGACGTTCTACCTCACTTCGAACGGCGTGTACGACACGCAGGGATTTTACCGCTATCGCCCCCTCCATATCGACGCCATACGCCGTATATTGCGTGAGGGCGTCGAGTCTGGAGAAAAAGCGGCTCAATAGTCGTATCGGACGAAAACGGCGTCGCCAAAATAATCAAGCGCTTTCATCGCCTCTTCGTGTGGGGCGTTGGGCGCTTTTTTCAAAATCACGCGATAATAGAGCGTTGCGGCATCGGTCGGGAGCGTCATCGTTTTTCGCGCCTCGTCGAGCGTCGTAGCGTTGCCATCGAGTGTCCACGTGCCCGATTCGTCGAGAGAAAGCGTGAAAGTTTTGAACTCTTTCTGGCGCGCGGCTTCGAGGACTTCCTCAAGCGTCACGCTTGCGCCGTTGCGCGTTTTGCTCACGTCGGCAGCGGACATGAACGCGAAAATCTCCGTCGTTTCGCGCTCCTCAATGGGGGCGACGCCGCTCTCAAAAAAGAGACAAATCACGTCTGCCAACGGTTTGTATCCATCGTACTTCCCCGCGAATTCGACTTTTTTGTCGCCAAAAACAACTCCGCCATACGGCGCGGAACCGGCACGAATGCCGCGGAACAACCCAATCCGCCCATCTTCCCACAGACCGACGGCGACGTCGTATTTCTCGGAGTGCGTGCGCGAAACGCTAACGCAGCCGGGACCCATCATCGTGAAAAGCGTTTCGACGCCGTGAACTCCGTACCAATAGAAGTCTGGATGTTTTTCGTTGAGCGCACACGGACTCCACGCATCGACGCCATGCGTTTTGCCGAGAGGACTTTGGGTGCGAATTTTTTGCATTCCTTCGCTATATCGAAGCGAGGACGCCGAGAAAACGGGCGTCTCATTTTCGCGCGCAAGTCGGAAAATCTCGAGCACTTCTTGGAGATTCCCCCCCATTGGTTTGTCGATGAAAATGGGCTTTTTCGCCTCCAACGCAGGTCGTGCAAACTCCAGATGCGGACGACCATCGACGCTTTCAAGCAGAATCCCGTCCACGTGGGGGAGCATCGATTCGATCGAATCGAAAATCTTCACCCCAAAGTTTTGGATATCCTCGGCATATTTGTCTTTTCGATCCCAACTGGATGGATTGTCGGGCATTCCTCCCTTGTACGCGGCGACGATTTCATACTTTTGATAGAGACCCTCGGCGTTGGGGTCGTTGAACAACTTCACGAAAGCCGGGACGTGCGACGTGTCGGTTCCTATAATTCCCAAGCGAAACTCCTCTGCGGTCGTAGCCAGTCCGAAAGAGGAGAATAGAAGTAGCGTTAAAAACATGGGCGGCAGGATTCTCATTTTATACCTTTCATAAATGGGGGATAAACAAGCAAACAAACAAAAAACGGACGGATTCCTCGGGCTACATCTTTTCGACGGTTTGAATTCCGAGGAGACCCAAGCCTTTTTGGATCGTGCGCGCCGTGAGATCGCACAGCGTGAGCCGACTGTCGCGCACAGCGTCTTCTTCCGCGCGCAGGACGGGGCAATTCTCGAAAAACGAGCTATAGCGATTCGCCAACTCATAGAGGTAGGAGGAGAGGAAGTTGGGGCGAAAATCCTTTGCAACCCCCTCGAGAGCCTCGCCAAAGCGGAGAAGTTCGATCGCCAAAGCGCGTTCTGCGGGGTGCGTCAAGACGATTTTGGACGAGGATGCCACTTCGTTTGGATCGAACCCTCCGCGCGAGAAAATACTCCGCACTCGTGCATATGCGTATTGCATGTAGGCTGCCGTATTGCCATTGAGCGAGAGCATTTTGTCGTACGAGAAGATATAATCACTCTCGCGATTTTGCGAGAGGTCGGCATATTTGAGCGCTCCGATTCCGATCCGGCGCGACGTTTCGTCCAAATCCTCTGGCGCAATGGTTGTGGTCGGATTTTGAAGAATTGCGGCTCGGGCACGCTCGACAGCCTCGTCAAGAAGCCCATCCAATCCAACCGTCTCGCCACTGCGTGTTTTGAAGGGGGTGCGATCTTCGCCCAAAATCGTGCCGAAGCTCACATGGCGAAGGTCGACATCCTCGTACCCCAGCATTCGAATGGTTTTGAACAGCATTTGGAAGTGTTCGCTCTGCCGATGATCCACGACGTACAAAATCGCGTCGGGATTGAAATTTTCCATTCGATAGAAAAACGTGGCGAGATCCGTAGTCGCGTAGAGATACGCCCCGTCCTTTTTTTGGACGATCATCGGCGTTTCGCGCCCTTCAAAAAAGACGCAGACGGCACCATTGCTCTCGACGGCAAGACCTTTTTCCTTCAACAACTGCACGACGCCCGGGAGACGATCGTTATAAAAACTTTCGCCATGCGTTTCGTCGAAAGAGATATCGAGGCGCGCATATGCTCGATCAATCTCCGCGAGGCAGTGGGGCATGATTCGGTTCCACAACGCAAGATTTTCAGGGTCGCCTGCATGGAGACGCTCCGTTTCGCGCCGGCATTCGTCCGCCACGCTCTCGTTCGAATCCATCTCCTCGCGAGCGATGCGATACAAGCGCAAAAGCTCCATAATCGGGTTTTCTTCGAACTTCTTTTCGTCCAAATAATGTTTCCACCCATAAAAAATCATTCCAAATTGCGTCCCCCAGTCGCCCAGGTGGTTGTCGCTCACGACATGGTGCCCCAAAAAACGGAGCGTTCGGCAGACGGAATCTCCGATGATCGTCGAGCGAATATGCCCGACGTGCATCGGCTTCGCTACGTTGGGGCTGGAGTAATCGATCACGTACGTTTTGGGGTCAGCAGCGCTCGGCACTCCAAGACGTTCGTCTCTCGCGGCACATTCGAGTTGTTCCGCAACCCACTCGGCACGGAGCGTGAGATTGAGGAAGCCGGGACCCGCAACATCGATTTTCTCAAACATTTTCTCCGCCAGAGGATTTTCGCACACATCGTTGAGGATTTTTTGAGCCGTGTCTCTCGGCTTTTCACCAAGGATTTTCCCGAGTGGCATTGCAAAATTCGCCTGATAGTCGCCAAACTTCGCGTCGGCACAGCGACTAATCATCCCCAGAAATTTCTCCGGCGTGTCGGTGTAGCGGGACAAAATAGGACGAAAAACATGCTCGATTGTTGAAAGAATCATCAGGAAAAACCTCTCCAAGAACAAACACCAAAACCCCTCCCGCGAAGCGGAAAAACTCCACGAAGCGTAGGAACCACCAAAACTTTCCCCATTATAAAAGAGATGAGAAAAAAAACAACTACCCCCAGCGTAAAATACTCACGGTTTCATTATTATACGCTCTCCAAATTAAGTGCGAGATTCAACTGCGCGTGGTGTGGAGAACTGCGCGTGGCATGGAGAAGAAGTCTGGAGTGGGAATAAAAAATCCCCTCCGTTTGAAGGGGATTGACGATGTTTCGAAATGGAGGAACCCTCCAAGACTACCATGCGAAGTGGGCAAACGCCTTGTTGGCTTCCGCCATGCGGTGGACGTTCTCGCGCTTCGTGATTGCAACGCCTTCTTTGTTGTAGGCGGCAATGATTTCGTTCGCTAATTTCTTCGCGGTGGGAAGTCCCTTCTTGTCGCGCACGGCACCAAGAACCCAACGAATTGCCAAAGACTGCTGGCGCACACGATTGACCTGCATAGGTACCTGATACGACGCACCACCGACGCGCTTCGAGCGCACTTCGATGTTCGGCTTGATGTTCTCGATCGCTTGAGTGAACACTTCGATAGCTGGCTTGTCCGTGATTTTCTTCTCGATTTCCGCCAAAGCATCGTAGAAGACCTGCTGCGCGACGCTCTTTTTCCCGTCGTACATCAAACAATTGATAAACTTGCTTGCCAAAATCGATCCATAGACGGGATCTCCAACAAGCTGCTTGCGACTGGCTGTAATACGGCCCATTCTATCCTCATAAAAATAAAAAGTGAAATTTGATAAAACTCGGGACGGACCCGAACAACACCCATCATGCTATTGCGCCGCGATAAATTCCGACGACCGCTTCCATCTGTTCGTGGAGCAGGCGGCAAGCCCTATGCTCGACCGCGCGGTGGCTCCATTACTCACAGCCGCCCCCTTCAACTTGCGCAAAAATGACTTTGGGAGATTAACGTTTTTTTGCAACGGGCTGATTTTTCTTCGCACCATAACGACTGCGCGCCTGCTTGCGGTTCTTCACACCCTGAGCGTCTTGCGTTCCACGAATCACCTGGTAACGAACACCCGGAAGGTCGCGAACACGACCGCCACGAACGAGGACGATCGAGTGTTCCTGAAGGTTGTGACCTTCACCTGGAATGTAGACCGTCACTTCTTTGCCGTTCGACAATCGAACACGCGTGATCTTACGAAGAGCGGAATTCGGTTTCTTCGGCGTGGTCGTACGGACATTAAGGCACACACCCCGCTTCTGAGGGTTCTTGTCAAGAACCGGACTCTTGCTGAACTTTCGCGGCGCGACGCGATTCTTGCGTACTAATTGATTGATTGTTGGCATACTTGTTTTACCCTAATCTTAACAAAATGACACGAGACTCTGTAGGTCTCACTCTATCTATTATATTATCGTATCTTAAAATCGGTTTTTCACGACGATCTGCGAGCCGTGGTACGTTGCTCTAACGGCGGGCGGCTTGATGGAATTCCACATAAAATGAAGCCCTTCGCCTGTTCGAAAACCTGGGGAAACACTATCGCCCCTGACCACCAATCGTCACGACTATACAATAAAGGCGTATTCTACCATAAAAAACGTTTTCGTCAAGGAGCCACTCGATATTAATGGGAAAAAAACAATAATTTCTTCCCCGAGATCGTTACGACACGAGAACGAATGGCAAAATCACTCGGCACTTCATCTGGAACTACGCTACGCTTCGTTCTCGGCTCCGGCGGGCGAGCGCTGGGTTGGAGGATAAACGGAATTAGCGAACGTAGCGAGCATTTCAAAAATGTTTCATCTCAAGGGGTTGGGAGAGCGCGAGTCGATGCGATTGTGTTTATAAAGTTGACACAACACGAGGCAGGCGAAACTCCACGTCAAATCGCATCGGGAGCAACCGCGCCGTACCACTTTAGTGTGCGGTTTTTGAGGTGTATCTCAATGTCCTGCGCCTCCAGTTTGCGGATCGTCCCACCTAGTGTCTTTTGATAGTGGACTCTGGCAGGCGAACGCCCTCCGCTCAATAGAAACATTGATTTTAGGTGCGAGTACGTTAAACTCTCGCCAAAAGCGGATATCTGCGGCATTTCAATCGAAATGCGCCCTTCGGCACGAAATTCAATGTCTGCGCTGCGCCCCGATCCCGTGAGGTCTGGAGTTCGGTTGATATTCATCTCGTCGGTCGAAAGGATGAAGCCTTCCCGCGACAGGCTAAAGGGGTCGGGGTCCTTCGGCAGCTGCGTCGCCCAATCAGGCACCGCATCACCATGCGCTTGGACGTTGCGATAAAGCGTGAATCCTCCATCGTTCAAATTTCCGACAATTCCGCCGAGAAAATCGGTGTGGATTTGATATAACCCCGTTTTCTCCTCTGATTTTTGACTCTCTTCGCCATTATTGGTTGAGTCCGTTTCGTCCCCGTAAGAAATTTCGCCACCGCCCCCTCGAGGAGACGCGGCGATCGAAGTGATGTTCGTTTTTTCCCTGAGAAAGGTGAAATTAATCCACCCAGCGCCGCTCACTTCAAAATTCCCGTTGAGCGGTTGAAAGAGCGCGTGCCCGGCACCAGCGCGGACGACACCCGTCTCTTTTCCCTCGTCGACCATTTTCGCCGCAACCAAAACAGACCCCAACGCCGTGATTCGCGAGACGAACATTTCCGCAGTCTGACCTGCGAAACTTTCGGGGCGCGGAGGGTCGCTAAAGCGGATGAAGCGAACCAATTCCCCAACGACTCGATCCGCACTCATTTCGTACAGGGGGTGCGTGATGCGAATGTTTTTGGAGATGTTGAGGTTTTGTCCATCAAATTCCATCTCATTTTCCCACTGGAGGTGGAGCGTTTGGGGAAGTCCGTTGCGAATCGTGAAAAACTGCATTTTCCCCTCGCCCATCCAAATTCGGTTGGAGGCGCAATTGAGGTTGATTTCTCTGCCACTCAATTCCAAACCGTGCCCGGCAATCACGGCGGGTTCGCCAGAAATACGCCCCTGCAGCGTGTTGGGGAGCACGTCCGAGAATTCCAAATGGCTCCCCGTCACGGAAATGGGAATGTTGCTCGACACGCCGCTCGTATCCTCCGCGATGACGAGTTGGTTCTCAAGCAGGATCTTTGAAAAATAGAAAGGGTTCTCCTTGAGCGGGAGGAGATAGATTTTCGCATCAATGCGCTCCGCCTGAATCCGAAACGTGCGCGGCTCGGCATTGGTAGACGCCGCAGCAGAATTGGGTCGGGAGGTGGGCGAGGAAGCAAGTGCCGCTTGGGATTGTTGAAGATTCGCAAGGAGCGTCGGCGGAACGATCGAGAGCGGCTCAAGCCAAAGTCGAATCGCGTCGAATTGCCCACGAACGGTCGTTTGTCCATAGGTGAAATTCAAAAGGACGCGATTGAGCGCATGGATTCGTGCGGGATAGAACGATCCCAACGAGCTTTTCTCCGCTTGCGTTGGCGCTGCGGGAGACGCTGACGGGGGCGCTTTTTTAAGCCAAATATTCAATTGCTCCGATGAAATCTTCCCAAAACGACGCGAGTCGAGTGTCACGTTGCCGGAAAAATAGATCGCATACTCGGCATTCTCCTCTGGCACGCCACGCATCTCCGACCGCCAGCTCGCGCGGATTTCGTCGTTTTCGTCGGGTGTTTTCCCAAGCACGAGGTGGCGCGCCCAGCCGGATCCGCTCACGTGGAGAAACCCAAGGTCCGAACGATTCTCCGCGAAGCGATAGACGATTGTCGAAGCGTGAAATTCTTGGTTCTCCATGCGCAGAGTCGTTTCTCGCGTCGAATCCCCAAGGGAAAGGGTATTCTCGAGCAAATTAATGTCAAGCGTGGGACCTTGTGCATCAAAATTATTCGCAGGCGACCGAAGGATTAAATCGTTGCCCGAGGCGTGGATTCGTTCTACGCGCCACTTCGGCAGAGAATTATCTTCCGAGGGAGAGACGGGTGGGTGGGTGGAACCAGTACTCTCGCCCGCCAGCGAAATGATAAGCTCGTCACATTGTAGAGTGTCGGGCGGAAGATTCTGATACTCGCAATTCAGCTTGACGTCGCGGCGAAATATGATTTCATTTTGGAGCGGCATGTACACGACACCCTCCGCGCACGTCAGTCTAACGGGAATCGACGATTCTCCCCCGAAAAAGCCGTTCATCCGGTTGGGGGCGAAAAGACCTTCTTGCTTTTTTTGCTGCTCTATTTGCGCACGCTCAAGGGTGAGTGTGAGATGCTCTAGCTCTCGTATTTCGAAGAGATTCAGCCCACTGAAAGAAATCCCGCCAGCGGTTGTGGTTAATTGAGTGAGACGAAGTTCAAATCCGCGCCCTTTTCCGAGATGCGCTCCATAACGAAACGCGATCACGTCGTCGCTTTTGATGGAGTTATTCTCATAAACGACGTTGCTCGTCTCCATGACAAAGTCGTCGTTCTTGGTTTCTGGAACTCCGATCCAGGAAATCGTGACACGTCCCTTCAAAATACCTCTTTGGACAGTGAATTTTTCGCTCTCCTCTCCAAATGCGGTGCCAAGAAAAATCTCCACCCCCTCCGCCATTCTCACGAGCACGGGAGAGTTTTTTTGCCTCATTTCTTCGTTGAGAAAATAGAGAATGGTGCACTTTTCACTTCGAAGGATATTCTCTTGTGGGCTGTTGTATCCCTGGAAAATAAGCGTCATATCTTCGTTTTCGACCACGATATTTTGAGGGTTCAACTCCCAATCCCCTTCTGAGAAATACGGGCGAAGAGGATCCATCCGCACTTCGTGGCTGTTTTGAGCGCTCGTTTTGCCACCCAGACTGGAACCATTCTGCGTTTCGGGCGATGTGTGGTAGCGAGAAGCAATTGTTAGCCAATAGAGACAAAATACACTAACAAGCACCAAAAGCGACATCAGGATGCGAAATGGAACATGCGTATTTTTCATAAAAACTGTCTCTTTTGGGGGCTATCACAACCGTCCGCAAAACAAAATACCGCGATTTTGAGCGACTCTGCCGTACGACGAGTATAGCAAAACAAATCGTGTTTGTCAAGAGATAAAGTGGAGCTTGTCGCAATCCCACTTTATTCGGGCTTTGGGTTCTGGCGCTCGAATGGACTTGGGTTTGCACAACGTGTCAGGCACCGGGGCGCACATCATCGGAAGTCGAGAAGGCGCTCGCGTCGGTTGGTGGACGACGAAGAAAGTGGAAGCTCACGATCAAGCTGCTGAATCGCCATATTCAGACCAGGGAGCGGTTGCTGCGTAATGTCCGGATTTTGAAGCGGACCGCGCATCGAAATGAGCATCATTTGCCTCCCCGTCGCGTGCAAGAGCGGACTTATCACGGGAATATACCTCTCGCCACGCCCCATGACACTATAAAAAACCAGCTGAATCTGCTGTCGAAAATCCATTTCACCCTTGCCAATGAGGCTGAAGGCGTCGCCATAAAAGTTGATTTGGTCGAAATAAACGTGGTTTCCCTCGATGTGAAACTTCATTTCTCCCGAGCTAAAACCATCATTATTGACCTCTTTTAAGCTCAAAATTTTGAGGAGAGCCATCATTGCGGAGAGTTTGTATATATTCGCCTCGAGGAGATGGATTTCTCCCGTGCCGCGCAAGGAGTGGAGGGACGCCTCGGATCCGCTGAGATTCAACACGGCAAGGATTCGTCCAGAAAGCTGATTGTTCCCCGTCAAATACGCACACTCCTCCAGTCGAGAATTCGTGACGACAACTTCCGTTTGAAACGTTGAGGGGAAACCAAACGACACACTTCCGTTGGCATAAACGTCGCCTCCCGCAAATTTCGACGACAGCGCGCGAGGCGCGGTGGCGGATGTTTCGACAAAGGCGTTCATGAGGTTTTGGGCGATTTTCTTTTGCGCCGCTCCCCCCATCAAAATTTGCGTACTATCAATCCAAACGGGACCGCTCACGTTCGTGAATTGTGCGTTTTGGTAGAAAAGAGAGTCAATATCCAACTCGCAGCCGCAGAAGAATTCCTCCCCGTCCCACACTCCAGCGACGTCGGCACCCCCGGCAATATTTGTGAGTTTTATCCCAAAATCGACCCCACCCTCGGCAATTCCCACACGACCCTTCCACGAAAAGGCGAGCGGGCGCGAGTTGGTGCGATTGTATCGAAAGTCGAGCAGCCCGGAGAAGAAAAGCGTCCCCTCTGGTCTGCGGGCGGCGAGCGTCGTGCGCATCTCCACCGGCAGCGCGAGCATAAGCTCTCGATCAAATCGAACATTATCGACGACCAGATTCTCTACCCGAAAAAACCACTCATCGGGAGAATCTACCTTCCCGGCGAGCGTCCCGGCAAGGCGCGAGGCTCCATGCTCACCTCGGAAGTCGACGAGCGAAACTGCGCCATTTTCGTAGGCAAAAAGACCATGAAATTTGTCGAGACGATACGGAATCTCAGGAAAATCAATCGTCAGACCCTCTTCTGGCGTCGCGACGCGCAGCAGCATGTGGTCGTTTTGTCCGTTGCGCATCCGATATTCATAATGAACGTCCACCGCGCCCTGAGGACGAATGTAGCGAAACAAGCGCGATGCGGACGGAGGAAGGTTGGCGTACAATTCATCATCGAGTGTCACGTTTTCGCCATCGAGGACGAAATGGAACTCCGTATTCTTGGGGGGATACATCATGTCGACGTCGTCTGGCGCGAAAATCGCACGCGGAAGTTGAACTCCACATGAAAAAACGACTTGCGTATTGTTGTTGCCACCACGCAATTGCTGCGCCAAGACGCGGTCGTTCACGATTTCTATCCGCCCTTCCAAATCGCGCAGAGGATAGGGAAAATTCCGATATCGACACGAATTTTTGATCAATTCAATCGACACTCGGCAATCGTTTTGGTTGAGCGAGGAATAGACAACCTCCATATTGACAGCACCCCCAATCTCCAAGGCTCGGAGAAATTCCGCAACTTCTCGAGGGCACGCCGAGACGAGACGCTCATCAACCGGGATCGACTCCCCCTGAACGCGAAGTTTCCCGCCTTGCGATTCGCCCGCCTGAGGTGCGTACGAGAAGTCGCCTGAGAGGGTCACGCGATGGTCCAAGGTTTTGAACTCAAAAATCGCGTTTTTCCCCGTGAGTTGGATTTTCCCATTGAGATTTTCGATTCGATAGGGGAATTTACGATATTGAATCGCGGCATCTCGACAAACGACCGTCCCTTCCGTGTGCCATCGAGTTCCGTCGAAGCGGAGCGTGCCGTCCATGTCGATTCGTCCCACCGGCTGCAACTCTCGGAGCAACTTTTGCAAACTCTGCGGCAGGAGCGCGAAAATTTCCTCGTTCAGGATGATATTCCTCAATTTTGAGCGAACATGTTTCTGCGCGTTGGAGCCATACCCTCTTTGGGAAAGCTCGATGATAGCGGAGCCGCTGCCGTGCTGCATGTTGAGGTTGGGCAGATAAAAACCCTCGTTCGCAATGACGAAATCCGTGTTGATTTTGGAGATCGTCCGGTGCAATTTCGGGTCGAGCGTTCTTCCGTCGGAGAGCTTGCCCTGGAGATGAAACTTTGCCTGCGCGAAATCGGCAAGCGACGCCACGACGCGAAACTTCCCACTCACTTCGCCACGAATGGATTGAATGGTTTCGAATTTCGCCGCCACCTCGAGAGGGATTGCGCTAATAAACTTCTCCGAGAAGCGCAGTCCTGCCGCATCAAGCTCGATTTGGACTGTGCCCAATTGTGGATAAAAGCGCCCGGAAAATTGTATCTCGGGGCAGAATTCGCACTCCGCTTCCCCCGAGAAGGGGAAGAAGGGCGTCCCGTTTTCGAGTGTTGCTCCCACGGCACCTTGCGCGGTTTTTTGAGAGGTTTCGATACTCAAAGAGACGTTGCGCAGCGTGAGTTTGCGCTCCTGCCCAACGTCCATCATGTCGTGAAGCTCAATCGTTGCGTTGCGAAAAAGGATGCGTGGCGTTGGATGTTTTGAAGCTGGCGAGTCTATTTTTAGCGCACCAAGCGACCACGTGCCATCCAGCCGCCGATACGCACGAATGACGGCATTCTCCAAAAGCACCTCGCGAATTTGGACGTCTTTCGTGACGACCAAATCCTTGAGCGACTCCGGGAATGCAAGCAACACGCGTTCCGCCTCCAACACAGGCAAAAAAGGGCTTTGTCCCTCCTGTTGGGGATAGTCCGCCATGAGCGCAAGGCGCGTGATTTCGATGCCCGAACCCTCGACCAAGCGCGCATTTGTCGCTAAAACTGCCGCGTTGGGGAATTTCTTCTGCGTCGTCTCCATCACGTGACGATAGAGAAACGTGTCTATTTCGCGAAAGAGAACAAACGCTCCCAGTGCGGCAAAAACGATTAAAATGAAAATCGTCCACCGGAGAAAGCACCATCGGGAGCGTTGGATGATTCGAGCCATCGAATTTGTTCTCTCGGAACTACGTCGCTAAAACACACATTATAATACACGCTAAATACGCGCAGAATCACGCAATCATTTCGCGGAAGCGGCGGATCAACTCTTTCGTGATGGGTCCCGGCTTGCCGTCGCCAATCGGTCGACCATCAATGCCCACCACGGGGATTAATTCTGCTGCGGAACCCGTGAGGAAGCATTCGTCTGCAATGTAGACATCGTGCCTCGTTTGCGTGGTTTCGAAGAGAGGAATGCCCGCCTCTGCCGCGAGTTCAATAACGGCGTTGCGCGTGATTCCCTCCAAAATCCCTGCACTCACGGGCGGCGTATAAATTTTCCCATCACGAATGATGAAGATATTGTCCCCCGTACACTCGCACACTTCGCCCTGATGATTGAGCAGCAGCGCTTCGTCGCACCCGGCACGCAACCCTTCGAGCTTCGCCATGATGTTGTTGAGATAGTTGAGCGACTTGATCCGTGGGCTGAGGCTCGACGACGGCATACGAATCGTGCTTGCCGTCACGATTTCGAGACCGTTTTCGTACAATTCTTTCGGGTAGAGCGCGATTTTGTCCGTGATAATGATAACTCCCGGCGTGGCGCAGCGATTCGGATCGAGTCCGAGCGTTCCGACACCGCGCGTGACGACAAGCCGAATGTATGCGTCGCGCAAGTCGTTGAGAGCGAGTGTATCGTCCACCGCCTTCATCATCTCTGCCTGCGTCATTGGAATGGTGAGATGAATCGCTTTGGCGGACTTCCACAATCGATCCATATGTTGTTCGTGACGAAACACCTTGCCATTGTAGGCTCTCATCCCTTCGAAAATCCCGTCGCCATAGAGAAGACCGTGGTCGAACACACTAATTTTTGCATTCTCTTTGTCAAAATATTCGCCATTGATGTAGATTTTGTAGGACATATCAACCCTTTCGTTGTAAAAATGGATTTTGAAAACCGGTATCATACGCGCCATGCGTTCAGATGTATTGATTCTACCACAAACGCTATTTCATTAAAGTATCCCCACGCCAAATTTTAGACGGTTTCGACAAAATTTTTGGAGGGATTCTTCGTTGGGTCAATCAAATATCCATCCGAAAGCTGAACCATTCGGTCTGCCCCCTGCGCGATTGCTGGGTTGTGCGTCACCATCACGATCGTCAAATTGTCGGTCTTATTCAATTGCCGAAGGAGCGTGATGATTTCTCCTTCCGCCTCGCGATCGAGATTCCCCGTCGGCTCGTCCGCCAACAATATCGAAGGGCGATTCATGAGCGCTCGAGCGATTGCCGTGCGCTGCATTTCTCCGCCCGATAGCTCACGTGGGTAGTGGTTCAAGCGATGAGTGAGACCGACACGTTCGAGGAGTTCTTTCGCGCGTTCTCGATTTTCTCGACGATGCGCGAGGTACGAAAGCGCCCCTTGTTTTATCATCGTCGGCATCAGGACGTTTTCCAACATCGTCAATTCCGGGAGCAGGTGATAAAATTGGAAAATCATCGCAATTTCATTATTCCGCAGCCGATCTCGTGTCCGCGCCGGTTGATTGTCTATTCGACTTTCTTGAAAATAAATCTCCCCCTCCGACGGCGTCATTAAAAGCCCCATTGCGTGCAGGAGGGTGCTTTTCCCAGAGCCGCTCTGCCCTATGATGGAGAGATACTCTCCCTTGTGGACGTCCAGATGAACACCCCGAAGGACATCGATTTTGTGTCCCCCTTTCACGAAATGTTTATGAACGTTCACGACTTGCATTGTACTCATGCGCTATTCTCGTTATACTTGTTGTGCGACCAATCGGCGACAAAAATCCTACTCATACTTGAGCGAATCGACGGGCTGAAGACTCGCGGCGCGCCACGCAGGCAAAATGCTCGCCAAAATGGCAATGAATACCGCTCCGCCGACAATCCATCCGACCGTCCATGGGCATATTTGGTAGGGAACTTGGTAAAAATAATAAATGTCGGGGTCGAATATTTTGCGCCCCATCATCCAACTCAACCATTGCGCGATTTCGTTGATGTTCCACACGAAAACGAATCCCGTGAGCATCCCAAGCCCCGCGCCCACAACGCCCAGCAAGAGACCATACATGAGGAAAATCGACATGATTCCATTCGAGGACGCGCCCAAGGCTTTGAGCACGCCAATGTCGCGCGTTTTCTCCGCCACAATCATGAAAAAAATCGCAAGGATTCCGAAACCACTCACGGCAATAATCATGAAAAGCAGAATATTCAATATCGCAATCTCGACTTCCACCGCCTGAAGCAAAACGATTTGGTTCTCTCTCCACGATCGACACATAAATCTCGCAGGATCGAGCACCTTCGACTCGCGCAGTTTTTCGACCGCAGCGTCAAGATTCACCCCAGCTTTCAACTTGATTTGGATTTGATTGACGCGATTCAGTCGAGCATCGTAGGGGTCCGCCATTCCGCGCAGTTCCTGCAATCGTTTGAGCGGCACGAACACGAATCGGCTATCGTACTCGCTCATCTTGCTTTCGTACAAGTCGACACACGTGAAATGCGCCGTCACGGCTTGCGGAGCCTTGTCCGGACGACTCACGGTTGCGAATGTGAGTCGAAAATCCTGCCCTGGCAGAAGATAGAAATAACTCACGCTACCCGACCGATCCATCACGAGGCTGATTCCGACGACGCCTCCGGGATGCTGCTCTTTTTGAGGATCAAACTCATGTATCGGCTCCCCAAACGGATCCGCAACACCTTCCTCAGCGGGCGCGGCAGGCGTCGAATCATACGGCTCAGGTGCGGGAGGAATCCGAAACATCTCGGAGGAACCTTCTTCCATCGTTGCGTCGAAGCTATCATCCTCCAAGGCAGGCTGCACGCCCGACTCGAACGAAGCGCCGCCCATGCCATAGATGGAGTAATAATCGCGACGGAATTCCCACCCTGCCTGCGCCATTTCGGGTCGCTCCGGCTCGTCGTCAGGACTTCTTTTCGTTTGAGCCTGATGGTCGTCGACGTCGTATCCTCCCTCCCTCAGCGAGAAATCGAGCGCTTTGCGATTCTCGGGATGCTGGAGGTATTCGTTAAAATCGCCGACGCTCCCTTTTGTATTTTCGTCGATTCCGACGATGATAACTTCTTTGGTGACCCACAAACCACCGCTGCGATAATTCATGATGCCTGCCGTAGCGCAGAGGGGAGTCATTGCCTCAATGTCGTTGTCGAGGACGCTGCGGATTTTTTGCATGACACCTTCCGCGTCTTGGAATCCGTCGCCACTGAAGCCTTCGATGATGATGTCGCCGAGGATTCCGTGGATTCGTGCCTGCATTTCTGCCGTAAAACCGGACATCACGCTATTCACGACAATCATTGTCGCGACGCCCAGCAAAACGCAGATGATCGACACAAACGCAATGCAGCGTGTGCGCAAATATCGCAAACAAAGGTAAAATATATACATGAGGAAACCAATTCACTTTGGGAAAAAAGCACGCCGGAGGCACCAAACGCACCTCAAGCGCTCGCGCAAACGGTGATAATCTGGGAAAGTATACCTGTTTAGCAAATGTTTGTCAAGAGCGTTTATAATCTTTTCTTCCGTTCGTAGAAGTTTTTTGCATCGTCCTTTTATCGTGTGCGTAGCTCCAACGGCGGACGCAAGGCGAGAGGCTCAACGCGGAGTATCAAAAAACCTCGGACATTCGTTTCTGACGCTCTCGGACAAACTTCTGCGCGGCGGCGACTTTTTGACGCGAAAGGTCGCGGTCGGTGAGCATTTTTAATACCGCAGGCGTGATACCGGGTATTTCGTCCTCTTCGTCAAGATTGAAGAGCCAGTCGCCGAGTCCTATGTCGCGCCACATGAAGCCTTTGGACGTTTGTTGGTGAAAACGACAGACGATCGCCGGAACGCCATTTCCTACGCACATGATGGGGGAGTGCATCTCCAAACCAAAGAGTCCCACGCTGCGGATGTAGGTCGAAATTGCCTCGTCCGTGAGCCAGTAGCGATTCCGCCAGACGACGCGCTCTTTCACGTCTTTCGGCAACGGATCGTAAAGAATTTCGCGACCAAGCTCCACCTGGCTGCGGTCTTCGGGGCAAATGAGCACTTTTAGACCCGTTTGTCGAACCGTCTCCACGATTGCGGCGCGAATGGGGGAATTATCGTGTTCCTTCATTTTCTGCGAGAGTGCCCAATTTTCGCGGTCTTTCTCCGTCATTTCTTTGCCGCGAATCTTCCAATAGGGCGTGACTCGATAACGCGGAATGGCGCACGCAAACTCGCCCGGCACAAGGTTGTGCTCCTCGAGAAATTGCTCCGCTGCCGACTCATTCCGAAGGTCGCAGGCAAACGCGCCGTCGGGACCAAACTCCATAATGGGTGCGCAAACTCCTGCGTCTTTCGCCACCAAGAGCGAGACGGAGTCCCGGAAAAAGATGAACTTCGCCTTAGAGAGGAGCGCGATTTGCTTTTCGTCTCCGCCGCTCCAGGTGATTCCCCAAATTCCATACGGTTTTTGGGTTCTCGCGACCGCTCCCAACACGTCTCGATACGCAACGAAACTCGCGCCGCTCCCGTGGAGCAGAAAGTCGCACTCGTCGAGCGCCCGCGCCAACTCTGGTGTCGAACATCGACTGCCGTCCTCCGAAACGCGACCTTTGACGACGTTTTTGAGCTGCGGAAAGCGTTTCGACTCCATCTGATGAACTTCTTCCGAATACTCGCCACTCGCCCAGAGCGTGATTTCGACCTCTGGAAAGTAGCGTTCCAAGAGAGCCAGCACTCCTGGCGTGTGCGCAATGTCGCCAATATTCACCATTTGCCACGACGAGCGAAGCAGAATCTTCCGAGGGCGCGGCGTTTGAGCGCGAATGGACGCCGAAAAAGCCGCTAAAAAGGCTCCCGAGAGCGCGGACGTTTTGAGAAAATGACGTCGATTCATAAAAACCTCCGAAGAAAGGTAGGGCAAAAGGTAGGCAAAAGGTAGGGCAAAGGCGAGTAGGAAGCGGATTGAAGGACGCGCGCCCCTCAATCCGCCAGGGAAAGACTACTTCTTGAAGGATTCCTCAACGGCGACCGCAACCGCGACCGTCGCGCCGACCATGGGGTTGTTGCCCATGCCGATGAGACCCATCATTTCGACGTGCGCGGGAACGGAAGAAGACCCCGCAAACTGCGCGTCGCTGTGCATTCTGCCCATCGTGTCTGTCATTCCGTAGGACGCGGGACCCGCCGCCATATTATCGGGATGAAGCGTGCGTCCCGTCCCACCGCCGCTTGCAACGGAGAAGTATTTCTTGCCGTTGTCGACCGTCCATTTCTTATACGTGCCCGCAACGGGGTGTTGGAAGCGCGTGGGATTAGTGGAATTCCCCGTGATCGAGACGTCAACGTCTTCGAAACGCATCACGGCGACGCCTTCGCTCACATCGTCGCAACCATAGCAACGCACCTTGGAGCGCTCGCCCGTCGAATACGGCTTCTCAAGCGTGACTTTAAGCTCGCCCGTCGCATAAACGTACTCGGTACGAACATACGTGAAGCCGTTGATTCGGCTAATGACCTGAGCGGCGTCTTTTCCCAAACCATTGAGAATGACGCGCAGAGGAGTTTGGCGCACTTTGTTTGCGGAACGAGCGATACCAATCGCACCCTCCGCCGCCGCGAAGGACTCGTGCCCCGCGAGAAAACAAAAACACTTCGTCTCTTCGCGCAGAAGCATGGCGCCGAGATTTCCGTGTCCCAAACCAACCTGACGCTGGTCGGCAACGGAACCCGGGATGCAGAACGCTTGAAGTCCCACACCGATTTGCTCCGCCGCATCGGCAGCCTTCACGCAATTCTCCTTGAGAGCCAACGCACAACCAAGAGTGTACGCCCAGACGGCATTCTCAAAGGCAATCGGCTGAATGGAACGGACGATCGCGGCAACGTCGATCCCTTTTTCCAAGCAAAAATCTCGAGCTGCCTCAATATTCTCGAACCCATATTTGTCCAACACCGGTGTAATCTGACCGATACGACGTTCAAAACTTTCGAACAATGGCATTTGAATCAATTCCTTTTCTTTCTGAGTGTTGATAGTAGCTCTTTTCTATTCCTGACGCGGATCGACAAATTTCACACCGTCGGCAAAACGACCGTAGGTTCCGATGTTCTTCTCGAAAGCCTCTTTGGGGTCGACGCCCTTTTTGATCGCGTCCATCATCTTTCCGAGACTGACGAATTGATACCCAATGATTTCGTTGTCGGCATCGAGAGCGATTTTGAGAACGTACCCTTCCGCCATTTCCAAATATCGCGCGCCCTTTGCCCGAGTGCCGTACATCGTACCAATCTGAGAGCGAAGACCCTTGCCGAGGTCTTCCAAACCCGCACCGACGGGGAGACCGTCTTCCGAGAACGCAGACTGGCTTCGCCCATAAACGATTTGGAGGAACAACTCTCTCATCGCGGTGTTGATCGCGTCGCACACCAAGTCCGTATTGAGTGCCTCGAGAATCGTTTTTCCGGGCAGAATTTCGGACGCCATCGCGGCAGAGTGCGTCATTCCTGAGCAGCCGAGTGTTTCGACGAGCGCTTCCTCAATGATGCCATTTTTCACGTTGAGCGACAGCTTGCACGTCCCTTGCTGCGGCGCGCACCAGCCGATACCGTGCGTGAAACCAGAAACGTCTTTGATTTCCTTAACTTTGACCCAATTTCCCTCTTGCGGGATGGGTGCTGGTCCGTGGTTGACACCTTTCGCCACGCAAACCATATTTTCTACTTCGTGCGAATACTGCATCGCTAGATTCTCTCCTTGTGCAAACGCAAAAAAAACGCCCGGGATACGCATCCCCGCAAGACGTATAAATCTCTCAGGGTATTGTAACACATTTTTGTGAGATTTCAAGGGTGGGGGACGAAAATTACCACGCGTAAAAAGGATGTTTTGACCCGATGGAGCAATTCCACTCTTTCAGAGGGGACGCGCTTTCCATTTCGAACGCCCCCCGAAGCGGAGTTCCAGATGAATAGCCAAACGATTCTCCCACCCATCTTTTGCGAAGCCCCACTTCTCTTTCGCGCGAGATTTTGGTATAATCGCGCTGTTGGTGGATTGTTCCAAACGAAAAACAACATTTAACACGAGGATTTAAGCATGAAAAAGACGCTGATTTTGTTGGTTTTGTTGATGGTTCCCTGTTTGCTCTTTGCGGCGTACGTCTTTATGATCACCCCGCAAGGGCACTCTCCAAGTCCGTTTCAAAATTTGAGCGAGGAAGATCAAAAATACGTCACCGACGGGCGCACGGCGGGTGAGCGTCTGGTGAAGACGATCAACGGCGTGGAGTACGCGTTTCGCTGGTGCC
>JAUNBK010000155.1 GCA_030527105.1 Planctomycetia bacterium
GACGGAACGGGAAATTTCAACGCGAAGTACTATATATACTCATCGTCGTTTAAAAATACCGTTTTGCGCGACGCTTTGCGAGCCGTGGTGCGTAGCTCCGACGGCGGACGGAACGGGAAATTTCAACGCGAAGTACTATATATACTCATCGTCGTTTAAAATTCCCGTTTTGCGCGACGCTTTGCGAGCCGTGGTGCGTAGCTCCAACGGCGGACGGCACCGGAAATTTCAACGAGAAGTATTATAATACTTCTTTTACCCTCAAGGAGTCCATCCAATGAAACGTTTTTTTCTTTTTTCATTCCTTTTGTTGTCGTTCGGAGCGTTGATTTCCCCCGCTCAAGAGGGACGGCGCATTATGGACGTCCTCGACGAGCGGGCGTTCTCGAATAATCAACTCGAAAACATCTCGCCTCAGCCCTACCAAGAGGGGTTTCGAAAAGAGGGGAACGTTTTCGTCTTGGAGAACCCTCAGCCGATGAGTCGCGGAGTGGCTTTTCGTGTCGTCCTGAATCAGTCGGAACCTCTGCCCATTTGCGCCCTTGCGGAGAGTCGGTTTGAGGGGAAAATCGACGCGAAGTCGCCGAATTATTCCGTCTATCTCGACATTGTCTACCAAGATGGTTCCGCAGAGTGGGGCGTCGCGCAGCCTTTTGCGGGAACAAAGGATTGGGAGAAAAAGTCCGTCGTCTTTTCCCCTACGCAACCCATTCGGTCGCTCACAATGTATCTTCTGTTTCGAAATCAAACGGGCGTTGCGTTTTTCCGAAACCCATGTTTCTACGAGGCGCGGAGAGATCAAAACGCCTCCGCAAACGTGTTTGACGACATTCTCGTTTTGCCTTGCGTGAACGCGCCAAATCCCACGCAGTCGGGATTCCGCTTTTATGTGCGCGATGCCGCGAAGAATGATGCGTGGTACGCTTTTGAACCAACGCGCGAGGGGAAGCTCGCCGCTTGTGGTCTTGCGCTTCGTCTCTCGGAGGGCGAAAAAGGCGAAAAAAACGATGTGCAGCACCTTTCGCTCACCCTCGCGAGCGAGACGGACGAGGATCGTTGCGTCACGTTCGTGTGTGCGATTCCTCTCGACGTGCCCGCGACGAAATGTTTCCTTCGTCTTGACGGGGCGGAAGAAATTGCGCCCGCGACTCGACGTGAGTATTTTTATACTTCGCGCACCCTTGCTGGGATGGGGAGGCTCGCGCGGCTTCCTCTCATTGGGGCGGGCGACGCGACGAACGAGACGTTTCTCGGCGTGAATCCCGATTTCCCTGCCGTGTGTCGGTTGTTCTACAACGCAGGCTCGAAAGAATTGTGTGTTTCGTACGATTTGGGATTCGCGAAAGAGAAAAAGAGCGCGGAGCTTAAAATTTGCCGATTCGCGCAACAATCTGGGGGAGGAATGCGCGCAGCGTGGGAGACCTACATGCGGATTTTCCCCCATGCGTTTGAGCCAAATCTGCCTCGTGACGAAAATGGCGTGATGAAGATGGGCGTCTGGATGCCGTTTGCGAAAATTAGCGAAGTCCCTCATTTTGAAGATTTTGGCTTCCGATTCAAAGAAGGAAACGACGAGACGGCATGGGACGACGCTCACGACATTCTGACGTTTCGATACACGGAACCAATGACGTGGTGGATGCCGCTTTCTGACGAGAAGATCGCGGAGGCGCAAAGCGTGATCGAGGCGGGCGAGCGAGAGGTTGAGCGCCTCGCCAAAGGTGGAAATTTGCGAGCGCTCGCGTGGAAAAATAGCGTCATGCACACGCACGAAGGCACGCCAGCGGGGCGCTTTTTGCGGACGCCTTGGTGCGATGGCGTCGTGTGGAGCATGAATTCTGCTCCAAGGGTTGCGCTGCCGTCCGATTTCGCGAGCAAATGGAGTCCCGAGTACGTCCAAAACGCGTACGACAACCCGACTGGCGCGAAGTTGGATGGGGAATACGTCGATTCGAGCGAAGGATACGTGACGGCGGAACTTAACTATCGGCGTGAGCATTTTGCGACGACCGAGACGCCCCTCACGTTTGACGCAGAGGCAAAAGCCCCCGCGATTTTTCGAGGTCTGACGACGTTCGAGTATTCGAGGAAAATTTCTACCGACGTCCGCGCGCGTGGGAAGAGCATGATGGCCAATTCGACGCCGCATCGTCTTTTTTGGCTCGTCCCGCTTTTCGACGTGCTCGGGACGGAATGCAATTGGAAAATCAACGGGCAATGGACTCCTTTGAGCGTCGAGGACTTGCGATACAAAAGAATGTTGTGCGGGAAAAAACCATATTGTTTCCTCCAGAATACAAAATTTTCACAATTCTCGTACGAGGATAGCGAGAAGTTCATGAAACGCTCCCTCGCGTTCGGAATGTTCCCCGGCTACTTTAGCGAAGATGCTTCGACGGGGCATTATTTCTCGAATCCCGACTTATTCGAGCGCGACCGTCCGTTGTTCAAAAAATACATCCCCATATGTCGCCAACTTGCGGAGGCGGGTTGGGAACCAGTCGTCGGTGCCAAAATCGTCGGCACCCAAAATAGCGACGCTGAGGGCATTTCCCTCGAGCGCTTCGGGTGTTTGAGCGCGCAAGTCTGCTTTCTCGTGGTGTTCAACCCAACGAGCGAAACGAAAGTCTTTCGGATTCAATTCGACGACACGTTTCGCGACGAACTTCTCGCCCGAGTATGCACCACGCTTTTAGGCAACGATAGCGTCGAAGACGAGATTCGGCTTGAGCCAGAAGACGTGCGTGTGTTTGTGTTTCAAAAGAAATTGGGCAAAAGCGACAAGAAAGATTGATTTGGCTCTCCAACAGAAACGCGCGGGGTCAAAAAAACTCCGCGCGTTTTTTACTCATCGTGCCTTTATAATACTTCGCGTTAAGATTCCCGGTTCCGTCCGCCGTTGGAGCTACGCACCTCGGCTCGTAAAGCTTTAAAGGAGAACGAGTCTAAATTTCGTCTTTCACGAGGCACTGCGACCCTTAGCGCGTCGCGAAGAGCGGAAGTTCATATAAATCAAACCCAAACCAAGGAGCAGCATTCCCCACGTCGCAGGTTCTGGAGTCGGAATGGTTCCGGTGAGAGATGCCTGGTTGCCGGGATGATCTTTGTTGAACATATCGAAATTGAACGCGAAATGATCGATTTCCTCGGCAAATTTGACAATAACGCTTCCGTCTGGTCCCGATACCGCAGAAACAACATCCTCAGATTCCTCCAGCCAATCGAGGAAATCCTGCATTGCCTCTGGGTCCAAAATATCGCTGTAGAATTTGAATGAGTCGCTTGGTTCCGTCATTTTCACCACACCTTCGGAAACCTTCTCGTAAGGGAGACCATCATAATAATTTACGAGATCAAGCACGATATTCATGCCTTCTTGGTGGATTGTCCAATAATCTGTATTGTGATACAAGTCCGCACCGCTATTGGTCATTTTGTCTGCGGTAATCAAATAGTACTTGTCCTTGACGATGTGTATCCGTTCGATATCGAACATAGCCGAAACGTCCGATCCGCCCCCCAGCGATGAGGTGGTGCTCTCGATGGTAGCATAGCCGCCTTTGCCAAACAGAAACTCGATCCCGGCCAATGAACCAGACATTTGGAAGGATCTGACGTTCCATGTGGACTTGGCACCATCAATCGTCAAGACGGATTTTCCTTCAGTGGTGTCGTCTGAGTCATAAAATTGGCTTCCATTGATCTGCAGAGCCTTAACGTCAAACGCCCCCTCGCTCACATACGCAGCGGCATTGTGTCCTCCATACATTCCAATGTACATCGTCCCGTCAACACTCAAACTTCCCCCCGTCACGACCATGCCATACTTGCCATGCTTGTTCTTGACCGAGTTGATCATGAAATCCCCGGAAAATTCGGCTGTTCCACCTGTTTGAAGGTAGCGTCCCTTCGCTCCCGTCCGCAACTGCACCGACTTAACTGTGCCAGAATCGTGAAGGGCCAGCATTCCCTCTCCCCCCTGCTGTGCGATGGAAATTCGTCCTTGCGTCGTCAATGTTCCAGAGTCCTTAACGATAACTTCCCCTGCCCCATTTGAAAGATGTCCGAGCACCATGGAATATTCCGTTATATTGGGATTATAACTATTGGCCATATTGGCTCCCAGCGCTAATGTCGCAGTATTCTCGATCACGACTTTCCCAGAAACCGGGTAGAGATTCCAACCTCCAAATCCCACGATCATTCGTTCGACCTCGGTCATTGCGTCACCTTGGATGTTCAGTGTCGAGGCGACGGTACCTTCCGACGGCACGATCTGTCCCCACAGTGAGCCGACGCGCATGGAGCCGTCTTCCCGATCTCCTCCGTCGTGCCGGTACTTGAAGTTGCCGCCGCTGATGGTACTCTCCGAAGAGCCGTTCGTCCCCAAGAGAAAACGCCGGACATTGATATCAACCGACCCGCCCGTCATGGTGAAGGAATTTTCCATGATCATGAAATTCGATTCCACTTCTGGCGCATTAGCTATGATCGAACCATTGGAAAGTTCAATCTTATCGTACAGGCGTGTGTTGTCGGAGAGATTCCCCAAATCAACCGTCCCCCCGTTCGCAATCTTGACCGTGTCCCCCGTGGTTGGTACAGCACGAGTCGACCAGTTCTCTGGATTGCTCCAAAGATTACCAGTCTCTGTTGAAGTATTGTCCCAAGACACAACTTCCGATAAAACCATGTTCTCCGCCCCCCAAGTGACTAGAAGGAACAAAACAATTTGACAAAATCTCTGCATAGCTACTCCCACTTATAAAAATGATGATCTCAAGTAAACCATGAAACCTTACCCTGTCGGATTACTCGAAAACGAATAGTCGAAATGGTAAGCATATGGAGCCTTGTTTACACTCTCACTCCATGCACGGGGTGATTGTAGCAATTTTCTAATTTCAAGATAGGGGGGGGGGGCAATTTGGGCAAAAAACTTAAGAAAAACTCAAAATATTCCGTAAGACGGTATTGTATATCCTTTTGAACACCATTTCCACAGAGAAAATATGTAGGTTTTAGCGAATTGGACGAATCGAAGCGCGGATGAGAGGAGGGAATATACTCGTTCTCCATTAAAATTCCGTTTTGCGAGCCGTGT
>JAUNBK010000042.1 GCA_030527105.1 Planctomycetia bacterium
GCCACCCTCCTCCTCGCCACGCTCGAATCCGCCCTCGGCGTCGGGGTGTGAGTGGGGGGTATTATTAGGGTATTATTGATTTTCTTGTTCCGAAAATTCGATTTTCAACACACGCTCTCCCTCTTTGCGCATGAATTCTGGAGACGAATCCGTTACCGAGACGATGAATTTTTCGGATTGCGACGCGCCAAAAGTGTGTTCGTCCTCCATAATCGGACCGTTTTCGATCATAAAATGCGCAAGATTAAAGAGCCAATGCAGCACCCACTTCGGCTCGCGGCGCGAGTGGACGACCTCGAGTTCCTCAAGTCCAAAAGCGTGGAGACCATACGTTCCGAACGAAATGGTTTTGTCCGCGTTTGGCAGAATCCCGAAGTCGACCCACAGCTCGACGGGGAACGCGCGGCGATTCAACTCTTTCGCGTGCTCGAGAAACGCATTTGGCTCGTGGAGCATGGAGGCGTGGCTCCAAAAAACAGCCTTTGCGTCGACATTTTTCACGACGGCAGAGGCGAAACAAGTGAGAAGAAGCGCGACGTCGAGGGAGTCCAACTCGTTTTCCTCTGGGAGGACGAGAGCGAGTATCTGCCTTTTCGCGCCTTGAACGGCAAACGCCGCCTCCGCCCAGTGCCACGCTTTTCTCGAAGCGCTCTGGAGGACGCTCAGCGGGACGATATTTCTCTCCGCATCCGTCTGCGGCGGCGTGAGCGACACGGCAAAAGTGGCGTATTTTGTGCGGAAGACGTATTTGTCGGCATCCTCCGAGACCCACTCGAAATCGACCGTCGCGTACCCCGGCGTGCGACGCATCGTTTCAATGACGCTTTGAAAATTAGGGACTGCGCCATCGTTCGTCAAAATCGCGACCATCCATGGTTTTTGACTCATGTCAAACCTCTTTTTTCTCTGTAGCTTTTGGATTTCGAATGGAATAAAACAACTCCGCGACGCGCTCAGAGAGGAGGTTCAAAAGTTCCTCCTCGGAATACTCCCTGATCTCTTCGGGCGTGATGATTTTCCCATATTTTACGACAATTTTCCGAGGAAGTGGGAAAAATGCTTTTCTCGGCAACGCTCGGTGGGCGCCGTCGATTGCGCAAGGGACGATCGGCGCGCCGCTGCGTTTCGCGACCGCAATGATGCCAGCGTGAAAGGGTTGCAACTCGCCATCCTCGGAGCGCGTTCCCTCGGGGAAAATCAGGACGGCTTCCCCGTGCTTCAAGCGCTTGAGCGTCTCTTTTATCCCTGCGACAGGATTTTTGTCACGCGAAATAGGATACGCATTGAGGTGGCTAATGTGCCAACCGAGCAAGCCACGAAAGAGCGTGTCGCGCGCCATGTAGTGCGCCTGCCGAGGCAAACCAATCCCAATGAGTGGCGGATCGAGAAAACTCTGATGATTCGCCACGAGCACCACTTTTCCCTCGCGCGGAAACTCTTCCTCGAAATTATACCGAATCCGAAAATAAACGGCGCTTATTATTCGAATCGCGTAGCACCAAAAATTATAGTAGAAATATTGGAACCAACCTTGTTTCATGCTATCTCCTGTTTTGAGCGCAATGCCTGTTTGATTTTTTCGACCACTTGCTCGATCGACATGGAGTCGGAATTGATAATTAACGCATCCTCGGCGGGCTTCATGGGTGAGCACGCTCGCGTCGCATCCTCGGAGTCTCTCTGGACGATTGCCTTCAAAATCGCGTCATAGTCGGCAGGCTCTCCCAACGCGGCTTTTTGATCGCAGCGTCGTTTTGCGCGAACCTCTGGCGCGGCGACGAGATAAATCTTCAATTCTGCGTGCGGAAACGCTTCCGTCCCTTGGTCGCGCCCTTCCGTGATGCAATTTCGTCCTTGGGCGAACTCCTGCTGTTTTTTGGTGAGAATGGCGCGCACGATGGGGTTCTGCGCGGCATATTTCGTCACGGCGGTTATTTCTGCCGTCTCAACCTCCTGCGAGACATCCTCATCCCCGAGAAAAATGCGCGATCCCTCAAATCGAAACGAAATCGACCGCGCGATTTCCTCCAACTCCTCCGTTTTCTCCCAATCTACGCGCGCTCGCAAGCCCGCAAGCGCAACGACACGATACATTAATCCGGTGCGAAGGTAATCAAAATGCAGGTCGCCAGCGAGTCGCGCCGCCACGGTGCTTTTCCCCGAGCCTGCCGGTCCGTCGATAGTGATGATCATAAAACGTAATATTCTCTCTTACTACACTCGTACTTTATTGCGTTGAGGTCTATACTCGTTCTCCTTTAAAATTCCCGTTCTGCGCGACGTATTGCGAGCCGTGGTGCGAGGCTCCGACGGCGGACGGAACGGGAGATTCCAACGCGAAGTATTATAACACCTCGTCCACCAGATTGTACCACATTGTCGAGATTCGTAAATCCCCCTGGGGCATAAAAATTTTGTGAAATTTTGCGAAAAAACCGAATTGCCACTTGCAATTCGGAAGACAATCGCGTATAATGGCGCTGTTGTTGTTTTACGAATAATGATGCATCGTGGATTTTCAACGCGAGGCATTGCACCCCCATAGGAGACAATTATTTAATGTGGTCTGTATTCCTTCTGAGCTTGAGCATTGCTTTGGCTATTTCTTTCCTTTGTTCCTTGTGCGAGGCGGCACTTTTGAGTCTTACGCCTGGTCAGCTCGAAGAGATTGGTAAGAAAAATCCGTCGAAAGGTCGAATCTGGAGAAAATATCGCGAGAATGTTGAAGAACCGATAGCCGCTATTCTGATCCTGAACACGTCTGCTCACACCATTGGCGCCACGGTGGCGGGCGCGTCTTTTACTCAAATTGTCGGAGGGAATTCCCTTTATGTTACGATTTTTTCCATTGTTTTCACGTATTTGATGCTTCAATACACCGAGATTCTCCCAAAAACGCTTGGCGTTCGGTACAACGTTCGTTTTGCGCTCCTTTTTACGCGCACGATTCGAACGCTGGTGGGAATTTTGAGACCCGTCATTTATTTCATTCATCTCGTCAATCGACCGTTTGAGTCGCGAGGCGTGCCGAAAGATTCGCCGCTCAACGAGCTTATTGCGCTCGTGCGCTTTGTCGGAATGTCGAAACTTATCAACAAAACCCAGGTCAAAATCGTCGAGGAGGCGAGTCGGCTTCGGTCTCGAACCGCGAGGGAAATCATGATTCCGGTGGAGCAAATCGCGTTTCTTTCCACCACGCAAAACAATGCCCAGGCGCTTGTTGTTGCGCACTTGGATCCTCACACACGATTTCCTCTCCTGGAAAATGGCGACGTGAACAAGGTCGTTGGCTACGTGAATTTGAAGGAGTTGGTCTCTTCAATCCACACCCGCTCGGACAATTCCTCGCTCAGGAGTATTGCGAGAAAGGTGCATTTTATTCCTGAGACCGAACCTCTCACGGAGGTTTTGCTCGCTTTTGTGAACCAGCACGCGCATATTGCAATTGTACGAGACGAAAATCAAAACACCGTCGGTTTGATCACGATTGAAGACATTCTGGAGGAGTTGGTGGGCGATTTGGAGGACGAGTTCGACAGGCGTCTCCCCAAGTTTATCGACACGCAAGACGAGAATATTCTCCAAGTCGGAGGCGGCGCGAAGGTGAGCGATATCCTTGCGGAATTAGGTCTCCAAGGCGATTCCGTTCCGCCGAATCAAACCCTGTCGCAATGGATCCTCGCCAAGTGCGGGGGTGTCCCTGCGCCAAATACGAAGGTCTACTTCTACCAAAAAGAGGTTGTCGTGAGGCGTATTCGTCGGGATCAAGTCTTTGACGCGACCATTTTTGTCGACCATGTGGTGGAGACACCCTGATGTTGTGTGGATTTTATGAACACGACTATCGTTTTGACGATCGCTTTCAAACTCTCCTTCCAAAAACTTTTGATCGGCTCACGCCGTTCGCGACTGTCGATCCAGACGTCGGTACAGACGTCGGTACAGACTTTGAAAAAATTTGTGGGGGGCTTGTATAATCTTGAAAGTGTGGTATAATAGGCGAAATTTTAGGCGTTCTCCTAGATGGTGTGTTTTGGCACTCTGTCCGGGAGGATGAGTGTTTCGAATCTTGTTTCTATTTTGTAAGGAGACAACGCAGTGTCAATTCGCGTAGGTATTAATGGTTTTGGACGTATTGGACGTCTGGTATTCCGCATCATGGCTGCTCAGCCGGAGAAATTTGACGTCGTCGCCATCAACGATTTGACGGACACCAGAACTCTTGCGATGCTTCTGAAATACGACAGTATCCACCGTCGTTTTAAGGGTACGGTGGACTACGATGAGAAAGGTTTGATCGTCAACGGCAAGCGAATCGACATTGTTGCCGAGCGCGACCCGGCCAACTTGCCGTGGGGCAAAGAGGGTGTCGATATTGTTTTGGAGTCGACCGGACGCTTTACGTCTCAGAAGACCGAAACCGCCGCTGGTTATGATAGCCACTTGGATGCTGGCGCGAAAAAAGTCGTCATTAGTGCTCCTTCGAAGGGCGCAGCGCGCATGATCGTCATGGGCGTGAACGACGCGTCTCTCACGGCTGAAGACAAAATGGTCTCCAACGCGAGCTGCACGACCAACTGCTTGGCTCCTCTCGCCAAAGTCATTAACGACAACTTTGGTATCGAGCGTGGTTTGATGACCACCGTCCACAGCTACACGAACGACCAGGTCGTTTTGGACATTCCTTACAAAAACCTCTATCGCGGACGCGCCGCTGGTCTCAATATCATTCCGACCACGACGGGTGCCGCCGCTGCAGTTGGCAAGGTTCTTCCCGAGTTGGATGGCAAACTGACGGGCATCTCGCTCCGCGTTCCGACTGGCACGGGCAGCATTGTTGACCTCACGTGCGAGACGGTGAAGTCCGTCACGGAAGAAGCCGTGAACGCCGCCGTCAAAGAGGCTGCCGAGGGCGCTCTCAAGGGTATTTTGGATTACACCGATGATCCGATTGTGCTCTCTGACATTATTGACGATCCCCACAGCAGCATTTTCTCCTCCGACTGGACGCTCGTCCTCAAGGACAACATGCTCAAGGTTCTCTCTTGGTACGACAACGAGTGGGGCTACAGCAATCGTGCCGTCGACCTCATCGAGAAAATGCACAACTTGGGTTACTAAATCGTCGCAAAGTTGGGCGATGCAGAAGTGTGTTGTCCCTAGATTTTCGACTTGATCGTGTCGTTTAGATCGCGAAAACGACCATGTGGGGGATGTCTGCCCTTGTATGGTCGTTTGCTCGTGCTGTTTGCGATTCTCTTCTCTGGGAATCGTGGTTAGGGACTCTTTTTCTCATATCTCGGAGACGAAAAGAGGTTCGAAATTGGCTTTGTCATAAATGCTCTTTCCGTTATTCACGAGGGGAACCCACATGCCATCGTCAGCCCTGAAGAAATCGTTCCAACCGAATGTTTCTCCCTGATGATGAATCGATTTTTGTCGGAAGGTGTATGTGATCGCCCAACAAAAAGGGGATTCGCCATTTTGGAAGGTGGATCGATAAAGTCGATTCGCTGTGGCACCCTCAAAGAGGAGCGTCCCCGGCAGAGCGTTCAGGAATTCGTAACGATTGATCTTTCCCTGAGCCTCCAAAATCGTATTCCATGGCGGCGACACAACTTGCGACCAAACCAGGGTGTGAATGGTCTGGGGGATTCTTTGAATCGGGGTCAAGTCGTTTGGCGCGGACTCCAACGTGTCTTGCCACGTCCAATTTCCCGAAGGAAGTAAGAATTCCTCTGTCTCCCAGGATAATCGATATGTGAGCGACGTCCCACTCTCCGTCTCAGGAGCAAAATCAAAATCCTCGTCATTTGTGGCCGAGTACTCGACCGTGGCAATAGCCCAACCATCGTAGGAATTCAAATCTTCGTGGAGTTTTTCAAGAGCCTGACAAACGATCGTGTCTCCGTCTGCTGGTTCGAATTTCACACTCACGGGGAAAACCGAAGGTCGATTTGGGTAATAAGCCGCAGTTCGATAATCAAAAGTGGAGACATCACCCATGATATCTCGCGCAAAATCGTCTCGTTTCTCCCACGCAACGAGAAAACGCCGCTCGGCAGAAAAACCTTCAACCGTGTATTTTTCGGTTGGAGAACCCGCCAATTCGAAAAAGGGGACACTTGAAAGTGGGTTTGATATTATTTTTGCCATCTTGACTCCTTATTCTTCCGTCTCAGGCTCAACACCCAAGATTGCTATGTCAACATGGACGGGCGACGAATAATGATTAACTAAACCAAGCGCTCGCGAATCGCCAGAAATTTCCCAATCCGCCGCAGGATTCATCATGCAAATCACCCCATCTGCCGGGAGTGGGGCGTGAGTGAGCAACGTTTTGTTTTCAAGGATCAAAGGAATGTTTTTTGAGCAATTACGGATATAAATAGCACCAATTGCGTGAAATTTTTTTATGATTTGCGTGTTGCAGACCGTGAGCGGCAAGGCATGAAGGTCGAAATTGTATGTGCAAAGCGGATCAATCATAAAATTTTCAACAAACCACACGCTCGTAATTGATGGCGCGTCGGTTGGCGTTGCGATCTGCTTCCTAAAATTCCCCTGAATTCTCGTGTTGGATGAGCCGTTCTGTTCGAGCCAGACCCAAGCCATCTCTGTCCAAAATTTTGATTCAAAAACATTCATTCTGGCGCCTCCGTTTCCTTGTCTGTATCGTAAAAATTCGCGTAAAAAGCGAGTCCTAATTCATATTTCCACTCATCGTCAGAGACTGGTTGAATAGCGCACTGCAATAAGCCAAAATTTCCCTCCCGAAAAAGGAGGTCTCTGAGCGTTTTGTCAAAATTCATGAGCGAAGAACGCTTTTTTGAATACACACTCAGTTCTAATTCGATAAAATCGAGTCGAAATCCTAAATTGGTAAGCAATTTTCCCTGCGTGTTCGATCGAACGATCAAACCTCGCGGCAAATCGGTCCGTGGCTGAATCCCAACTGCTAGCCGATCGAGAGGGAGAATTGAACGAAGTTTCGCGCTCTTTTTCCAAACTCCACGAATAATATTTTCAGGTTCCATATTCAATTTCCTCCGCAACAACCCGAGACAAATCCCGCCAACTGTCAGCAGGATAAAACTCCAAAGCACGAAATCCCCGATTGTCTGGCGTCACAAAACAATCGCGATATACAACTCGAGGCGTTCCGCCCATCATCAACAAATGAAATACATTTGATTTCGAAGCGTTTTCGATCCTCAGCATAATGCCCGGGAATAGCAGTCGATACTCAGGAAAAGGTGCCCCTTCCGCGTCCAAAGTCCATTGGGGTCGATACCAATCCGCCTTTTCGTTCAAGCGAAACTGGAGCCGAACGTTCATTGCGGTGCACTTCCAACACCCGGCATTCTTTAGGCGCTGAAGTTTCGAGACGACCCAAACGTCGTCTTCAGCATCGCGAAAAGTGTCTCCCAAAAAAGGAAGCTCGCCCTGAAATGAGGGCTTGGGAATGATCCACACGGATTCGGACTCATGGGCAGGAGAAGAGTCGCGAATCGTTTGAATATCGGAGATTCTCATCGCGTTGGGAATCTCTAACGACAAATCGCTTTGAGGGCGTCTCCAATAAATGGTTTCTTTTTTGTCCAGAATGAGTAAAACATCCTCTTCTGGCGTCCATAAATTGTCCATTTTGTTTCCTTTATCTATACTTGTATTCGAATAAATGAAAAAGTGTCAACTTCTTTAAATTGCGGACAATACCGTGGAATCTAATGAGAAGTATTAAAAAACTCTATTTCGATTTTCAAATTTAATAATAACGTATCGTGAAGTGAGATATTCAGCTCACGATACGTTCACTCAAGATCATGTTCCCGCAGTTGTGCACATCTCGAAAGGTGTGGTATTTGCCATCATTTTATCACACCATTCGACCGTTTCTTGCAGTTGCTGAAGGTACTCTTCCCACGCGACACGCTGTCCTTCGAGTGTGTATGTTGGCTTTGGCGATTTCGTAATTTCTTCAATTATCGTTAATGTTTGATTTTTTATCCTTTTGAATAGATTCTCGTCGTTATTCATGTCAAATCTCCTTATTTTAATGCTTGTCGACCCTTAAAATGCGCAATTTAGGAAGCTTCGGAAGCCGAGGTGCGTGGCTCCGACGGCAGGTAATACCGAAAATCCTAACGCTGGGGCTAAAATTTCTATAGTGTACGCAAACGGAAAAAAACACGCACGGGAAGTCTCCTCTCGTCCGAAGGCTGAAGAGTATATTCCACTTGATATAATCGTTCAGATAAAGCGAAAATATCATTCTCTCGACAGCCTAATACGTGGCGAAAATTGTATCCTGAAGTGTCGATATTCCATGAAGCGTCTTTCTGCAAAACATTGAAAAGAACACTATCCAAATCGAGTGGTTTTTCATAGTGCCCTTCGATTGGAGTTTTCCGGAATTCGTTTGTTTCCTCAAGTCGAAATACTGAATAATGTCCAGAAGAAAATTCACTCCGTTTTAGGACTTCTGAATATTCTCCCACGATTCGAGCAAGCAAGGCAACGGACCCTGATGTTAAAACCGTTCCATAATATAATTTTGCACAAGGCACAAATCACCTCCTTCCTCAAAAGCTATGAACGACCGCTTTTTCCGCGCCGGTCGAGTGTGCCATTCCATCGGGAGGAAGTTTTAGTCGAAGCGCAATTGGAAGCTCTTCATACGAAACACTTTTCCAGCCAAGCAATTTGCGAAATATGTCCAAAAAACCATTGGTTATCATGATTTAACTCCAGTGATTGGGTATGCAGATTCATTTCCTTCGACAGAAAGCGAGGCGTGATGTGTTTCACCGTCTGTTCGAAATATTGTCCAATTTCCTTCGCTCACGCTGCTTCCAAAGTGGGCAAGAACAACGGAACACAACGAAAACAGCGGTGCGACGCTCTCCACTCGCGATATGTCTCCCACCAGGACGGCGTCGGCAATCGCTTTTACGTCCAGTTCGAAATTCTTTACATTATCATACGCACTTGTGAGTGTCATGCTGTCTCCCACTGCTGCCGGGTTTGTGGGAATTCGGTTTGTGTTTGTCAGGATATCCTCCAGCCTGTCGTCTGTTTCGTTTAAATGCGTATTAATCGCGCTAATTTCAACTGACTTACCAAGTCCGTCGCGAATATTTTCTAAAGACGCAGATGAAATTTCAACACTTCCGCTGATTGTCACGACTCGAGAGGCGTAGTTCCACACATCTTGTGCGACACTCGCGGAAGACGGCAACGCATTCACGCTCGTTTGCAGCGTCGAAACGGCGCTTGAGGTTGGAAGGGTGCTATAATCTTCGAACGCGCACTGTACCGGAGGAATCACAATCCCTTCTGTCGACGACGACACGAAGAGCGTGAGCGTGTTGCAATTCGTTTCGGTTGCCGTGAGCGTGATTTTATATACGCCGTCGCTTATTTCCGAGGGTGTGTTGGTGCAAGGCGTGAAGCTCGCACCGTCTTTCGACACCTTCGCGGTATGGTTCGCAACGTCGCCGGACGCGAGTAGGCCGGTGTCCGCATTGTAGGCAGTATACGCAATAGTAATCAATTGTGATTTTAGCATAAAACAAAACCTCCTTGCATTATGTAGGGTCGAACGGGACGCACCTGCGAGCCTCCCGAGGTGTATTCTTTTCCGTTTGTGGTGTACGTAAAATAGTTGAGGACTTGATTGTGCTCATACCGCAGCCACGCTGCCGAGCGCTGTATGGATGAAAGGCGTATTTCGTCCTGTGAGGTGTACGCACCACTATTCCAACCGCACTCATTGAAAGTCAGAGTATAATTAACCCCGCTGCTCTTTGTGTCTGTTGTTACGGTGGATTCCACGCCGTCCACGATACGCAGGTAAGTCCCGACGGGGTTTCCGGAGGTCATACTTGAGGTGATCCATGTGTTCGCAGCGACATTTTCTTTGAACATCTGCTGACTTGCGGCGTACTGGTACAAATAAAAATTGGATTTGCAAATGCCCACCCACTGGAGATTATATTTGTTGCTCTCGTTTGGGGGCTGGTTTGCAGCTCCTCTCTTAAGAGAAACATTGTCGCACCACGTTGTATCGTACCGTCCTACCGAAAACACGGAATAGACGAGCATCGAACTGTCTTCAATCTGGGCACGCCCGTAAATAGTCGCCGCTCTTCCTGTAGCAATATCCGTATCAAAAAGTTGCGTAACGGGATTTGTCCCGCCGTTTATTCTTCTGTTTACTACAGTCTGTTCATACTGCGAGGAGTCCGCCACCACATCTGGAATATTGTAGTGTGCCACGAAAACATAGTCGGAATCCCACACGGTTCGCACACTCTGATTCGTGGTAATTTCGGCGTTTCCGTAACGCATTCGGATGATGGTTGGCGCAGAATTCGAAAAAATGGGGATTTTCACCCACCAACAGCCGGAACCAGTCGCGGAGTCGTAATAATCTAATTCAAACTCAAGAACCGTGCCGTCGAGGAGTTCGAATTGGGTGTCGAAGCCGGTGGCCTGCAATCTGTTTGCCATCGACGAGTCGCCCAAGAAACGCACCATCACGGGGAAGTTCGCGAGGGTTTCGTCGGGTGGAACAAAAGTAATGTCACGATAAAATCTAAACATATATGGACTTTCCTAATAATGAATGGTACACCTGTCATATATTGAATTTCGGTTTAAAGCGCTAAGAGTTGTGGTGTGAAACTCCAATGACAGAGAAAACCGAAAATTCAAACGTGACGTATTGTAAACGTCGATGGAGTACCTTCTTCGTGCGAAAAAGAGAACTCCACCGATCGTTTATTGTCGATCAACAATTTCACAAAAAATTCAAACGGTTATTTGCAGCACACAACATACCGTGGGTCCAAAACCGCCGGGGTGCCTCGTTCGCTCGCCTTGTATCGCACCAAAATATCTTGTGCGAATGCCGCCTCGCTGTGAGCGTTTGAGACGGCGATGCTGAGTCCCCAGTTTTCGAGATAAGCGAATGCACGCTTGAAATCCCCAATAAACCAGTACTTTGCCGCATCCGCCGCCGCCACTCCACTTGTAATCAACCGACGATAAGCGTATGCACTGTCGAAAACACGGTATTTGCTCAAGGGATTTGGGAAAGTCAGGCGATGATTTCCGCTTGATGTCGATTCGTTTTCCCATTCAAGTTGAGCATCAAAGAAAATACGAGCTGCAGTGAAACGTTTTGCCGGCATTATCAAAACACTCTCGGCGTTAATCAAAATGGGATCGCCAGTATTGGAATCGAGCATGTTGGCGAAAATCTGCTCCGCCGCATCCACACTCCCCCAGTTTTGCAGCTCATTGGAGTCGATTTTGTTGACCCATGGCCCATTGTCGGAAGAGGCGTAATAGGTGTTATAGGGAGTCCCATTTAGCGAATAAGTGTTCTGGATTCCAAGAATGACGTCCAGGATTCTTTTTTCGCGGTCTGCCCCTAAAATTTCACCAACTTCGGTCGCGCGCCGCAACACCAGCCCCGTCTGATCGAAGAAGATCGCCTCCTTCGTGACGGGAACGATCAATCCGTGCTTCATTGTTTCCGGAGTGTCCACGTATTCTTCGCCAAATCCTGCATTAGGGTACGGCATTCCTTCGTGCACGTGCATGGTGTCCGCAGAAATCTGCCCAACTCCCGGGATCCGCTCACGCGACAGGCGCGTAGAAACGACAGGGACCAACTTCGATGCCACGAATGCCGGATGTTCGTAAGATTCTTTGATTTTTGATTGGATTATTTTGCCCGTGATATTAAGAAAGGCCGTGGAATCCACCGCTCCGCTCTCGATCAAGGGCGTCGCACTCGGATTGAGAGTCCTCACCCATTCAGTCCCATCAGGCACCAGCGTCTCAGCCAAGTCACGCAAACTAAAGTCCTCTGGTGCCAGCATGTGCTCGTCCAGAGCCTCACTTAAGTGGTCCGCAGTTTGTGCTGCTCCATCCAATTCCACTTGGCGTTTCAACTCACGATAATTGATACTTTTCATAAAAACCTTTCATTTGGAAAAAACAATAAAACAAAGAGTCTCTTCATCATATTATTATGAATTGGACTCGGAAATCAGCGTTGGATCCGAACCTGCCGCGCCGCCGCGCATTACGGTGGAGATGATTGCGACAAGTGCTTTGCCTGTGGGTACGGACTCCGTGTGGGTGATGCGCCCGATCGCTAATCGCGATCCCGTGACAACAGCTAGGCTTCTGTTTTCCAAATAGGAATCGTCAGAGTTCAAAACAGGTCCCATGAACGTTCCTAAATTTTGTGCGGAAATGTCGGCGCTGACGTCGTCGAACTCGAAAGTCCCAGTTGTTGCGACTCGAATGAATCTTTCGTCCCCAGCACCGCTGTCTTGCATCGCGACTCCGAGAAATTTGGAGACAAAATTCTCCTGCGTCTTTGATTCGGAGGTGTCGTAGGCGAATGCCGAGGCAGGAGCACCCTTGTTGGAAGTGTTCATCCAGATCAAGTCGCCTGCGTGAATCACGTCGTTTTTGCTTGCTTGAATGGTGATCGGGCACGTGTCTCCCCATTTCCAATTAAAATTAGGTTTCTGCATTTTTAATCCTTTCTTCTAGGGCAAAAATAAACTATCTGCATATGGTTTTCACAAACTCATCAACAGAAATGTGATTTAATTCACTTAATGGCGTTTTGGGACGGGATAAGGGCGAATCCGACGAACTTTCCTCCGTCAAAATCTTGACGCGCCTTTCGAGCGCCTCGATCATGTGGCGCAGCATCTCCAACTTTTCTTCTTGCGTGTGTTTTGAGTTAATCGTACATTCTGATTTGTTTGTGTTTTTCTCACAATTGCTGTTGTTTTGAATGTCGCTCTCCGATTCAAATAATCCTTCCGTTGTGGCAGGATCAGCAACGAGATCGACGCTTTTTACTTGTGAAATTTCCTTAATGAGAAGGACTCCCTCATCGTTTGTTTCCGTTTGCGCCATGATATTGTGCGAAAATCCAACATTTTTGGGTGCATTTTCCGCATCCCACATGAGCTGGTCAGCAAGCGGGTGCTTCGGATTGAATCGAAAATCGCCAAAGAGTCCGACACTTTCGCGATAAACGATGTTTTCCAGCCAGCCAATTCTGTCGCGATAATCGCGTGGTGTTTGTGGATTTCCTTGGGGGTGATTTACATTAACCTTCACCCCTTCGTACAAATCCATCGCCTGGGCGACAGCTTTTTCTGTGTAACGACGTTTGTTTGTTGAAACAAGTCCGAGGATTTTCACTCCCCGAAGCAGGCTTCGTCCGCGATCGATGTGCTGTTCGCCTGCTTCGGCGTACTCGAGCAACGCACTCCATCTCAACTCCCTTTCGGATGTTGGCATTTTTTCCTCCTATCTTATTGATCTCTCAAGATTACAACTAATTCCCTGAATAATACCGTCTTGAATCGTAAAACGCAGGCTGACGCTGCCATAGTATTCCTTGCGAAAAACTTGAGCATAAATCTCTTCCAAAGTTATTTGCATCGAGGCGACTTTGCGTTGATTTGTGCTGTTTTTTTCTGTGCTCTCTTGTGTCTGGTCTTGTGGCATATTAAAACCCTAAAAATGCACCTGTCTTGTGTATACTAAACAACCTTCCTATTTTGCCAGATTTTCAATAAAATTCAATACTGAACATACGTTACGAATAATTTTGTCCAGTGCCGTGGCGCGCGGCCAAGTCCTCGACGGACATTGCACCAAGTTCGACAAGCAACTTGTCAGCTTGAATTTCCTCGAGTCGATTTCGAACAGTGATTTTCGGAGACGATATGTGAATCGTAACAAAATCCAAAGTTTCAGCTGGGAGCGCGCCGGACACAACGCCATTCATAAGAACGCGTTTAAATAGTCTTGAATCTTCGTGCATCATTTGTCTTTGCAGACGTTCAAACATTCGCACAGCAGGTCCTTCGGCGACCATCGTCGAGGAGTAGTTTGCATTGCTTGCGTCGCTGGTTAGCATGAATTCAGGCATGACGAGCCGGCTTGCGATTGCGCGCAATTCAGCTTGGAGCACCAATATATAGCGGCTAGCGTCCACTGCTGCCACAGGAAATTGATAATCAATCCCCGAGGAAGCGTCGATTATTGTTCCGGGTGAATAGTGGCGAAAACGTTTGCTTGACGAGGTGGAATAATCTGTCGAATTTGCAACAAAATTTTCTATTCCCGACCTTGTGGAGCCGGAATGCTTGCGAATGATGGCAATCGCGGACTGGATTTCCGCGACGACGCTCATATTTCTTAGGAGTTTCTCTGCACGACGGAGGTTTTTTCGAACTGGGAAAAAAAGTGGGATTCCTCTGACTACCGTACGATCAACATTCGATTTTCGGTGTTGAACATTTTCGGCTGAGATGAATTTGTTTTCGACCCAATACCCCAAAACGAATTCCGCGTCATTTGGCGAAACGACGACTCCCATTTTGGAAGATTCCTGTGCGTCGGATGGGTTTTTTACGTCCTCCGGCTCAATGAAACGGAGAAACGTTCTGCCATCTGTAAGACGAAAGATGCGCAAAAACACCTCTCCGTCGCGATCTTTGCGATGAAAAATCTCTTGTTGCCGGTCGTACCAACAATTTTCGTCAATAAAATCATCGATCCAATCTTGCGCTTTTCTTATCAGGTCGTCTGGTGCCGTTCTGCCACGACATGGAACAACTCGATATTTGTGTCCGGAACCAACAACAAAACTGACACGATTCTCATGTCCATTGATAGCAAATTCATTTGTGAGCGCAAGATGACGACAGGAATTTCTTGCATCCTCCAGGGTCTCTTCTCTTTCGAATCGACCAGCAGAAAGCGTGTTTTCCAACGTTGCCCAGCGTTCCTCATCATCAAATAAATAGCCAAATGGAGATATAATATCTGTGTTAAACATTACAAAATCCTCTAGTTTAGTTAAAATTTCAAAAAATGTGTATTTTTTGCGTAAAATTGTTTTGGTTTTGATAAAATATCCTGAAATCTTGAAATTTACGCGATTCCAAAAGAGCCAAAGATATTGTCCCCGAGTCCATCGTCGTGTTGTTTTACGTTCGATATTTGCTGAAGGATTCTTAGTGCCATTTCGAGCGCATCTGGTCCGTCGTCGTGATCCCCAATGGGGAACTGTCGGATCTGTTCGACTAAAAGCCTCGCACCGGGTGAGTTGGTTTTGAAATGCATCCTGCCCGAAGCCAAGTATGGCTCCAAACGACGTAATCGAACGATTTTCGATGTGTGGTTATAAATCAACGCAGGCTCGAAAAGTTTGATTCCACTCTCTCGTGTTTTTTGCGCGAAAACGCTTGAGAGCAAATCTTGAAATTGGTTTCCCTCGATTCCAAACACATGAGGTTGAAATTTGCGCCACAATTCGATCCCCGTTTCAACCATCACGTCGATCGGGAGGCGTTCGAGCCTCGCGTCGACGAACAGGTCGCCATCTTTGTCCATTCCCAACATGACGAAAGCGGAGTAGTCTCCTTTGGCGGCGTGCTTCCCTTTGCTTGGATCCAGCGCAATTACGCGTGTCTCGCATGGTGGAAAGTTTTCGATAAATAACGAATCGCGTTCGAAATATTTTTCATCAAATTCGCATAAATCTGGATTAATGGGCGAATTTTGTTTCTCTCTTTCGAACGCTGAATGTCCAGCTTCCGCGCGCATTTTCATGAGCGTGTACAAATCCTCCTCAGCCTCCCATAAAACCTTTGCGCCAAGGTTCATCTCCTCCCGATGGCTTTCGTAGAACCGCCTCGCATCTCGCATAGCGTTGGATTTTTGCGAAAAAAGGATGCTCTCCCACTCCTCCCACAAGCCCATTTTTTCCGGATATCTCACGATTGAGCGAAAAATCCGCGACTTCCAGCCAGGAGTGCGAGTCAGCTCCATTGCCAACGCATCGCGATGCAATGCCGTTGCCAAATGAATTATATTCGTTCGGGAATTGCCTCCTTTCAATAGTGTTCCGAAAAACCACTCGCGACTTTTTGTACGTTGTTTTGTCGATCGACTATGTGAATCGTTTTGTAAATCATCACAAATAATCAAATTTGGTCGATTTTCTGCATGGCGCCTGCCTCGCAGTTTTTGTCCTGTGCCGAACGCTTCTAGCCGAACGCCATTTGCGAGGGTGAGCACCCCGTCGCGATATCGAATGCCGCGTCCCGCCGAATTCGGGTAGGCTCGTCGCAATTCCGAGTTGTCGATGAGCGCTTGCCGGATGTTTTCGAGGTGCATTTTCGCTTGGTCGTGCGTGTCTGAGACGATCCAAATATAGGATTCGGAACGTTCGAGCGCGCATTTTAAGGGGAAAGCCAGGGTGCCAATGGTGGATTTCGCACCACCTCGCGGCGCTAAAAGATTGAGCTTCTCGCCACGGCGTGCTGTGAGTTTGTCCAAATAGCGAAACATCCAACGATGCATAAATGATGGAGTGCGCGTAAAATGAGCGGGCAAAAACCGGAAACACCACGATTCGAACGAGTCTGCATCGGTATTGACGCGAGCATTTTGACGTCTTGATTCTCCGTGAAACATCGCCAAAGGAGCGCGCAGTTTTCGAATAAAATGCAAATAAGCGCGCGTGTCACTTGGGGTCTCCATAATGCTCTCCTTTAAGTTGAATATTCTTTGCAAAATTCGTCGATTCTTTCTAATAAACGTTTTCGATAAATAGGGATTTTGACTTCTTCAACAATAATTTCTGAAAGTTGAGTGATTATGAATTTGAGCTGCTTTGGAGTGAAAGTTCCCGGTCCCCGAAGCCGGAATTCTTCTGGATTTCTGCGCTCCAAAATCCATGCGGCAGCCTTCCAATATTTGTCCTGCTTGGCAGCGGCGGCGATGCATCTCATGGACAAAATTTCCGCTTGATCTTGCGCTTTGCGGATTCCGTCGGCAAAAATCGCGTCCTCTTTCGCGGTCTTCCGAATAAGCGCAGGAGTGCAGCCCACATATCGAGCGGCTGTTTGACGACTGCAGCCCACCGACAATATTGCAAGAATTTCGTCCTTTTGTTTTTTGCTTAATGGGGGAGTTTTTCTCATTTACATACCTCATAATTATTTCATTTCTCTTTTTCTTTTATTCCTGTGTTTTTTTCATTTTAACTTGGCTCTCGGAATTTTGCGAAAACTCAAATTTATTCGATTGCCAATATTAGTGAGAAGTATTACAAAATATTATTCGATTGCAGTTGTTTAAGTTATGTTTTTGTCTGTGTTGTTCTTGTGCACATGGCATGCGTGTGCCACTTGTTTTGGCAATTCTTTGCCGCTGAGTGGCAACGCTCTGCTGTATTGATCTTGCTAGCCAAAATATTCGAACGACGCAACGACTCGACCAATTGCACCTAAATATCCCGACACCAATCTTTGTTTTTGAGGCTTGGATTTGGCGTTGCTCACACTGACGGCGCGCCATTTTGGAGAACGCTTGCAGTGGGAAATGACCGCCGGATGGCTCCCCGTGATATTGAAACGTTCGCCTTTTTCTTTGTGCATGTCGCCAATTGTTTCGATGAATTTCATTCCAATCCCTAGACCTTGAAAATCAGGGAGCGTTACAACTCGGCTTACGCGCCAGTGGTTTTTTTTCGCAATCTGCGGGACTTCGGCGCAAAAGGCAACGGGTGCGGAATCCCAAAGTGCAAGGTGGCACCGGCAGCCCGAGGCAATTCCTGCGCTCAAATAATGATGACGCGCAAAGAGCGACCAGATACTGCGTCCGCAACGCACGACTTCGATCCGAATTTCAGGACGCCGAAGACGCCTCCTTGAGAGCGTGCAGGACGCCATGTCGATTACCCAATCGGGTTCGAGCCACTCGGCAACGTCGTAATGGCACGTGACGGCGACGAATTTGCATGGGATGTTTCCGGATTTTACGCCTTTCGCGATGGCTGCGGAGGCGACTTTCGCAACCGTTCGATCGACGACGCTCGTGAATTCGTCGAAAGCAACGATCAAATTCTCAATTTTTTTGACTTTTGCAACCGAAATTGCGCGAGCTAAATCGCACCTGAATTTTTCGCCATTGCTCAGGACACCATAAGGTTTGACCCACCCTGGCGGGGAGCTGAACCCGACGGACGTGAGGAGTGCGGTTGTCTCGCGAATGGAGAGGGACGGATCGAAGCCATCGATCACTGCCGCGTCGTCTTTCCATGGGGGATTTTGGTAGAGATTTTCGCCCAAAAGTTTTCGAGCGAGCGTTGTTTTTCCGCTTCCGGATGGGCCAACAATAAGCCCGATGCTCCAGTCGTCTGCATTCAAATCGGGAGTTTCGACTTCGAACGTTTCGACAGATTTTTTGCTGAGCGGAACGTCAAAAAGCCCAGCCACCTGCTTGACACGGAAGGATTCGAGGATTGGTGTTTCTACAGTAATTTTCATAATAAACCACACTAATAAACATAGACAAACGGAATTAGAAAAAAACTACATATTCAAAAGTCTACACTTTAAACCGCGTGATTCGAGGTCGGTGTAGACTTGCGCTTGGTGCTCCTCGCTCTCGCACTCGACAACGACTTGGAAAATTTCGGGAATAAGAATTTCCGCTTTTTCAAGGACTCCCGCCCCCAAAACGCTATTTTTCTGTTGTGAGCACTCTTTTTGTAGGAGGTCACGAACAGCGTCGGATTGTGTTTCGAGATTTTGGAACAAATCTTCGAACTTTTGATTATCGTTTTCCGCCATGGCTGCGAGAGGATCGAGAGTGGCAAGGATGAGGTTGCCTTCTTCCTCGCTCACATCCAAAACGAGGACGGGCACCACCTGATCGGGTGTGATTTCTGCTCTCAAATGTCCGTCGAGCAGAATTAAATTTCCGTTTTCGTCCTCACGCGCGAGGAGAGCGTCTGCGTATCCGACCTCCTCTAAAACGCCTCGAAGTGCATTTTTTTGCGCTTCGGGGTGTAGTCTCCAGTTTTTTTCATTTGGTTTTAAGTCGGCGGTTTTTACGCGTCGTAATTCCTTTATCCTATCCTTAAATATCATAGTATTATTTCCTTTAAGTAATTGTGTCAAAAAAAAGTTTTCTAATATATCTCGTTTAAAATTTCATTTTTGCCCTCTATGGAGTTTGTGTAATATGGCACCCAAAGCATCGCGGAAACCTCAATTTCAAATCGCGACTGTTAAAAAATATATTCAAACAATCCAGGCTGCAATCCATTCAAAATCAAATTTTATTAAGTTGTAAAAAAGGATTGATTTTGATTGTTGTGCGATGCGCGTGGCTCAAAAAAGTTTTCGGGATATTAGGCGGGTGCATCTCCAGTGGTTGCCGCCGCGATACTTCCTGTTCGCGATTTCAGATATGGGAGCACATCTTTTATTTTCTTCGATACGATATATATAACAATTAGTACAATAACCCATGTTGTTGAAGTTGGAGATGTTAGTGGTGTGGGCTGTTGCATGTTCCGCAACTCCTGAAGTATTTGGGTTAAAACGCTTGTGAGGGGTTCCGTTCCTTCGTTTCTGAACGGGAGACGAGGGAATAGACGTTCGTCTTGAATAGGTTTTTGTTCTGGATTCTCGCTTGGAGGTGGGGTGGGAAAGGCTGTTGCCAAAAATTTCACAATCCTACCGTTGTAGCTTCCGCAAATTGTGCGTCCGTCGGTTCCCCACAGCACACCGACCAGTTCTCCGTTTGAGTTGAAGATTGGTCCTCCTGAATCGCCCAGGCGAGCTTGTCCCGAAACGACGAGTGTTTCGCAGTTTTTGGATTTTCCCACGGCGCAGTAGCCGAGCAGGTTTCCCGCGACGCATCGGAAAGTGCCGTTGCTTCCGTAGCCGGCGAAAAAGAGTGTCTCGCCCTGCTTTGGTGTGGATTCTCCCAACGGGACGGCTGGGGGGAGTGTTGCCCCTTGTATCGTCCAGCCGGTTGGGGAGTCGAGGATTGCGAGGTCCCACGTTCGGTCGACAGAGTGGAGTTCTGCCTGGCATCTTCCTGCGCCGGGAAAGTATATCCAGATTTGGGCGTTTTCTCCTTCTTCAAAAAGGTGCGCGCAAGTGATGATAAATTTTTGATTCATCGTGTATTCAATCCAAGTTCCAGAGCCGAGGTTTTGGGATTTTGGATATTGGACGAGCACTCGGACGACAGCGGGGTGGTGTGTGATTTCATTGGAGCGGTCAATTTCTTCTGCGCCTTGGATTGGGCATACTCCCCCTGGGCAACCGGCGTGTGAAGCGTGGGTTTCGTATGCTGTTATCAATAAAAAACATAAAATCGAAACATAAAATCTTTTCATCTTTGTCCTTTCATTCTTAATAATCAATACTTTATAATGCTTTGTGTTGGAATTTTCACCTTAAGTTTGACGTTGGATTTGTGAAAACTCCAATTTTTGAGCACTGGTACATATAGCCTGGACGTGTTTGAATTCGGTATTTGTAATACTTCGCGTTTGAATTTTCGTTTTTTTTGTTGTTGGAGATGCTCGCCACAGCTCGTAAAACATTGTGTGAAACGGGAATTTTAAAGCGCGATGAGTACGGCGGTTATTGGTGTTTTGAGGAGTTGGACAAATTTTACTCTGGAAAGCATCGTGCCTTCCAGTCTTCTTCCGCTAATTTTTGCAGGCGTCTTTCTCGGATTTCCAAATATCTTCGATTGTCTTCTGGTCGCAAATTAAGCGAAATAATGTCAAAATTTTGTTTTGAATTTTGGAGAAAGTATGTACTGCCCCTACGACAAGTGTCACACATTTTTGAACATCCTTGAGTTGGAGGTGTGTGTTCACTCCATTTTTCGGCGGGATTGTCTGTTGATAAAAACGGTGTCCAACCTCTTGAGATTGCGCAAATAAGCGGTATGGAGACTCCTGTTTTCCTTTCAATCACGTTGAAATGCAGCTCCCTGCGAAGCAAACAGCAGACGTGACGAAATTCTGATATGTTCAACATTAACACCTCCGATTCATCCTTGAATTCAAAATGACAAATAAAAAACCCGGCACAAAGACAAACCTTCACGCGTTTCGGAAACATACGTTCGGAAACACACGCGAAAATTCGTCTCTGTGTCGGGCTCTCGTTTCTATACCTGAACCGAAGTCAGGCTAGCGATGATACCGCAACAAGCAGTAAACTTTCTTCAATCGTTAAAAGCATTATACCACATTTTTTTGGAAATGCAAGGGTAAAATTCCTTTTTTCCCAAAAAAAAGTAAAAAAAGATTCCCTCCCCCTTGCGAAAAATGAGTTTTGTGCGATAATAAGGTGCGTTTGGATGTTTGTTTTAAGTGGTTTTATCTTCATGAGCGTTTTTGAAGAGATTGGAAAAAAATTTTTGACTCCGTTCCTATTTTGTCCCCCAAGTGAGCTACAAGAATGGCTCCGCGCGCATGATCAACCCGCTTTTCGGGGGAATCAAATATGGCGATGGGCACTCAAACCCGGGGTGATTTCGTTCGATCAGATGAGCGATCTGCCGCAAAAATTGCGCTTGGAATTGGCGGAACATTTTTCGCTCCGGACGGTCTACGAGAAAATGCGGCAGGGAGATTCGGATTCGCCTGCGGAAAAATCGCTCTTGGAGCTATCGGACGGGGAGAGTATCGAGACGGTTCTTCTCCACAACGCGCAGGGCGAGCATACGCTTTGTGTGAGCACGCAGGTTGGGTGCGCGATGGGTTGTACGTTTTGTGCCACGGGGTTGGATGGCGTGGTTCGGAATTTGACGTCTGGGGAGATTCTCGAGCAGTTTCTTTTGGCGTCGGATTTGTTGCATACGCGCGGAGAGCGGCTTTCTCACGCCGTGATAATGGGGATGGGGGAGCCGAGCGCCAATTTGGAGGCGTTGTTGGAGGCGTTGGACGTTGTTTCGTCGCCGAAGGGGCTGAATATTGGGGCGCGCAAAATCACGATTTCGACCGTAGGAATCCCCACCGGAATCCGTCGCCTGGCGGATCATCCGAAAGCGTATCATTTGGCGGTTTCGCTCCATGCGCCAAACGACGAGTTGCGCACGTCTTTGATTCCGGCGAATCGGCGCGTGGGCATCGAAAATATTCTCCATGCGGCGGACTATTATTTTGCGCAAACGGGGCGTCGAGTGACGTATGAGTACATCCTTTTGGCGGACGTGAATGATTCTCCGACTCATGCGCAAGAGTTGGCGCGGCTCCTCAAAAAACGAAACGCGTTGGTGAATTTGATTCCCTATAATCCCGTTTCGGATATTCCATTTCGCACACCGGCGCAGCAGAGGGTTATGAAGTTTGCCACGATTCTCGAGAAGAATGGCGTTCAGGTCGTTTTGCGTCATCGAAAAGGGGAAAAGATCGAGGCGGCGTGTGGTCAGCTTCGACGGAAGCGTCGGTCGTCGTGAGTGCGAGTTATGGGAGCGAGAAACATCATGCAATATCTCTCGTTGAAATTTCCAGTGCCGTCCACCGTTGGAGTTACGCACCACGGCTCGCAAAGCGTCGCGTAAAACGGGAATTTTAAAGGAGAACGAGTATAAACACAAATAATATGAAAGAATGGAGATAGAACATGGCGCTTGTGCCCATTTATCGGAAAGAGATTGAGATAACGTCGGAATATTTGGACGAGATGAATCACGTGAACAACGTCTGGCACGTGCAATGGATGCAGGATGTGGCGATCCAGCACTCCACGATCAACGGGTGGGGGACGCAACGCTACCTCGATTTGGGGGCGGCGTGGTTCGTGCGTCGGCACACCGTGAATTATTTGCTCCCTATTCTTAAGGGCGACACGGTGGTGGTCGAAACTTGGGTGAGCGAGATGAAGCACGTTTCGAGCGTTCGGCGCTATCGATTTTTCCGAAAATCGGATGGGGCAATGCTTGCCGAGGCGGAGACGAAATGGGGACTCGTGAATCTCGCGACGGGGCGTCCCGCGAAAGCGCCGGCGGAACTTTTGGATTGTTTCGTGCAGCTCCAAAAAGCTGGCTGAGTTTCCCCGGTTGCAGCGCGCGTTGATTCGGGTGTTTTTTGACTTTGCCAAAAATCAGACAAAAGGAGGAATGAGATGCGTTTTTATCAAAAGAGTCTTCGACTTCCGGCATTTTTGCCAGGGTGTCACGTAATAACGCGTGAGATTCTCGCGGCGCTTCCTGAGTTGGCGACGATTCGGGTGGGGATGCTCAACGTTTTTCTTCAGCACACATCGGCATCGCTCACGATCAACGAAAATGCGGATCCGGACGTGCCGCGAGACTTGGAGGCGCTTCAAAGGCGGTGGTCTCCCGAGGATTTTCCCTATCGCCACACGGAAGAGGGGCGCGACGATATGCCTGCGCACGGGAACGCATCGCTCATGGGGGTGAGTCTTCAAATTCCGGTCGGCGACGGACGGCTTTTGCTCGGCGTCTGGCAGGGGATTTATTTGTGCGAACATCGTAGAAACGGCGGGCGACGCAATCTCGTTTTGACGCTTTTTGGGGAAGAGAATGCGGGGTAAACTTGTTTTCCTGTAAAATGCCCGTTTTCGCGACGTTTGGCGAGCCGTGGTGCGTAGCTCCAAGGCGGAGGGGACCGAAAATTTCAACGAGAAGTATTATAAAATTTGGATAACCCTCCTTTTTTACTCAAAATATCGGCAATTTTTCCGATTCTTCAAAAAAAGAAGCTCCACCCCCTTCCTTTCACGCAAAATCTTTGTACAATGGTGAGGGAAGGGTGGTTTTATAATACTTCGCCTTGAGATTTCCGGTTCCCTCCGCCGTCGGAGCTACGCACCACGGCTCGCAAAGCTTCGCGCAAAACGGGAATTTTAAAGGAGAACGAGTATATGGAGAACGAGTACACAATGTGTGATAATAAACACAACTAGTTTTGTACGGATTTATGGAGAAGAATCATGTCAGAAGAAAAAGCTGTTTTGTCTATTGGTGGGAAGAAGATCGAATTTCCTATTTTGCGCGGGACGGAAGGCGACGTCGCGATTGATATTTCGAAACTTTATGAGGAGCATCGAATGACGACTTACGATCCCTCGCTCGCGAACACCGCTGTTTGCAAAAGTACCATCACGTATATCGATGGCGAGAAGGGAATCCTTCGTTATCGCGGCATTCCGATCGAACAATTCGTTACCGAAAAGCCAAACTTTATCGAGGCTGCTTATCTTTTACTCTCAGGACATTTGCCCACGAGAGAGGAGGGGGAATCGTTCCGGCAGCGTTTGACGAATAACGAACTGCTTCACGAAAACATGCGTCATAATTTTCGAAACGTCCCCACAGCGGCACCACCCATGGCGCAGCTTTCCGCTTCGCTCAGCAATTTAGCGTGCTTTCATCGTGAGTTTCTCGTCCTTGATGACGACGATGCGTTTATGGAAGTCTCAGCTGCGCTCATCAGCAAGATTCGCACGATTGCGGCGTTTATCTATCGGAGGAGCCGAGGTTTGCCCTACATTTATCCGAATCCGAACCTTCGCTACTGCGCGAATTTCTTGCACATGATGTTTTCGATACCTTACGCGCATTACGAGGTGTCGCCGGAGGTCGAGGATGCGTTGAATTTGATCTTCATTTTGCACGCGGATCACGAGCAAAATTGCAGCGCCGCCACGGTTCGGACGGTTGGTTCGTCGCGCGCGAATCTTTTCGCGTCGTGTGCGGCGGGGATTTGCGCTCTCTGGGGGTCGCTCCACGGCGGGGCGAATGTCGAGGTGATGCAGATGCTCGATGGCATCCACCAAGGGGGAATTTCGCCGGAAGACTGCATTAAAATGGCGAAGGATAAGAACGACAAATTCCGTTTGTTCGGCTTCGGGCACCGGATTTATAAGAATTACGACCCCCGCGCAAAGATTCTTCGAGATGCGTGCGACCGAGTCTTGGCGTCGATCAAGGACACGACGAACGATCCGCTTCTCAATATTGCAAGAAGGCTCGAGGAGTTGGCGCTCTCGGATTCGTACTTCATCGATCGAAAGCTCTATCCGAATGTGGATTTCTACAGCGGCTTGCTTTTGAGGGCGATGAACATACCCACGAACATGTTCACCGTGATGTTCGCGATCGGGCGCCTCCCGGGGTGGATTGCTCAGTGGAAGGAGCAGCACGACCTTGTTGGGGGGAGGATCATTCGTCCGCGACAAGTGTATATGGGCGAGACGGAGACGAATTTCACGCCGATTGAAGAGCGATAAGCCCGCTCGTCTGTGGTCTGTGGTCTGCGTCAGCGTTGGAGACGAAAAACGAACGTTGACGCAGCGCCTCAGCCCTTCCATTCATGAACACAAACGATTGACGAATAATCCATGTCCAACGCACCCTTTGACGACGACCGGAATCTCAACGAATTGAGGCTGATTCTCACGCCTGGCGTGGGTCCGCGCACGAGAAAGAACCTCTTGGAGTACTTCGGGTCGGCGGATGAAGTCTTTCGTGCGGATATCTACCAGCTATGCAGCGTGCAGGATGTGGGACCGAAGATTGCGGATGCCGTGTTGCGCGCGAAAAACGAGATCAATCTGGAGCGTGAGCTTCAATTTTATCGAGAGCACGGGATTCGGCTTCTTTTTGAGAGCGACCCTGCGTATCCTCCGCTTTTGAAGGGGATTTTCGACCCGCCAGGCGTGTTGTTTGTTCGAGGGACGCTTTTGCCGGAGGATTCGGTGTCGCTTGCCGTGATTGGGACGAGGCACGCGTCGAACTATGGCGAGCGACAGACGTTCCGACTCGTGGGGGAGTTCGTCCGCGCGGGCTTTTGTATCGTGAGTGGCTTGGCGCGAGGAATTGATGGATTCGCACACAAAGCCGCCTTGGATGCCGGGGGACGAACCGTTGCCGTTTTGGGGCACGGTCTTGCGCTCGACATTTATCCACCGGAGAATCGTGGTCTTGCAAAAAGAATTCTGGACAACAATGGCGCAATCATCAGCGAGTTTCCTCCGCTCACGCAGGCGAGCAAGGGGACGTTCCCTCAGCGGAATCGTATCATCGCGGGCATGACGCTCGGCACGGTCGTAATTGAGGCGGGGCAGCGCAGCGGTACTTCGCTCACGGCGCAATTTGCGGTCGATTATGGTCGTGAGGTTTTTGCGGTTCCTGGTCCGATCGACTCGCGAGTCTCGGCTGGGTGCCATCAATTGATTCGCGACGGCGCGCGGTTGTTGGAGTCTGTTGAGGATGTCTTGAACGAATTGGGACCGCTCTCGGAGCGCATTCCGACCCAAGATGGTCTTGAGATTTCGCGCCCTGCTGAATTGGGTCTCACGGAGCCGGAGAAGCATATTTTAGCGGCAATTCCTCACGACGGCGCGACGGTGGATCAAATCACTCAGCTCACGGGAATTCCGGTCTTCAAAATCATGACACTCATCACGAGCATGGAGATGAAACGCCTCCTGAAGCGTGGGACAGGGCAGAGAATCTATCGTGCTTGACGAGTGCGCGCGGGCGGTGCCTTTATTTCTCGTTTTCCCTTGATGTACCCGCTTGACGTGCGCTCAATTTTTTGGTAAGATCGAGTTGATGGGAGGGGGTGATCCACTTTTGTGGAAATTTTGCTCTGATTCATAATATTTTTGCGCACATGAGATATACGCTTTTCTCGACGCTTGGCGCGTTGCGTGGGAAGCGAGGATCGCGAAAATGTGCAAAGAGGAGAAACGCTATGTTTGTCTATGCTCGAAACGTTTTGGGGTGCGTCGGACTTGTGGGTATTTTGGTCGCAAGCGTTGTTTTGAGTATTGTCTCAACCGGAGTTGCTCAAGAAGCCTGTGCCGCTCAAGAAGCCGATCCGGCACAGGCGGCGGAGTCGGAAGCAGTTTTTCCTTGGGCGATCGAGTGGGAGAACCCCGGCGCGCAGCATCGTCCGCTCTTGATAATCCATGGGACGTTTGGCAAGAAAAACGCTCATCTCTGGCAGCATCCGTATCTTCCTTTCGCGCAATTTGGCGACCGAGAGCTTCCCGACGGAATGCGCTTTCTCCGCGAGGAGTGTGGGTTGGGAGGAATCGTCACGAGCGTCTCGAACTACCAATATCTTCGCGACGAAAACGAGTGGGCGACGTTTGTGGAGGCCGTCCGCTGCGCGAGAGAGGCGGGGCTGCGTGTGTGGATTTATGACGAAGATCGATACCCAAGTTTGGCGGCGGGAGGGCGCGTCCTTGAGGGAAGACCTGACCTTGAGGCGAAGGAGTTGGTGTACGACGCGAAAAACTTCGAGACACCTTATTTCGTGCGCGATTGCTTCGAGTTCACTCACGCAAGCAATAATTTCGCGTACGTGCGGAGGTATCCAAGCGGATTCAATCTCGAGGCGGTCGAGAAATTTTTGAGCGTGACGCACGAGGAATACAAAAAGCGCCTGGGTGAGGATTTGTTTTCGTACGTCGAAGCGTTTTTTATTGATGAACCCTCGACAAACGGCGTGAACACCGGGCTGCTCCCGGATCGCGTCCGTTTGGAGATTTCGAAAACGATTGACGAGCCTGACCACGAGAAAAAGAATCTCCCGATGGTTCCGTGGTTCGATGATTTCCCCGAGGTGTATCAAAAGTTGTATGGCGAGAACCTGAACGAAAATTTGTGGAGCCTTTTTTCGGGAGACTCTTCGCGAGATCGACTCACGCGGCGTCGATTTTGGAAAATGGTTGCCGACCTCTATGCCGAGCGAATGGGCGGAACGATCGCGACCTGGTGCAAAAAGAATGGGAAGTTTCTCACGGGACACCTCCTTCACGAGGAGGAACTGCAAATGCACATTCCGAATGAGGGGAACATCCTCACGATGCTGCGAAAAATGCACATTCCGGGCATGGATTTGACAAGCTCGAACGAGCGTTTGGCGACGCACGGTTGGAGGAGTGCTGTTTTCCCCGTGTCTGCCGCGATTCTCAACAACACGCGGCGCGTGACCACGGAAGTGAGCGACATCGACACGTACATTCGGGATCAGCCTCGCGCGACACTCGAACAAATGGCGATGTGTGCCGCGTGGCAAAGTGCGTGGGGCGTCACGGAATTCTCGCTCTATTATCAAGTTTCCGACCGTCCCACGGAGGATTTTCGAGCGTATTGCGACTTTGTGGGAAGGCTCAACGCCATTGTGCGCGACGCGGAATTGGATCGTTCCACGCTCCTCTACTATCCGATTCGAGAGATGCACTCGGATTATATCGGGCAGAAGGATCGACCTCGCATGATGAATCAGCCGGAGCGATTCCAAAATATCGCGCTCTCGTTTTGTGATTTGGGATATCTTCTCTCCGAGAATCAGGTCTGCTTTTTCTCAGCAGGGTGGGAGGACATGCGAGGCGCGGAGTGCCGGGTCGAGAATGGACGCTGCCTCTTGCGCGTGGGAAATCAGGACGTGGAGAATATCGTCCTTCCCAAAAATACGTACATTCACAAAGAGCTTGCCGCGCTCCTTGAAACGTTTGAATCGCAAGGCGGCGTCGTGATTCGAGCGGGGTTGAAGGACGAGACGGAGCCGATCATCAAAGCACTTGCGCCGCGTGTCGCTCCAGAGTGCGACAAGTTGGTGTTGGGGAAGTTTCGACGCGATGGGAAAAATATCCTCCTCCTTCTCAATCCGCAGGACACGCCGTATCGGGGCGAGATTCCGATTCCGCAGGGGAAAAAAGATGCATGGATTCTCAACCCCATGTCGGGAAGCGTCGTGAAAACAAAGACGAACGACGCGACGATATCCGTGGAGATTGCGCCGCGTGAGACGATTTTATTGATCTTTTAACATAATGACAAGACATGGAAAAAACACTCAAAAAATGGGGTCGAAAGACCATTAAGGTTGTCGCTATCATGGCTATTTCGCTATACGTTTTTATCACGCTCACGCTCGTGACGTGCGAGAATCGTTTCGTGTACCATCCCTACTCGTTCGGGCAGCAGGTCGAGCACGAGACACTCGTTCATCCGTGTGCCGAGGAGGTGTATTTCGACGCACCGGTCGGCGTACGGCTTCATGGAAATCTGCTCCTCTCCGGGAACTACATCGACGAAAACACGATTCCGATCCTCTTTTGCCACGGAAACGGAGGGTGGATCGGCGTCAACACGGAGTGGATTTTTTTCGAGCCGCAAGAGATTCACGCGAGGGAAGGAGCGCAGCCCGCAAAATATGCGATGTTCCTCTTTGATTATCGTGGCTACGGACGAAGCGACGGAACTCGGGCGGATTTGAGCGAAGAAAACCTCTACACGGACGCCCGGTCGGCGCGTGCGTGGCTGGCGCGGCGGTGTGCGTGTGCGGAAGACGAGATCGTCCTCATGGGGCACTCTTTGGGGGGCGGCGTCGCGGTGGAGTTGGCGCAGGATGGTGCCGAGAAACTCGTCCTCTATTCGACTTTCGACACCGTGCCGCGCGTTGCTCGAAACTTTTGTCCTATTTATCCGTTTGATTTCGTGATGGACAACCAATTCGCTTCGATCAAGAAGATTCCGAACGTTCAATGTCCGCTCCTCCAATTCCACGGAACGTACGATTGCACGGTGCCTTATCGAAACGGCAGGCGGCTTTTCTCCGTCGCGAACGAGCCGAAGCAGTGGGTCGAACTCAAGCGTTTCGGGCACCAATACGGCTTGGGCAGCGTGCTGCTCAAGGAGTTGAACGACTTTTTGGATCGGGATTTTTCCGAGTCGGCACGATAAATCCGCTTCTCTGAAGGGCTGTGTTCTGATGTGGGAGACGCTTCCCCCCGGCAGAACACCCCGTCAAGGTGGGTGGCCGAGGACGACCACCCTCCGAAGGGGGGGATCGCTACGGCTCTTCTCACTCTCTGCTCGGGGGCGGCTCCGCATTCGCCCCCTTGCGTTCGTTCGTTTCGCCTTCGCGATAGCTATGAACTAGGGGGGACGAAGAGGAGGCGGAAGCCAACGGCGTCGCCCGAGCGCGTCGGGGCGCTGCAGCTCCGGCGCGCGGACCGACAGCACTCGGCGTAGTCGGCCCCGCTACCGCCACGACGCACCCGGCGCGAACCACTATCAGGCCCTTTCGGGTCGCTCGTTGGCGACTCCACGTAACCTCCATACCAGTCCGAACACCACTCCCACACGTTCCCGTGCATGTCGTACAAACCCCACGCGTTTGGCTGCTTTGTCCCCACTTCGTGCGTCTGCCTGCCACTATTGTCCCAGTACCAAGCCATCGAATCCAAGTTGCCCGCATACGTACCCGTCGTACCCGCACGACACGCATACTCCCATTGAGCCTCCGTAGGAAGTTGGATTTTCAAGCCTGAAAGCTTCGATATCTGCTCGCAAAACTTCACGCAATCATGCCAACTCACACTCTCCACAGGGAGATTGGCACCCTTAAACCAGCTCGGATTGTTGCCCATCACGCTCTCCCACATCCGTTGTGTCACCTGCGTTTCA